>JAKARZ010000002.1 GCA_021828405.1 Bacillota bacterium
TTGACTTTTTCCCGCTGACCGTTGACTTCGAAGAGCGGCTCTACGCCGTGGGTAAGATTCCCGGAGGATTCATCAAGCGCGAGGGACGCCCCTCGGAGAAAGCCATCCTGGCCGCCCGCCTCACGGATCGCCCCATTCGTCCACTCTTTCCGGAAGGATTCCGCAACGATGTCCAGATCGTCGCCACCATCATGTCGGTGGACCATGACCACAGCCCCGAAGTGTGCGGCATGATTGGGGCCTCCGCCGCCCTTGCGATTTCAGACATTCCCTTCGAGGGCCCGATGGGCGCCGTGGAGATGGGCCTCGTGGGTGACGAATTGGTTGTCAATCCCACGGTCGCCGAACAGAGCCTGAGCCACCTGAAACTCATGGTGGCCGGGACCGCGGACAACATCTTGATGATTGAAGCCGGAGCGGACCAGATCCCGGAAGCGCGGGTCCTGGACGCGATTTTCCGCGGGCACGAGGAAATTCGCCGCATTGTGGCGGCGCTCACGGATTTCCGGGACGCGGTGGGCAAGCCCAAAGGCAACTACAAGCTTTACCTCCCGGATGCCGAACTGACCATGGCTGTGGAGTCCCTGGCCATGGAGCCGCTGCGCCAGGCGTTGCGCGAGGCCGACAAGCTGGCTCGCGAGGCCGCAATCGACGACGTCAACCGCACGGTCACCGCGGCCGTCTTGGAGAAGCATCCGGGTCAGGACAAGGAGATTCAGAACGTCTTGAAGCACCTCCTGAAAAATGAGGTGCGCCGGGCGATTATTCAGGACCACATTCGGCCCGACGGACGCGGGCTGGCCGAAATCCGACCCATCACGGTAGAGGTGGGGGTGCTGCCCCGGGTTCACGGCACCGGGCTGTTCACCCGCGGCCAGACACAGGCCCTGACCGCTCTGACACTCGGGACGCTGCGGGACCAGCAGATGCTGGATGGCATCGGGTTGGAAGACAGCAAGCGCTACATTCACCACTACAACTTTCCGCCGTTCTCAGTCGGCGAAGCAGCGCCGCTGCGCGGCCCCAGTCGGCGGTCCATCGGCCACGGCGCTCTGGCAGAGCGTGCCTTGGAGCCGGTGATTCCGCCGGTTGAGGAATTTCCCTACGCCCTCCGGCTCGTGTCGGACATCCTGGAGTCCAACGGGTCGACCTCGATGGCCTCGGTTTGCGGCAGCACGCTGGCCCTTATGGATGGCGGGGTGCCGATCAAGGCCCCGGTGGCCGGCGTCGCCATGGGCTTGGTGAAAGAAGGCGACGGCTACGCCGTTCTCACCGACATTCAGGGGCTGGAAGACGCGCTCGGGGACATGGACTTCAAAGTGGCGGGCACTCGGGAGGGCGTGACCGCCATCCAGATGGACATCAAGATCCATGGCCTTGAGCGCCGTATCCTGGAAGAAGCGGTAGAGCAGGCGCGCCTGGGTCGGCTGTTCATTCTGGACAAGATGCTCGCCGTCATGCCCGCGCCCCGCCCCGTGATGTCGGCATTTGCGCCCCGCATCACCACGCTCCACATCGAGGCCGACAAGATCCGCGAGGTGATTGGCCCCGGGGGCAAAACCATCAACAAGATCATCGAGTCCACGAAAGTAGGCGAGAAGAAAGTCGCCATTGACATCCAGGATGATGGCACGATTTACGTCGCCGCCGTCAACCAGGAGTCGGGCGAGCGGGCCATCCGCATGATCGAGGACCTGACGCGGCGCATAGAACCCGGCCAGATTTACGATGGCAAGGTGACGCGTCTCATGAACTTCGGGGTGTTCGTGGAGCTGTCCCCGGGCAAGGAGGGCTTGGTCCACATCTCGGAGCTTGCCCACCACCGCGTCGAACGCGTGGAGGACGTCGCCAGCGTCGGCGATCCCCTGCGGGTGCAGGTGAAGGAAATTGACCACTTGGGCCGGGTGAATCTTTCTCACCGCGCCACGCTGCCGCCGCCAAGTCCGGAGGAGCAGGCCCGGGCGGAGAGCGGGCATCCGCACCCGCCGCGCCCGGCTCACCGCGAGGACCGGGGGCCGCGCCGAGGGCCGCCGCGCCGAGAGCCTTAGCCGCGCCTGCGGGGTGTGGGGCGGGCTGATCCAGCCTGCCGCGAGAGGATACTCTCATCTTTCGCACGGCAACGGGCGCTCCCCCTCCTCGGGGTGTCCCTGAGGCGGCCCAGCCGCTCGAGCGGCTACGGCCCCGACTTGTTCTGCCGCATCGGCGCTGTGGGACGCGGCCGCCGATGTTCCTGCTACGCGGCATGGCGCCCAAGCGGGGCGTAAAGGCATGTGAGGCGTCCTCCACGGTGCTTGCTGGGCGCGTTGGCCCGCCATACACCCTCGGGTGTCCGGATGATTCCGCGCCGCCGCGCATATGGTCCACAAAGCGGGCGGGGAGGCCAGGGCATGTGGATTGGGGTGTGGTCCTGGCGGCGCGCCGCCCGACGGCCGGCCACCTGGTATGGGCTGGCCGCCGCCGGGCTCATGGGGTTGGCCCTGTTCGGGGCGCCGCGGCTTCAAAGTGCCGCGGCCGCCCCGCCAGCACCCGTGTATCGGGTCCTCACCCGCGCGCCGCTGATGGCGCTCAGCATTAACGTGGTGTGGGGCACGGAGTTCGTTCCCCACATTCTCCGCATCCTCGCTTCTGGGCACGTCCGTGCCACATTCTTCCTAGGCGGAGCCTGGGCGGCGGCCAATCCCGCGCTGGTGCAGGAGATGGTGCGCGACGGCATGGCGGTCGAAAACCATGGCTATGCCCATCGGCATTCGAATCAACTGTCGTTCGACGAAAACCTGAACGAAATCACGCGGGCCGCGCGGGCTATTCAGCTGGCCGGGGCGCCCCGCCCGACGTTGTACGCCCCGCCCTACGGCGAGTTCAACGGCACGGTGCTGGCGGCGGCCGATGCCCTGCACAACCGGGTCATCCTGTGGACCATTGATACTATTGACTGGCGGCCCACATCGGATGTGGCGGCGATCACCCGGCGCGTCCTGGCCAAGGCCCAGGCCGGTGCCATCGTCCTGATGCATCCCACCCGCCGCACCGTCGCGGCTCTGGCGGACATCCTGGCTAGGCTGCGCCAAGCGGGATACCACCTGGTGACGGTGCCCCAGCTGCTGACGGCCGGCACGCCGGCGGGGGAGAGGTGAGCCCTCGGGCCGGCGCTGGTACGATACACTGCCCCCGAAAGGTGTTGGTGCTTTGGGAACCGAAGAGACGCTCGGGGTCATGGAGGTCGAGGCGGCGGCCAACGGGTCTCGCCTCGCGATGGAGGGAGCGGCTCGGGGCGGGGGCTCGGCCGCCGTCGCCGTGTTTGTGGCAGCGGGCTCGCGCGACGAGCAACCCCGCGAATGGGGGGCCGCCCACTTGCTGGAACATCTGGCCTTCAAGGGCGCGGGCGGTCTCACCATGGCTCAGCTGGCGGACCGCATGGACCGACTAGGGGGGGACGTCAACGCCTACACGACCCGCGAGGTGACGTGCTACCACGCCCACTGCTTGGGCGAGGACTGGGAGGCCGCGTTCCAGCTCCTGTGGGCTCTGGCCACGGCTCCCCACCTCGAAGCGGAAGACCTCGAGCGGGAGCGCGGGGTGGTGGAGGCCGAACTGCGCGAAGCGCTGAACGACCCGGAGGACCGGGCGGAAAACACCTACCTGAAAGCGCTGTGGGGAGATCACCCGGTTTCACGCGAGGTGCTGGGATCGACCGCCAGTCTCCGCCGGATGACCATCGATGGCCTCAGGACCTTTCATGGGCGAACGTACGCCCCGGAACGCACACTCGTGGCCGTCACGGGTAGTTGGGGTGGGACGAATCCCGCCGCGGCGCGCACCCGCGTGCTTGGCCGGATGGGGAGCTGGGTACCCGCCCCCGGAGCCGCCCCGCCGCCACGAGGAGAGCCGACAGCCATTGGTGCGGAGCGCCTGACCCGGGTCGCCGGGGATCAAGCCTATATCGTGATGGGCTGGCCGGCCGTACCCTGGAACCATCCCGACGCGGTGATTTATCGGATGCTGGCCATTGTGCTCGGGGGGCAGAACACCAGCCGCCTGTGGCAGCGCATCCGGGAGCAGGAGGGCCTAGCCTACCAGGTGAGCGCCGGCTACAGTGGGCATCGGGATCACGGAGACCTTTCGCTGTCCGCCGCGGTGGGCTCGGACCACGTGGAACGGGTGGTCACCGAGATGGCGGCCGAGTGGCGCGGGCTCATCGAGCGGCCGCCGACGGCCGACGAAATGGACCGAGCGGCCACGCAGCTCAAGATTGGCATCGTGTTTCAAGAGGAGAGCCCTGAGGGGCGGCTCCATCGTGTGGCGCCCTGGGTGGCCGCCGGCTGGGAGGTGCCGACGGTGGCCGAGCTTGTAGCCGCCGTGGACCGCGTGAGTCGCGAGGACATGTTGCGCGTGGCGGACGAGGTGAATCGGCGGCGCATGCCCCGCATCGCCCTGGGGGCGGCTGGACCCAGGCGGGCGCTGGTGCCGGGACTTCGCGCTCGGTTTCTTGACGAGATCGGCGGCGCCTCCTGAATGAACCACAGAGAGGGGAGCACGCTATGAGTGAGGCGGAAAGGTTCTTGACCCCAAGGGAGGGAGACGACCGGCTGGGGACCATCTTTGCATGGCAGCAGCGCTTTCAGGACGAGCTGGTGGCCCGGCGCAGCCTGGACTTCGACGAGCGCACCTGGATCCAGAAGCAGGCGCTGGCCCTCATCGTGGAGTTGGGGGAGGTCTTGGAAGCGGCACAGTTCAAGTGGTGGAAGAATCCCCAAGCGTGGGACCGCGCGCACCTCCATGAGGAGTTGGTGGATGTGTTGCACTTCTATGTGGCCATGTGCCTCGCGGCCGGAATGACCGCGGAGGATCTGTTTCAAGGCTATTTGGCCAAGAGTCAGGAAAACTTTCGCCGCCAGGACGGCCAGTCGGCCAAAGCCGGGTACGCCGCGCCACCCGCCCCGGGCGACGCCTAGCGCCTGCCCCGCAGCCCGCTGAGGGGGGACATAGCCTCGATTCCCCGCACATAGGCTTCCCGGGGGTGTTGGTGGTGCGCTTTTCGGGTCTTGCGGGCAAGGAGATCATCAACTTGCGCGACGGCGAGCGGCTGGGCCACCTAGGCGACTGCGACCTCGAGGTTGACCCCACCGGCTCGCTCCAGGCGCTGGTCATGCCCGAGCGCCGCGGCGTCGGGCGCGGCCGCCGGCGGGTGAGCATTCCCTGGTCGGCGGTGCAGCGCATCGGCCCCGACATCCTCATCGTAGACCTCGCCCCGACGGATCTGCCCACAACCTGGCGCGGGGTGTGATGGAGGTGTAGGCTCGCGGCCCCTGCCACACACTACCTCACGACCGGACGCGCCGCGTCCGCGGTCGTAGACATCGGCAAAGGTGGGGTGCATGTGTGGGTGATGGCGTTCTTTGACACCCGGCAACGGCGGGATCAGGCGGCCGCGCGTCTGCCGACCGGCATGGTGGATCAAGTATATCGCGAGGATCCACGGGCCCCAGCAGATGAGGAGGATGCGCCGGCCTTGGTGACGGCCGCCGAACTGCCGAGCGCAGGTCCCATCCCGCCGACTGAGCCGGTGGCGGACATGGGAGTGGGCGTCCCGCGGGCCGACGCCCGCTATCAGCTGGCGGTCTCGACGCACCGCCCCGATGCGGTGTCGAGCTGGCTGTCGCAACATCACGCACGGTGGGTGGAGCTGTCCGATGCCCCGCCTCGCTGACCGCATGGCCCACCTGTCGCCATACGTGTTTCAAGCGATCGCGTGGGAGATGGCTCGGATGCGTGCGCGGGGCGAGGACGTGGTGGACCTGGGCATCAGCGATCCAGACCTTGCGCCGTCCTGGAGTGTGGTGGCCCGACTGGCGGGGGCCACCGCCAACCCGCGGAGCCACCGCTACCCGCCATACCGCGGATCCAGCGGACTCCGGCGAGCGGTGGCTGCGTGGTATCGGAAGCGCTTTGACGTGGTGCTGGATCCCGAGCGGGAGGTGTGGATCACGCTGGGCTCGAAGGAAGCCCTGGTGCATCTGACGCTCGCTCTGGTCAACCCGGGCGAGGTCGTGCTGGTGCCGGACCCGGGTTATCCCGCGTATCGGATGGCGGGCGCCCTGTTTGGCGCACGCACGGTCGCTGTCCCCCTGTCGCCGGCACCCGACTTTCTGCCCGACGAGAGCCGGGTCGCGCCCGATGACGCGGACCAGGCCCGTGTCTGGTACGTGAATTATCCCAACAACCCCACCGGCGCGCTCGCACCGCTTGGAGCCATACGCGACTGGGTCGCGTTCTGTCAGCGGCATGATACCGTGCTGGTGAGCGACCTCGCCTATGCGGAGCTGGTTTACGACGGCCAAGCACACAGCGTCCTGGAAGTGCCGGGCGCGAAGCCCTATGTGCTGGAAAGCATCACGTGGTCCAAGGGCCATAGTGTGCAGGGATGGCGGGTGGGCGCTCTGGTGGGAAGCGCGAGCCTCATCGAAGCTGTGGGCCGCGTGGAGGCCAACGTGAACGCGGGCGTGTTTCTTGCAATCCAGGACGCGGCTGCCGAGGCTCTCGCCCACGACGACCCTGATACACGCGCGCGGCGTTATCGTGCGCGCCGCGATTTGGTGGTAGCACGCCTGGCGGAGGCCGGCATTGTGATTCCGGTGCCGCCGGCGGCCGTCTACTGCTGGGTGCCGGTGCCCGGCGGGGACGGCGATGCCCTTGCGCGCACCGCGCTGGCCGCGGGCGTGGCCGTGGCGCCGGGCTCCGCATTCGGCCCTCTGAGCCGCGGCTATGTTCGCCTGAGCCTCACGCACCCCGATGAGGTGCTGGCGCGTGGCCTCGACCGCCTGGACACCGTGTGGGCGGACGCCTTGAAACCCAGCGCCCTGCTCACCTAACTCGCCTTTTCTCTAGCGCTCACCTGCCGAGCTGTCCCGCGTCTCGGAGGCGGCACCGTCCATGCCTACTGCAGGGCGCGACCGCCGGGACACGCAGCGCATAGCCTTTGCCTGCGCCAATCACCTCGCGGGTCGGCTCGGGGCCGCCGGGGTGCAAACGGCGCTCGGCCCGCGGTGGTCAGGTACGCCGCCCGGCCTGGCCGCTGGAGCAACGCGCTGATCGCGCCGTCCGCGCAGGCATCGGCCTTTTAGCGGGCGGAGTTTGTCGCGAGGGAAAAGCCGCCGAGCGCGGACTTCGGGTCCGCACACGAACCGGGCGGCCATGACGGTCCTCGGCTGCGCACATCGGACCCGGGCGCCCTTCCTCCTACCACCGCGACACACAGAGCATGGTCCGCGCGGCCGGCTCGCGAGGATTCGCCGCGCCTGCACCACGCCTCCAACCCATCCGTATAGTGAGCGGAGATCGGATCGGAGGATGGGATGACCACACACGCTGCAGAAAAGAGGCCCCCCATCCTGGTGGTGGGTGGCGATCGGCGCGAGGCCGAACTCGTGGTGCGGTGGCGGCGGCGCGGGGGAGCGGCGCAGTCGTTTGGCCACGATGCCGGTCAACTTGGTCTGCCCCCGCTCGCGCTGCTGCGCGGGGTCCTCGTGGTGGCCCCCCCGTCGGGCATCGATTCCGCGGGTCGCGTGCGCGGCGCGGCGGGGACACTGATCCTCCCACCAGGGCGCCTGGCCGCAAGCCTCGGGGTCATCGCCGGTGCGGTGGCGCCGGATTGGGCCCAGCAGTTGACGGTCCCCTGGGCGGCGTATCGCGAGCGTCCCACCTTTGCCTGGCCCAATGCCATCCCGACCGCCGAGGGGGCACTCGCGTGGGCACTCGCGTCGGGCCCCACCACCGTGGAGGGCTCGCGGTTCCTTGTGGCCGGCCTGGGGCGGGTGGGCACTACGCTGGCGGTCCGTGCGCGCGCGCTCGGGGCACGGGTGGTGGTGGTCGATCGGGATGCGTCGGCCCGAGGCCGCGCCCGCGCGCTGGGCCTGGAGGCGGTGCCCTTCCGCCCCGGCGTGCTCGCGGGCGCCGATTGGCTGTTCAACACGGTGCCCGTTCCCGTCTTTTCTCGGGAGGACGTGCTCAGCCTGCCTCCCACAGCCCTCGTTCTCGATTTGGCCTCGCTGCCGGGCGGGTTTGCGGCGGGTGCGGCGGAAACGCTGGGCACGCGCCTCGCCGTCGACCGGGCCGTCCCCGGGCGGGTGGCGCCGGTGGCAGCGGCGGCGGTGCTGGAGCGCAGTGTAGTCGAATTGTGGCAGGCGTGGTGCGAGGCAGATGACCGCCCCCCGTGGGGCCGGTCAAGGGAGGGAGATGTCCGGTGAGCTTGATCAATGTGCGGGTGGGTGTGGCTGTTGGGGCCTCGCATTGCAACATGGACCGTGCAGTCGATACAATGAAGCAGCTCAGACGGGCGGGGGCCCTGCTGACGCCGGTCCTGTCCACCGCGCTGCGGCGGGATGCGACACGCTTTGGCACCCCCGACGGTTGGTGGGCGCGCGTGACGGAGGCCGCCGGGCAGGAGCCGTTGACGACGATCCCCGAGGTGGAGCCAAGTGGCCCGCAGCATTGGTTTGACGTCATGTTGGTGATGCCGTGTACCGGCAACACGCTGGCCAAGGTGGCCAATGCCATCAACGACAGCCCCACCACCATGGCGGTGAAGGCCCAGTTGCGCAACGCGCGCCCCGTGGTGATGGCTATCACCACCAACGACGCCCTGGGAATGAACGCCGTGAATCTGGGCCGATTGCTCGCGTGCCGAAGCATTTACTTTGTTCCGTTCGGGCAGGACAATCCGACCGAGAAGCCGTGGTCGGTGGATGCGCATCTGGAGCTGACCGAAGACACCATCGCGGCGGCGCTCCGCGGCGAGCAGCTCCAGCCCCTGATTCGAGAGTGGAGGCGATAGCGGGTGGCGGTGACGGGATTGGCGAGCCTTGGCCCGATTGCGGTGGTGGGCGCGACCGGCCTTGTGGGAGAGGCGCTGCTGGGCCTGCTGGCGGAGGCCGGCGTGCCCCGGGAAGCGGTCGTGGCGCTTGCCACGGAGCGCAGCGCCGGGCGGACCGTGTCATATGGCAGCGAGGCTCTACCGGTGCGCATGCTGGCCGAGGAAACGCTCGGGGAGGCTGCCGTGGCGTTTCTGGCCACGCCCAACGCGGTCTCGGCCCGGTGGGGGCCGTGGGCCGCCGCGCGGGGCACGCTGGTCATCGACAAGTCGAGCCAATGGCGGATGGACCCGGCGGTCCCGCTGGTGGTGCCGGAGGTCAATGCCCACGTCCTGACCCCGGGGGTGCGTCTGGTCGCCACCCCGAATTGCTCCACGATCCCGCTCGCCATGGTGCTGGATGTGGTGCGACGCCATCGCGGGCTGGTCCGGGTCGTGGTGTCGACCTATCAATCGGTCTCCGGCAGCGGGCGTGAAGCCGTCGAGGAACTGGCGGCGCAGGATCAGGCGCGGTGGGAGGGGAGGGCAGAGCCACCGCCCAGCGTGTACTCCCAGCCTATCGCGGGCAATGTGCTTCCTCAGTGCGATGCCCCGGGACCGGAGGGGTTCACCGGGGAAGAGTGGAAGCTCATGCGGGAAACCCAGAAAATTTTGGAGAGCCCGGTGGCGGTGGTGGCCACGGCGGTTCGTGTCCCGGTGGCGGTGGGCCACTCCGAGTCCGTCGCCATTCAGTGCGATGGCGCGGTCACGGCCGATGACGTGCGGGACTGGCTCGGCACCGCGCCGGGGATTCGCATCGCTGATGCGCCCGAGCGGGGCATCTGGCCCACCCCCCGCCAGGCGGCGGGGACGGACGATGTATGGGTCGGGCGCATCCGGTCGGACCCCTACGCCCGCGACACCGTCCACGTGTTCCTCTCCTGCGACAACCTACGCAAGGGAGCCGCGCTGAACGGGCTCGACATCATGCGGGCGGCTATCGGGCGGGGAGCGATATCGGCATGAAGGTGATCGTGCAGAAGTTTGGTGGGACGTCCGTGCAGACCGAGCACCATCGGGACCGGGTGGTGGAGTGGGTCGAGCGCGCGCGGGCGCAAGGCTATCGGCCGGTGGTAGTGGTGTCCGCGATGGGGCGCCGCGGGGCGCCGTACGCCACGGACACCCTCCTGTCGCTGGTGGAGGCCGCCGCGCTCGAGCCCGAGCACTTGGACCTGCTACTTGGGTGTGGCGAGGTGATTGCGGCTGCGGTCGTGGCGTCCCGCCTCGTTCGGCGGGGCATTGCCGCTGTGCCGCTCACGGGCGGCGCGGCGGGCATTCTGACGGATGGCACGCACGGAAGCGCGCGCATTCTGGAAGTGGACCCCGCGCCGCTGGAGGAGCTGCTGGCCGGGGAACGCGTGCCCGTCGTCGCGGGATTTCAGGGGCGCACGCGCGACGGCAAGCTGACTACGCTGGGACGGGGGGGATCGGACACCACGGCGGCCGCGCTGGGAGCCGCGCTGAAGGCGGAGGTGGTGGACATCTTCACCGACGTGGAGGGCCTGATGACCGCAGACCCGCGCATTGTGCCGAATGCCCACCGCGTTCCGGCGGCCGACTACGACGAGGTGCTGCAGATGGCAACACTGGGCGCGCGGGTCATGCACCCGCGTGCGGTCGAGATTGCGCGGCAGTTTTCCGTGCCGCTTCGCATCCGCAGCACGTTCTCCGATACAGATGGCACCATGGTGGGGGCTGCTCCCCGAACCCTCGATTCATGGGCGCACCGCGAGCCGTCCAGCGTAGTGACCGGGGTGACGGCGCTGGATGGTCTGGCCCAGTGCTTCGTGGAGACCCCCGCCGGCGAGCCCAACTGGGCCACGGGACTGTTTCAGGCGTTGGCCAACGCGGGCATTTCCGTGGATCTGATCAATGTGTTCCCCGAGCGCGCGTATTTTTGCATTCCCATGGAGCTTGCGGACCGCGCCCGCGACGTGGCCCGTGCCCAGGGCCTGGTGTGCGACATTCACGGCGACCGGGCGAAAGTGTCGGTCGTGGGGTCCGCCATTCATGGCCTGCCCGGGGTGATGGCCCTTATGCTGTCCGCGCTTTCCGCTGCGGGCATTGAGGTGCTGCAAACCGCGGACAGCCATTCGACAATTTCGTGCCTGGTGGAGCGGGCGGCGATGGAGCCCGCCGTGCGCTGCCTTCACCACAGTTTTGGCTTGTAGCGACCTCCGGGGAGGGACAGTTGATGGCACGGGCAGGAGGGCGGGACCTCGGGAGCGTGGCGGTGTTTACGGCCATGGTTACCCCGTTTCAGGCGGACGGCGCTTTGGATGCGGACGGGGCGGGCCGTCTGGCGGCCTGGCTGGCCGCCCATGGGTCCGAGGGGCTGGTGCTGGGGGGGACGACCGGCGAGGGGCCCACTCTGTCTGTCGATGAGCGGCACCGACTGTTCGACGCTGTCCGGGCCGCCGTCCCCGAGGTGCCCTTGTTCGTATCCACTGGCCACAACAGCACGGCCACCACGGTCGAGTGGACAGAGTGGGCGGAAGCCTGGGGCGCGGACGGGGCGATGGTGGTCACCCCGTACTACAACAAGCCGCCGCAGGCGGGTCTGGCCGCGCACTTTAGCGCGGTAGCCGCCGCCACCCGCCTTCCCCTGATGCTGTACAACGTGCCAAGCCGGACCGGCGTGCACCTGGCGGTGGAGACCACGCTCGGCCTCATGGCGCGCCACGAAAACGTCTGGGCGGTCAAAGAGGCATCCGGGGCCGTCCAGCACGCCGCGGCGCTGGCCGCCCGCATGCCCCCGGGACGCCGCGTGTTCACCGGCGAGGATGCTCTCCTGCTGCCGTCCCTGCAGGTTGGCGCCCACGGCGTCGTCAGCGTCGCCAGCCATGTGGCGGGCCCCGAAATCACAGCTCTCATCGCGCATGCGGTCGGGGGGCGGCTCGGCGCCGCCTGGGCACTGGCGGACCGGCTCGCGCCCGTGATTGCAGCCCTGTTTTCCGTGTCGAACCCTATCCCCGTGAAGGGGCTCCTAAACCGCCGCGGCCTGCCGGCCGGACCGCCCCGACTGCCCCTCGTGCCCGCATCGGCGGTGGAGTTGGCCGAGTGGGAGCGCGTGCTGGCGGCGGCGGGGCTCTGACGCGAGCCTTGCACCAATCGCTGGCGCGCCCTCGAATTCCCTGGTGTGCGCGCTCTCCCTCAGTCCCCGCTCTGGCGCTTGGCCAAGCCGTTGGCGGCGGGCGCGGGTTGACGTATAATGGCGCCGAGTAAAGCGTGCGGCGGTTCCCATCCGTGGAGTGGATGATTGGGCGCGATCTTGGCGACATCGCCACGGACGGTTTCGGACATGTCTTTCCGCCTAGACGGCACGCCGTCGGTGTCGGGGAGACTGGGTTGGCGCGTGCCTCAAACAGTTGGAGGTGGAAGTTCTGGATAGGCCGGCAAAAGGAACGATAAGATTTGTGCCGTTGGGCGGCATCGGTGAAATTGGAAAGAATCTAGCAGTTTTGTGGGTGGACGACGATATTATTTTGATCGACAGTGGCTTGGCGTTTCCCGACGAGGAAATGCCGGGGGTCGATCTGGTGCTCCCAGACATTCAATTTGTGCGGGAGCACGCGGACCGGGTCGCGGGCATTGTGCTGACCCACGGCCATGAAGATCACATTGGGTCGCTCCCGTACGTGCTACGCGACATCCAGGCGCCGGTGTATGGGTCCACCCTCACGATGGGCCTGGTGCAACTGAAACTCGATGAGCACCGCCTGCCGTTGCCTGCCGGCTCGGAGGTGGTGATACCCGGCGAGCCCTATCGCATTGGCAAGAGCCAGATCACCGTGGAGTGGTACCGGGTCAACCACTCCATCCCCGACGCGATGGGGCTCATCATAAAAACAGCGGCGGGTATGGTGGTGCACACGGGAGACTTCAAGTTTGACCACACGCCCGTGGACGCGCGGGTGGCGGAGTTCGACCGTTTGGCGCGCGCCGGCGACGAGGGGGTGCTGGTGCTGTTCTCGGACAGCACGAACGCGGAGCGGCCCGGGTTTACGCCGTCCGAGCTAACGGTGGCGCATGCGCTGGACCGGGTGGTCCGGGAGGCGCCGGGACGCGTGCTGGTCTCGTCCTTTGCGAGCCATGTCCATCGCATCGCCTCGACGGTCGATATTGCGGTGCGGTATGGCCGCCGGGTGGCGGTCGTGGGCCGCAGCATGGAGAACGTCGTCAAGAAAGCGCAGGAGCTGGGCCACCTTACGTTTCCTCCGGGCACGTTTGCCGAGAAGGATGAGATTGCTAAGCTGCCGGCCAACAAACTTGTGATTCTGACGACCGGAAGCCAGGGGGAGCCCATGTCCGCCCTGTCGCGGATGGCCGCCTCGGACCATCGCACGGTGGAAATCCTCGCGGGCGACACCGTGGTCATTGCGGCCTCGCCCATCCCTGGCAACGAAAAAATGGTGGCGCGCACGATCGACAACCTGTACCGGCTGGGCGCCAAGGTGGTGTACGGCATCCCGATGGGTGTGCACGTGTCGGGCCACGCGGCGCAGGAAGAGTTGAAGCTCATGCTGAATTTGGTGCGGCCGCGGTACATGGTGCCCGTACACGGCGAGTACCGGCATCTGGTGCACCACGCCGAGCTGGCCCGCGCTGTGGGCGTGGAGTCGGATCACATCTTCATTGCCGAGAACGGCACCGTCTTGGAGTTTTCGCAACGGGCGGGCCACGTGGCGGGCCAGGTGCCGTGGGGCAAGGTGCTGGTCGATGGGGTCGGGGTGGGCGATGTCGGGCACATCGTGCTGCGTGACCGCCGCCAGCTATCGCAAGATGGGGTGCTCATCGTGGTGATGGGCATCGACAGCCAAACCGGCGAGCTGGTGTCCGGCCCGGACGTGGTGTCCCGGGGCTTTGTGTACGTGCGCGAGTCGGAGCGACTGATGGATGAGGCGCGCCAGCGCGTGCGTGAGGTGGTGGGGGGGTTGTCGCGGGGGCGTCCGGACTGGGGCACCATCAAAACGTCGGTGCGCGACGCGCTGGGCAAGATGCTGTTCGAACGCACCCGCCGCCGCCCGATGGTCCTTCCCATCGTCATGGAGGTGTAACTTCACCTGGGCGGGCGCCGCCTCTGCGCGCCCGCGCCGGTTGCCTGCCCCGGGAAGCGGCGCCTGTGGCAATCACGAGGGGTCCGGGGACCGTTGCCTTAGGGCTGTTGCGGGCTTTCCCCACGACGTCCGGACCCAGTCGGGCCACGACACCCAAGAGAGTCGATGCGCCCGGCCCCCCGTTGGTGACGGGAGGCCGGGTCGCTTCCAGGCGCGGCGCCACGGCCCCGATGTGAACCCCCAAGCGAGCTCGGCACAGTCCGGGGCGAGGTTGCCCGCCAGCCAGGGGCGCTGCCCACGTGACGCCGAGCACGAGCCGCCACCACATGCACCACGCTTCCCCCGCCCCACAGTCTGCCAGCCGCCGCATAAATTGCGGACGACCCCGAACACTAGGCGGGTAGGGCAGGGGCGCGAAGATAGGGAAGGGGACGATGGATTGCGTGGTGCGCGATCGGGCAAGGAGCCACAAACAGCGAGACGGCCCAAATCGTCCAATGGCGAGGCGCGCGAAAACCTCGAGGCGCTGGGCACGCCTGAAGTGCCTACGAGCCAAAGCCGTCTGCACACCCTGGTGATCATTGGCCAGATCGAGGGACACCTGCAACTGCCGTCGCAAAACAAGACGACCAAGTATGAGCACGTGATTCCTCAACTCATCGCCATCGAGGAGAACCCGGACATCGAAGGGCTCTTAGTGATCCTGAACACGGTGGGCGGCGACGTGGAGGCCGGGCTCGCGCTGGCGGAGATGATCGCAGGCTTGTCCAAGCCCACCGTCGCACTGGTCCTGGGCGGCGGGCACTCCATCGCGGTCCCCGTCGCGGTGTCCGCCCAGCACACCATGATCACCGCGACGGCCACCATGACCATCCATCCCATCCGGATGAACGGTCTCGTGATCGGCGTCCCCCAAACGTATGAGTATCTGGACAAGATGCAGGACCGGGTCGTGAACTTTGTCATCCATCACTCGCACGTCAGTGAGGGCACGTTCCGGGACCTGATGTTCCGTACCGGGGAGCTGGCGCGCGACGTAGGGACCGTGCTGGTGGGGCAGGACGCCGTCGCATGCGGCCTGGTGGATGAAGTGGGCAGTGTGGCCCAGGCCCTCTCCCGGCTTTCGGCCATGGTGGACGCCCGGCCGGGGCTCGCCCGGCACACCGAGCCACCCCACGCGCCGCGGCGTCGACCCCGGCGCCGGCGCCTCAGCCCGGCGCCCGCGCCGGCCCCCCATTAGGCGATGGCCGGCCGCCGCGGGCGGCCCACACAAAAAGAGCCTCGAGGGGGAGTGGAGATGGTGTTGTACACGCCACTAGCGCTGGAGCAGGTGCTGGGGCCGTCGCATGCCGAGCCGTCGGATGCCACCCTGATGCGCGTGGCCGGCCGGGTTTGCGTGGTTCGGGTGGGCGCCGACGGGCGGCGGCGGCTCGACCGGCTCTTGTCCACGGACCCGCGTGACTTCTTGGATCCACGCTGGGCCCCGGGGCAGCTCGTGGACTGAGCACGACACGGCGAATGTCAGGCAGATTGGCATAGCCATCCCGGGGAGGGATGGCTATGCCAATCACGTTGTGGCTGGGCATCCTGCAGGGGGCGACCGAGTTTCTGCCCGTGAGTTCGTCCGGGCATCTGGTGCTGGCGCGGGCGTGGCTCGGGGTGGCGACGCCAGGCGCCGGGCTGGAAGTGGCGCTCCACATGGGTACCCTGGCGGCGATTGGGGTGATGTTGCGCCGGGACCTGGCCCGGCTTTTGGGCGGCATGGCCCGCGGTGACCCGGCGGCGCGCCGACTGGCGGGGCTCTTGGCGGTGGGGACCCTTCCCGCTGCCCTGGTGGGAGGGCTCGCGGGAGCCAACGGGGCCGCCTGGCTATTTCAGCCGGCGGTGGCGGCGGTGGGATTTTTCCTCACGACGCTCCTGCTGGCCACCACCCCGGCCCCCAATCCCGCCATGCGCGGATTCGAAAACGTGGGCCTGGCTGACGTCATCATCGTGGGGTTGGCCCAAGCCGGTGCGCTGGTACCCGGGCTCTCTCGCTCAGGGAGCACCATGGCGGCGGCCCGGTGGCGCGGACTCAGCCCTGATGCCGCGGCGCGCCTGTCATTTCTGCTGGCCGTGCCGGTGACGGCGGGAGCCGCCGTCGTGGCGCTGCCGCACGGGGGGGCGCTGCCGTGGGCGGGGATGGCCGCCGCGCTGGGCACCGGTGTGGTGGCGCTGCCCCTGGCGCGCGCGGCGCTGGCTTCGATTCACCACTGGCGCGCCTTTTCCGTGTACACTTCCTTGATGGCGGTGCTATGTCTCTGGGTGTCATAGCCCAGGGCAAGGTTCTGGCGCGATCAGCAGCGCCGGGGTGGAGGTGCACCTACGCGGCGGGAAATTTGCGGCATTCTGTTGGTGGCACTGGCGCTCGTCGCCTATCTCACCCTCGCGGGGGCGACCGGCGGCATCGTGGGTCGGTTTGTGGCCGCCAATCTCGTGGGCGGTTTTGGCTGGGTCGCCTGGGTGGTGCCTTTCGTGGTCGGCGCGGCCGGGGTGCTGCTGCTTTTTGACCGCTGGGGGTGGGGCGGCCCCCGCCGGCAGCTGGCGGCGTTGGCCGCCCTTGTGTTTCTCCTCGCCTTCCTGGGTCTCTTTGGGACCTCGGTCGGGGGCGCGGCCGGGTGGGCGCTCGGACACGCCCTGGCGCGGCTGGTCGGGACGGCGGGCGCGGGGGTGATCCTGGCGGCGCTGTTTGCCGCGGCGGCCGCCGCGGCGACCGGCATGAGCCTTGCCGCGGGCATGCGCGCCAGTGGCACGAGCGTCGCGCAGGGCGCGGGGTCGGTGGGGCGGGGCAGCGCTCAGTACGCCCGTCGGCTGCGGGACTGGGTGGCGCCCCTGGAAGAGAGCGCGCCGCCGGTGGCGCCGGTCGCTCCGGATCCCGAGCCGCCGCCGGCGCAGCCGGCCGAGGAACCGGAGCCCCCACCCCGCCCCGCGGCCCCCCGGCCGCGCACCCCCCGGGCGGAATCGTCGGCGGCGCCCGCCGGGGTGGGATCATATCGGCCGCCGTCGCTGGCGCTCTTGAATGCCCCGGTGGCCCGGGGCCCGCTGCGGGGCCGCAGCGCAGCGGAGCGCGGTCAGATTCTGGTCGACACGCTAAGACAATTTGGTGTCGCGGTCCGGTTGGCCGATGTGAGTCAGGGGCCCGCGGTGACGCGCTTTGAGATCGTGCCTCCGCCGGGGGTGAAGGTGTCCAAGATCTTGAACTTGTCCGATGACATTGCGCTGTCGCTGGCAGCCACCGGCGTGCGGCTGGAGGCGCCCATTCCCGGCAAAAGCGCCATCGGCATCGAGATTGCCAATGAAGAGGTGGGCATGGTCTGGCTGCGCGAGGTGCTGGAGTCGCGGGCGTTTCGCGAGAGCCCGTCCCCCCTCACGGTGGCGCTCGGAAAAGACATCGCGGGCCAGCCGGTCGTGGCGGCGCTGGACGCTATGCCGCACCTCCTGGTGGCCGGCGCCACCGGGTCGGGCAAGAGCGTCCTCATCAACAGCCTGATCCTGAGCCTGGTGTACAAGGCGGGCCCGGACCAACTGCGGCTCATCCTGATTGACCCGAAAGTGGTGGAACTGTCGATGTACGGCCGACTGCCCCACTTGGTGGATGGGGTGGTGACGGACCCCAAGCGCGCCAGTCGGGCGCTTAAGTGGGCCGTCGGGGAGATGGAGCGGCGGTACCGACTGTTCGCGGCCTCGGGCGCCCGCGACATCGCCCGGTACAATCGGGCAGCCGACAAGCCCTTGCCGTATTTCGTGATCCTGATCGACGAGCTCGCGGACCTCATGATGGTCGCGCCAATCGAAGTGGAGCAGTCCATTGCGCGCCTGGCTCAGATGGCGCGCGCGGCCGGCCTGCACCTGGTGGTCGCGACCCAGCGCCCGTCCGTCGACGTCCTCACCGGCACCATCAAGGCAAACATCCCGAGCCGCATCGCGTTTGCGGTGTCGAGCCAGGTGGACTCGCGCACCATCCTGGATACCGCCGGCGCCGAGCGCCTCCTGGGCCGGGGGGACATGCTGTTTCACCCGGTGGGCGCCGCCAAGCCTCAGCGCATTCAAGGCGCGTTCGTTCAAGAAACCGAAATCGAGAACGTCATGCAGGCGCTGGATCCCGGTGAGCGGCCCGCTGACGAGAGCTCCCCCTGGACCGCGGAGGGAGAAAATGACGGGCCGTCTGACTACGATGAGGAGGATACCCGCTTCGTGGAGGCGCTGGGCGTGGTCGTGGAAAGTCGCCAAGCGTCCGCGTCGCTGCTCCAGCGGCGCATGCGGGTGGGGTACACCCGGGCCGCGCGCTTGGTCGACCGCATGGAAGAATTGGGCTACGTGAGTCCCTCCGACGGATCGCGCGGCCGGGAAGTCCGCCTCTCGCACGACGAGTTCCAGCGCCGGTACGGCGAGGGCTCCCGCAGCCCCGCCGGCGCGCCCGCCCCTCACGACGACTGAGACCGTCGCCCATGCCCGGCCGCGGACTGGCACGCCGCCGCCCCCCGCCGCATAGCCTCTACCGTCGCGGAGGGCCGCGGGGAGGTGCACGTGGCGCGGATAGGGCAGGATTGGTCGCTGCAGCGCAAGGGGCCCATCGACCAGGCCCGGCATTTGGCGCGGATTAAAACCGCTTTGCGCGAGCGCCTGGGTGAGCTGGTGACGGAGGACGCTATCATCACCTCCGATAAGCGGCAGGTGGTGCGAGTGCCCCTCAAGAGTCTCGAGGAATTCAAGTTCCGCTTCGATCCCTGGCGCGGAGGCCATGTCGGGCAGGGACCAGGCGGCACGGAGGCCGGGGACGTCCTGGGCCGCCTGCCGCCGGCCGCGCCGCAGGGCGGCGAGGCCGGCTCGGCGCCGGGGCGGGATGTCTACGAAGTCGAGGTCACGGTGGAGGAAGTGGCCAGCCTGCTGTTTGAGGATTTCCGGCTGCCCTACCTGGAGCCCCGGGGCGGACGGGCGCTCGACCAGCAGGGACCCGTCTTTCGCGACGTCCGCAAGGTGGGCCTGCTGGGCAATCTGGACAAGCGACGCACGCTGAAGGCCAACCTGATGCGCAATGCGCGCGACGCCCGGGGACCGCGAATCCACAACCTCCGGCCGGACGACCTTCGGTTCAAAACCTGGATTGACGAGCGCCAGCACGAGGGTTCGGCGGTCGTGATCGCCATGCGCGACGTCTCAGGCTCGATGGGCGACTTCAAAAAGCGCATGACCCGGGCGTTTTTCTTCTGGATGCTGCGCTTCCTGCGCACGCGCTACCGCCAGGTGGACGTCGTCTTTATCGTGCATCACACCCAGGCGCGGCTCGTCGATGAGGACAGCTTCTTTCAGTTGGCGGAGAGTGGAGGCACGAAGGTGTCGTCCGCCTATGAGCTGTGCCGCGCGGTGATGGCACGGCAGTACGCGGCGGGGCACTGGAACGTGTACCCGTTTCATTTTTCGGATGGGGACAACTGGTCAGATGCGGACAATCGCCGGACGGTGGAGCTGCTGGCGGAGATCTTGCCGTCGGTGAACCTGTTCGGGTACACCGAAATCCGTGAGGGCGGCTATGCGTCCACACTCATGACGGCGTTCAGCAACGTCCACCACCCCCGCTTTCGGACCGTGGCCATTGGGGAGGCGCCCGACGTCCTCCGCGCCCTCTGCCGGTTCTTTCAGCCGCAGGCGGGGGAGGTGAAGCCATGAGCCGACTGCCTGACGCCCACACCATTTGGGAGGCGGCTAAAAGCCTCGGCCTCAAGCCCTGGCCAGTGCAGTGCGAGCAGGTGCCCGCGTCGGTGCTGTACGAGTTCGCGGCCTATCTGGTGCCCGGCCGGATGAGTCACTGGAGCTACGGCAAGGCGTTTTATGCGATGAAAACCCGCTATGATTACGGCCTGGCCAAGCTTTACGAAATGGTGGTCAACGCCAATCCGGCCTACGCCTTTATGCTGGATACCAACACGCCCCTGGAAGACGTGTTCGTGATGGCGCATGTCATGGGACACGTGGACTTCTTTGCGAACAACCAGTGCTTTCGGTCCACCCCCGCCGACATGCTGGAGCAGATCGCCCGCCACGCCGAGCGGGTGCGCCAGTATCAATTTGCCCATGGAAGCGCGCGCGTGGAGCAGCTGCTGGATGCCGCGCTGGCTCTGGCGGACCACGTCGACTGGCCGTCACCCGACACGCGCCCTGGGGGGCGCTCCCCGACCCCGGCCGACACATCCCGCGACACGTATGGAGACCTAGGCCCCGGACCGGTCGCCTCGGAGCGCGCCGTGAAGCCCGTGGAGGCCAACCCGGACGTCCTGGGCTTCTTGGCGCAGCACGCGCCGGATTTGGAAGACTGGGAGCGGGACGTGCTGTCCATGGTCCGGCGCGAGATGCAGTACTTTTGGCCACAGATCCGCACCAAAATTATGAACGAAGGGTGGGCCACCTACTGGCACGCCCGCCTGATGCGGGTGCTGGACCTGTCCGATGCCGATGCGGTGGACTTTGCTCGACTGCACGCCTCCGTCCTGCAGCCGGGCCCTATGGGCCTCAATCCCTATTTGGTGGGCTACAGGATCTTTGAGCATCTGAACACCAGCGAGGGACCGGACGCGGTGTGGCTTGCCCGCGAGGTGGATGACGACGTGTCGTTTATTCGCAACTATTTGACGGAGGACTTGGTCGAGTCGCTGGACCTGTATACCTGGGGCATTCGCCACGACCAGGTCGAGGTAGAGTCCACCTCCTGGCAGGTGGTGCGCCAGCAGCTAGTCCGGGAGCTGACTCACGGCGGCATTCCTGTGCTGCACGTCGAAGACGGCGACTTCAACCGACGCCGCGAGCTGTATCTCATCCACCGGCACGAGGGCCAAGACTTGGACATTCCCTACGCGGAGCGCGCGCTGCGGCACGTCGCCACCCTTTGGGGCCGGCCGGTCCATCTCGAGACCCGCCTGCTGGACGTTCCCAGCGGCTTGACCCGCCGCGTCGTCCTGTCCTATGACGGCAAGGCCAACACCAAGGTCATGCTCTGAGTGTGGCGGCCTGCATCACAAGGCCGCCATCGTGTCGGGGACCGACCGATGCACCAACTCCGCGTATAAACCGCTCCGCGCCATGAGGTGCGGGTGGGTGCCTCGCTCCACGATGCGGCCCTGGTCCATGACCAGGATGAGGTCCGCGTCGCGCACCGTCGACAGGCGATGGGCAATCACCAGGGTGGTGCGGCCTTCGGCAATGCGGGTCAACCCGTGCTGCAGCACCATCTCGGTATGCGAGTCCAAGCTGGCGGTGGCCTCGTCGAGAATGAGGATCTTGGGGTTGAACGTGAGTGCCCGGGCAAACGCCAGCAGCTGCCGCTGCCCGAGGGAGAGATTGGCCCCCTTGGCGCGGAGCCAAGCACGATAGCCCCCGGGCAGCTTGCGAATGAACTCGTCGGCACCGGCAATGTGGGCCGCTTCCTCGACGGCCTGGTCGGTCACGTCGGGGCGGAACAGCCTGATATTGTCTGCCACCGTGCCCGAAAAGATGTTCACCTCCTGCTGCACGATGGCCACCATCCGGTGCAGGTCATGCTGCCGGTAGCGCTGAATGTCCACCCCGTCCACGGTGATGCGCCCCTCGGTCACATCGTAGAAGCGCGTCAGAAGCCCCATCAGCGTACTTTTGCCCGCACCGGTCTCGCCCACGAAGCCCACGAAGGTTTGGGGCGCCACGGTGAACGTTACGTCCCGCAGCACCTTCTGATTGGGGAGGTAGCCAAAGGAGACGTGGTCAAACACCACCTCGCCGCGCACGTCGGCGCGGCCGTGGCGGTCCCACGGCACCCGGACCGGATCGGCGGGATCTTCGATCTCGGGCTTCTCAAGCAGAACGCCTCCGATGCGCTCGGCAGAGACCATCGAGGACTGCAGGGTGTTCCAGTTTTGAGTCAGCGAGTTGATGGGCTGGAAAAATTGCCGGATGTACGAGGTGAACGCGAAGAGCACGCCAATCTCAATGCTGTGGTGCAGCACTGCCAGGCCCCCCAGCCACACCATCAGCGCCACAGACAGGTTGCCCAGCGCATCGAAACTGCGGTTGAACAGCACCGACCACCGATACTCATTGATGTTGCCCCCGGTGTAGCGCCGGTTGAGCTCGGTGTGCCGTAGGAACTGCTTGGGCTCTTGGTGGAAAATCTGCGTGATGCGCATGCCGCCCAAGTTTTCCGCAGTGTAGCCGATGAGGCGCGAGAACTGCGTCCGGGTGTACTGGTAGCTCTCGTGGAGCTTCTTGCGAAACAGGATGGAAATTAGGGCGATGACAGGAATGACCAGGAAGCTCATGAGAGCCAACTGCCAGTTGAGCGCCAGCATGGCACCCATCACCAGCAGCAGCATCATGCCGTCCTGAATGACGCTGAGCAGAAATTGCGTGAAAAACATGCTGACGTTGGTCGTGTCACTGGACACGTTGGTGATGAGCCGCCCGGTGGCGTGCGTGTCGAAGAAGCGCATAGCCAGGGACTCCACGTGGGTGAACAGGTCTTGCCGCATGTTGCGCACGATGCGCTGGCCCATCCACTGCAGGCGGCGGTTTTGCACCAGGTTGGCGCCAAGCCCCACGGCGGTGACCGCCAAGTACAAGAGGGCCAGAAGCAAAATGGGCTCAAAAGCGGGGTGGGGCACCAGCAGGTCCTTGTCGATGACAATCTGGACCAGCCACGGCTGGAGGACCTGGGCGCCGACGTAAACCATCGCCAAACTGACCACGACCAGAAAGCCCTTACGATGGGGCTTTCCGTATCCCACCAGGCGGTTGAGCGCCGTCCGGGTGTCTGTCATCCGGATTTCGCGCCCTTCGTCCCAGTCACTATCAGGCATGGACCTCCACCTCCTTTCCCATTTGAATGCGAAACAGCTCGGCGTACAGGCCCCCCGCGTGCATCAGTTCACTGTGCGTGCCGCTCTCCACGACCGCCCCTTGGTCCAGCACGAGGATGTGGTCCGCGTCGCGGAGCGCGGAGAGGCGGTGTGCCGCGATGATGGTGGTTTTCTGGCCGCGCGCGGCGCGTAGCACGCGCAGGATGTCGGTCTCGGTCCGCGTGTCCACCGCCGACAGGCTGTCGTCGAGAATCAAGATTTTGGCGTCGCTCTTGATGAGCGCGCGTGCGATGGCGGTTCGCTGCCGCTGGCCGCCGGACAGCGTGATACCCCGCTCCCCAATCTCGGTGTGGATCCCGTCGGGCATCGCGCGAATGGCGTCCAGGATGTGGGACTGCGAGGCGGCCCGCTCCACGGCCTCCGGCACCACCAGCGGCATCGAAAAGGCGATGTTCTCGCCGATGGTGGTGGAAAACAGAAACCCATCCTGCGGAACGTACGCGATGAGGTCGCGCAGGTCCTCCAGCAGGAGGTTGCGGATGTCGGTGCCGTCGATCGCGATGGTTCCCCAGGGCGGATCGTAGTCCCGCAGGATGAGATTCAGCAGGGTGGTTTTCCCGGCCCCGGTTCGCCCCACGATGCCCAGCACAGAGCCGGCGGGGATGTGCACGGTGATGTCGTCCAGCACCACGGCGTCGGTGGCCGGGTACCGATACGTCAGGTGCCGGATGTCGATAGCGCCCCGCCAGTCTCTTTGCACGGGATCGGACGGATCCACGATAGTGGGCTCGGCCAGCAGCAGCACCTGCAGGCGCATCAGCGACGCGGACGCGTTCTGGAACGTGTTGATGACCCGCCCAAACTGCATCAGCGGCTGCACCATCATCGCCAGATAGGCCGAGAAGGCGACGAAGCCGCCCAGGCTGATCCGATGGTGGATGACGTCGTAGCCCCCCAGCAGCAGCCCCACGGTGAACGCGATGCCGCTCAACATGGGCAGCATAGCCTGGAAGAGCGTGTTGAGCTCGACCAGCTTCATCTGCCGCCTCAGCACTTCATCAACCAGGGTCTCAAAGCGGGCGTTCTCGGTGTCTTCGTTGGACGTGCCCTTGATGAGGCGAATCGCGAGAAAGCTTTCCTCGGCCCGCTCCGCCATGTCGGAGAGCGCTTCCTGGACGCGCCGGGAACGCATCCGCACGCGCGGACCCATGGCCACGATGACCGCGGGAATCAGCAGCAGAGGCAGGAGGCTCAGGAGCGTCAGCTCCACGTTGATGGTGCCCAGCGTCATGTACAGCGTGGCGGCAAACAGGAACATCGCCTGAGAAATTTGGTTGACCCCCTGCGACAGCGCCTGGCGCACCCGGGTGACGTCCGTAAGCGTGTGGTTCAGCAGATCGCCCACGCTGTGCTGCTGAAAGTACTGCGAGGACATCCGCTCCCAGTGGCGAAAGAGCACCTGGCGCACCTCGAACTCCATGGTGCGGGCCAACTGGCCCATGAGCATCTGGCCCAGACCGAACACCACCACATAGCACGCCGCGAAGAACGCGAGTTCCAGCGCATAGTGCACGACGTCGCCCTGGGTTGCCCCCGCCTTCAGGCGGTTGATGAAGTGCCCCAGGACGTGGGGAATCTGCACCTGCAAGAACTCTGCCCCGCCGATGGCTACGATGGCCAGCCCATAGGCCCACTTGTGGCTTCCGATGAATGAGCGCATCAGATTCAGGGGCTTCAAACGGGCAGCACCTCTTCCACGGGTTGGACCCGGCAATTCCTAACCAAGTTAACAGAATAGCAGACTGTGCCCATTCGAGCATCATGCGCGGGAAGGTCCCCGGGTCGCCGCTCGCGCGGGTTGCTCCCCGATTGTCCACATGTGGCGAAGGATGCCGCAGGTGGGTGCGCGCGCCGACGGTCCCAGGATCCGCCGTTCGAAAGCCGTCACGCGCGGTCGGGCCCCGCATACCTTGTAACACTCACCCTGGGGGCTCTGCTCGGCGGCCGTGGGAGCTTTGGCGTCCGCTGACGGGCCTCGGTGGGCAGGGGAGGCGGCAGGACATCAACGAGCCCACCGAATGCGCCGAAGGAGGGGATCCCGATGGATGCGGCAGCGCTGCAGGAACGATTGCGGAGGTGGCGAGCCCAGGAGGCCGAGCTGCGCTGGACCGGCACGTTCTGGGAGTATTTCGACCGCGTGCGCGAGAATCCGCGCCTGGCGCGCCTCTCACATGCGCGCGTGTACGACCTTATTGCCGACGCTGGCGTGGAGGAAGGCTCAGAAGGGCCGCGCTATCTCTTTTTCACCGACGAACTGTTTGGGCTAGAGCGCACGTTGAGCCAACTTGTGGACTACTTTCACTCCGCCGCGAGGCGCCTGGAGGTGCGCAAGCGCATCCTGCTGCTGATGGGACCCGTCGGGGGCGGCAAGTCAACCTTGGTCACGATCCTGAAGCGTGGACTGGAGTCCTACTCACGCACCCCAGCGGGCGCGCTGTACACGATTGTCGGCTGTCCTATGCACGAAGAGCCCCTTCATTTGATTCCCGGGCCCCTCCGCGCGGAGCTGGCTGCCGAGTACGGCCTCTACATCGAGGGCGACCTGTGCCCCGTGTGCCAGCACCGCTTGGAAACGGAATGGGGCGGGGACATTGACCAGGTGCCCGTGGAACGCCTGGCGTTGGACGAAAAGCATCGCGTGGGCATTGGCACGTTTGCGCCCAGCGATCCCAAGTCGCAAGATATCGCCGAGCTCACCGGGAGCATTGATTTGGCCACGGTGGGGGAGTACGGCAGTGAGTCGGACCCTCGCGCGTATCGGTTTGACGGGGAGCTCAACATCGCGAACCGCGGTTTGATGGAGTTCATCGAGTTATTGAAAAGTGACGAGAAGTTTTTGTATGGACTCTTAACCCTGAGTCAGGAGCAGAGCGGGATAAAACCTTGTCGCGCGAGTGGCCGAAATGCCTACGGTCTTTCAATTGCGTCTCTGCCGCCCGAGGGCCGAAGCCCGGCACCGATGGAGCCGGGACCCAGACGGGAGGGGAGGGGCGCGTCGGCCGACAGGACGCCCGCCCGGACGAGCGCCCAGTAGTCAATCCGATGCACGGCCGCGACCAACGCATCCGGTAGCGGCCGGGGCACGCCCGAGCCAATCACATCGAGTCCCGGACCCGCAATCCGGCGCTCCAAATCCGGGGGAGCCGGCGGGATGGGCCGCGGCGCCCCGGCCTGTCGGCCTGGCACACAGATCACCTCATCACGGCATATGCGGGCGGCCCCGCCGCGTTGCCAGCGCAGGGGGAGGGGCGCACCAGGCCGGCAGGATTCGTCTCCCCTCCGCGCGAACACCTGCGCGGAAGTGATGCGATGAACCCACGTGCGGACGGGTCCTCCTCGGACTCCCGGCAGCTATGGGATCGCCTTTACGAGGAGGAGACTCGGTGGCTCGCCGACTACCTCGGCCGGTCGGCCCCGGCGGAGGCGGTCCCCGATCTCGTCCAGGAGGTCTGGTTATCGTTCTGGGCGGCGCGCGATCGGCACCAAGACACCGGACGGCGCCGGGGGTTCTTGCGCCGACTGGCGGATCGCCGCACGGCGGATTGGCATCGCGCCACCGAGAGGAGGAGGACCGTGCAGCCCCAATTCGCTCATTCCTGTTTGACCGAGGACCCTGACCGGCCCGACGTCCCTGCACCGCCAGACGAGTTTTTGCGCGCCAGACGGCGCGCGCGGACCCGATCCGGGGGGAACCGCCGTGGCTAACGCTGGTACTGTCCCCAGGGCTCCGTACCGACGCTTGCTCCGTCGACGCCCCTTTCTCCTGCTCTGGGCGGGGAGCGCCGTCTCTAACCTCGGGGATCACTTTTTTGCGCTGGCGCTGATGTGGTTTACGTATGCCGCCACCCGGTCCTCGCTCGAGGTGGCTGCCATCGCGGTGGTGTTTCAGTTGACCTATGTGGCGGTCGGGCCGGCCGCGGGAGTGTTCGCGGACCGCTGGGACCATCGCCGGACCATGATCGTGTGTGATGGAGCGCGGGCCGCGATCCTCAGCGCCTTCGCCCTCATCACCTGGCGGGCGGGATTCTCCTTTCCCCTGGCCTTAGTGGCTGTCTTCCTGCTTGAGTCCGCTGGGCGATTTTTCGGGCCCTCTCGGTTGGCGTATATCCCGTTCTTGATTGAGCGCGACGACCTGGCGACGGCCAACGGTCTTTTCACCGGGACCCGCCAGGCGGCGGGTCTCGGGGGCCAAGCCCTCGCGGGACTGATGATTTCCGGGGTGGGAGCGCTGGCGGGCTTTGTGGTGGATGCCGTCTCCTTTGTGCTGTCGGGTCTGGCCCTGACCCTCATCCGACCTCCCCGCGCCCCTGAGGCAGGATCCCCGACGGTCAGCAGCTACCCCAAAACCTCGCGTCACGGTTTCTGGTCGGAGCTGCGAGAGGGATATCAGGTCCTCGTGGGGATCCCGATGATCCGCGCGCTGCTGCTTTTCGCGGCGTTCTCCAACGCCGCGTTCGCCATGATCGAGCCCGCGATGCCGGCCTACATACGGACGACTCTCCACTCCGGAGCCTGGGCCTATGGACTCGTCGGCTCATTCCAGTTTGGTGGGACTCTCTTGGGAGGGTTCCTGGCGGGCGAGATCGCCGCCCGACTCCGAGCTGGCCCCCTCATGGTGGCCGCAACCGCCTTCGACGGTGCCGCCCTCGTGGCGGCGGGGGTTGTGCACGTGGTCCCGGTGGCCCTGGTGCTGTGGGGGTCGTGGGCGTCCGCGCTGGCCGTCATAGGCGTGGTGGAGCAGTCGTTGGACCAAGCGCTCATTCCCCGGCAGCACATGGCCCGGGTCATGGCCCTGATGTCGTCGGTGGGCATGGCCCTGATGCCGGTGGGATCCTTGGTCGGGGGCTTGCTGGCCGGCCGGATCGGCGCGGCATCGCTGTACGTCTTCGTGGGCCTTGGCTTCGTCGCCATGGCCACCGCCATGTTGCTGCACCCGACGCTCCGGTCGACCTCGGTCAGCGGTGGAGGAGGAACACCAGATTCCTGACGCCGATTTGAACAGGCGTCGGCCCCATCAGTGGCCTATAGACCCCCGCCCCGGCAAGCGCGCCCGGTCCTATCCGCACCGCTCACACCACCGCCTGGCCGACGAATCCGAGGCCACGGAGGCAGGGAACGCGGCCAAAATGCCTGAAACTCTCTGCGACTCCCGTCAGGGCGGGTTCTTAGCCATGTCGGCGAGGATCTGCTGGAGTTTGCGGAGAATCCCCGGGACATCCCCCTGAACGGTCTCCCAGACGATGGTGGGATCCACGTGCCCATAGTCATGAACGACCCGATGACGGATGCCGGTGACCGCAGACCACGGCACCTCGGGATACCGCGTGGTCCAGCGGCGATTCAGATGGCCGGCGGCCTCGCCTAACACGGTGAGGTTCCGCAGCACGGCGTCAAAGAGGAGTGTGTCGCTCATGAACTCCAGGGCCGTGCGGCCCTCACAGTACCGGATGATTTTCTCGCACGCCATCACCATGTCGGCAAGGTAGACACGGGGGTTCTTTTCTGCCATCAGGCGTGGACCCGTGCCGGGAAAATCGGCACCAGCTGTTGTTGGACCTGCTCGCGGATCACGGGATGGATTTCCCGGAGGGTGTGCATGTCGACGGAGCGCCCCTCGAAGATTACCGACAGCCGGTCCTGAATCGCCAAGAGCCGAAGGAAGCCCACTCGCTGGTCGGCGGCAAATTGCACGACCAGATCGATGTCGCTCCCCTCGGCAAAATCGGCCCGCGTGGCAGACCCAAACACCGCCAGGGACTCGATATGTTCCTGCCGACAGATTCCCGACACATCCGTGAGATGTCGCTCCACAACTGGTGCCAGCACCATCCCGCCTCCCTTCCGCCGCTAGGAATCCGCTAAGAATATACTAGTGCGCCCGGCGCCTCCGGTCACGTCCGAAGTCGTCGCGGAACGGTCGGTGCTCCCTCCTGAGGAAGAGAGGGGTTTCAGACTTCGGAGCGCCGCGTCAAGAGCCGACCCCATGCAGAGTCCCGGATTCCCGGTGAGGCGTCGCCCTCCTCGTGAATGCATGGACGCCTGGTCGCCGTGGCTCACCCGCCTCGGGCCGTGAGCGTTCTCGGGTCGTCACGGCTCCGCACGGCCCTCGGCCTCAGCGTCCGCTGACGTAGGTCCACCGAAGGATCCACCCGACCAGCGCCCCCAGGCCCAGGATCCACCCTAACAGTCCTAAGTCGGCCGAAGGCGGGGCGTAATGGCCGGCAAACCCTGCGTGCAGGGCCGTGGCCGCCAGCAGTGACGGGAGCCCGTGCAGGAGCGCGTGCAGCAGCGGGGCCCGTGAAAAGTTTGCGGCCGTGAGCGTAGCGAGAAACAACACCAGCATCACCACGGTTGCGAGCATGTGGCCGGCGCGGCTGGAGGGGCTGGCCATCCCGATCGCCACTCCGATGAGCGTCGCCGGCAGGCCACTGCCCACCATGGCGACGATGAGCGGCAGAGTCCAGGCCAGCGCACCGTGATTGACCGCGAAGACCAGTACCTCACTTGCCAAGGCCAGGACGGTAACCAGCAGCGTTTGCACGGCAATCAGCCATCCGATCGCCACCGCTCCGAGCTGCAGCGGCGCCCACGTGCCCTGCTCCCGTTCTTCCAGCCAATGCCCCGACGCGAGCAGGAGTCCCGTCATGAGCTGCGCAAACACCAGCCAGACGGGGCTGAGCGGCATGGGAGGGCCCGTGTGGAGGACCGCCCAGGCGAGGCCGGTGGGCAGCGCGACCATGAGCCACATCATCACGTTGCGCCCAAGGTCATGCGCCCACTCACGCGAGACGGCGATAAGGACACGCATAGGGATCATGCCTCCTGTCGCCGGGTGAAGCGGCGGTAGACGTCGTCGAGGGTGCCGGTGGTCTCAATCTGCAGCACGCGATGCTGCGCCACAATCTGCTGGATGAACTCCATGGTGCCCGGGTCGCCGAGGCGGGCCTCCCCTTGGCGGAGCACCCCGGATTCCCACCAGTGGATGCGCACGGTGCGGTGCGGCAAGCGGTCGATCAGCGCGGCGGGCGCATCGAGCGCGACCAGCGTGCCGCGGTCCAGAATGCCCACCCGATCACACAGGGTGGCCGCCTCAACCATGTCGTGGGTGGTGAGCAGAATAGCAACCCCCGCGTGGCGCAGGGCGCGGAGTGTGTCATAGACGGCGGCGGCGGCATGTGGATCCAAGCCACTGGTGGGTTCGTCGAGGAAGAGGACGGGGGGGCGACCGAGGAGCGCCCGGGCCAGCATGGTCCGCTGGCGCCAGCCCTTGGAGAGGCCGCGCACAGCCCGATGCCGATATTGCTGAAGGTCGAACTGCTCAAGCGCCGCTGAAATGTGCAAGCGGGGCAGTCCGCGGAGAGCCGCCGCCATCCGCAGATTCTCTTCCACCGTGAGCCGCGGATACAGCGCGGGCAGCTCGAACACCACGCCGGCCGACCGCACGACCGCACGCCGCTCGCGCACAACATCATGCCCGGCTATGGTGGCCGTGCCGGATGTCGGGCGCAGGAGTCCCGCCAACATGCGGACCGTGGTGGTCTTGCCGGCGCCATTGGCGCCCAACAGCCCGAACACTTCCCCGGCCGCGACGCTAAAGGACAGGTCTTGCACGAGCGCGTCCGGCCCGATCCGCTTCGCCAAGTGCGCGGCGTCAATCATGCCCATCATCCAGCCCCCGCTCATGCGCCAGGGTGTCGAGCCAGTCGTGCTCCTCAAGGATCTGGTGCCGCTGAAACTCCAGCACCGCGCGTGACCAATACGTGTCGCCCGGCCACGCCGCCACCGTCTCGAAGTGGACAAGTTCCGCGGCCAGCCACGCCCGGCGCTGAGCGAGCAAGTGGTGCTGCGCGGCCGTGGGGATGAGATGCCAGAGGGAGAGGCTCAAAAAGAACCGACGGCGGTCTGCGGCATTCTTGGGATCTGCCACGAGATCCTGCAGTAGCCGCCGCCCTGCGGCAGTCACGCCGTACACCTTGCGGTGGGGCGCCCCGGGGCGGGGAGACGGCTCTAGGTGCGACGCCACCGCACCCTGTTGCTCCAGACGCCGGAGCGTGGAATACAGGCGCCGTGTATCAAAGGTTTCATCGGGTCCAATCGCACGGTCGGCTTCGTCCAGCAGGTGATAGCCGTGTTTGGGTTCGGGAAGGAGCAGGGTCAGCACCACCGTCTCATTAACCATGGCACACCTCCTATGCGTCATCACTCATATGTGATGATACTCCGGTACTTCGGAGCGCGCAAGGCTTTGCAGCTTGGCCGCTCGTGATCCTAACCGGCTATTCCGGCGAAGATCCGCGCGCCAGCATGGCAAGTCGGCCCGCTAGCTGCCATAAGCTCACTGCGGCCCGACGAGGCCGTGTACCGCAAAAAGCTCACGTAGGTGGCACGGCGCGGATCGAACAGGAACTGGGAATCGGGTGACGAAGAGGGACACATGGCCACATACGTGATTTACACGCGGGTCTCGACCGAGGACCAGGCACGGCAAGGGTTTAGCCTGCCCGAGCAAGCGATCGCCTGCCGGCGGCGTGTGGAGCAACTGAGTGCGCAGAGCGCAGACGCCTCACCGGCAATCGTCGAGTTCACCGATGACGTCTCGGGCGATTTTCTCGAGCGGCCAGGGCTGTCGGCCGCCTTGGCGCTTGTGCGCACGGGGCAGGTTGTGGCGTTCGTCTGCATGGATCCCGACCGCCTGGCCCGGAAGCTCCTGCATCAGCTGCTCATCACTGACGAGATTGACCAGGGCGGTTGCAAGCTGGAGTTTGTGGACCACGACTACCGGCAGGACGCCGAGGGGCAGCTCTTCTACCAGATCCGCGGGTCCGTGGCCCAGTACGAGAAAGCGAAGATTCTCCAGCGGATGGCACGCGGCGCCCGCGGCAAAGCACGCGCGGGCGGAGTCCCCACGTACGTGCACCCATATGGCTACGCCTTTCAGGCAGGGCAGGGCCATGCTCCGGCGATCGAGGTCATCGTGCCGTCGCCTGAGGAATCCCGCTGGGTGGACACCATGTTTCACTGGTGCGCCGACGAGGGACTGGGGCCGAGTCAGATTGCGGCCCGCCTCAACCAGCTCGGCGTCCCGGCGAAGCGGGGCGGCACGTGGGATCAGAACGTCGTGCGCCGCATCCTCCGGAATCCCACCTACGCGACCGGACTGATCGCCTGGGGGCGACAAGACCACCGCGGCATCTACGCGGCACGCCGCCTCGCACCCAGCGAACGGCGCCGGCGCCGGATCCGCCTCACGCCTGTGCCCCGCCCCGACAGCGCCGCCGTCCTGCGCGTGCGCGCCCTTCTGAGCCAAGATCTCTGGGATCGCACTCAGGAGGTCCTGGCGGGCTTCCGCGTCGGCGACCGTGCGCACAACGACCCCCGGCGGAAGCGCCTTTTGACCAGCCTCGGCCGGTGCGGCGTCTGCGGCAGCCGCCTCATGTACTATTCGGGTGGCAAAATCAGTTGTCAGGGTCGCCTGGCCGGGAACGGGTGCGCGCTTCCCTCGAAGCAAGCCGCGGCCGTGGAAGCGGCGGTGTGGGCCCACGTCCAGACCTGGCTCGCCGAAGGGCTAAAGGCGGTGCCGCCCCGTCCGCCCAGCTCCCCTGCGGAGCCGACCCCGCCCCGACAGGAGCGAGCGGCGCTGGAGCACCTCATCATCCACAAGCAGCAGGAAGTGGAACGGTGGGGACACCTCTTCGCCGAGGGGCGGGTGCCGGAATCGATTGCGCTCCCGGCCCTGACGAATGCGCAGGCGGCGTGGCGCCAAGCCGAACAGCGGCTGGCGGTGCTCGCGGCGCCGCGCGCGCTCCCTGCCCCGACGCCGTCACGCTGGGCCGAAACCCTGGCGCGAGCGCGGGAGGAGGGCGCCGGGGCGGAGTGGCCGGAGGCGGAGCGCGCCGCCGTGGTGCATGGCTTGGTGGCCCATTTTGTGCTGCGGCCGAGCCCCCGCCGCACCCCTCCGCAGGTGGAGGTGATCGCGGTCTGGGATGCCGCCCTGAATCCCGCGCCCCGCAAGACGTAGCACCTCTATGTTGTCTCGGAACCTGCTCCCAGGAGCAGAGCATCAAGACGGGACGCTTCTCTCTCATTTACGCAGACGAAGTGATCGTCAGTCACACCAACGAGGCAGAGTACCAGCGCTTCGTCGAAAACGACAAGAACGAGGCTCTGCGCGACCGCATGATTTTGATTCGGGTGCCTTACAATCTTCGGGTGGGCGACGAGGAGCGCATTCACGATAAGCTGATTCGCGAGTCGGGCCTGGAAGGCGTCCACCTGGCGCCGCACACGCTCCGGGTGGCCAGCATGTTCGCGGTCCTCTCCCGGCTGCATGAGTCCAAACGCCAGGGCTTGAACTTGGTGAAGAAGCTGAAACTCTATGACGGCCTGGCGGTTGAGGGCTTTACCGCCAAGGACGTCAAGGAGCTGAGGGATGAGCATCCGAACGAGGGAATGGCGGGCATCTCCCCGCGCTACATCATCAACCGGCTGTCCACGGCGCTGGTGCGGCCCGGTGTGCGCTGCATCAACCCCATCGACGCACTCCGCGCCCTGAAGGACGGGCTGGAGCAGCACACCGGCTTCTCTCACGATGAGAAGGAACGCCTCTTGAACCTCATCTATGAGACGCGCCGCGAGTACGACGAGATGGCCAAGGTCGAGGTGCAGAAGGCGTTCGTGTACTCGTTCGAGGCCTCGGCTCGATCCCTCTTGAACAACTACTTGGACAACATTGAGGCGTACATCAACAAAACCAAGCTGTCTGATCCGCTGACGGGTGAGGAGCTCGAGGCGGACGAGAAGCTGATGCGCAGCATCGAGGAGCAGATTGGCGTCACGGAAAACGCCAAGCGCGCGTTTCGCGAGGAGATTTTGATTCGCATCTCGTCGCTGGCGCGCCGCGGCCAGTCGTTCGACTACACGTGCCACGCCGGGCTTCGGGAAGCCATCGAAAACAAGCTGTTCAGCGACCTGAAAAACGTCGTGAAAATCACCACGTCCACCAAGACCCCCGATCAGGAGCAGCTGAAGAAGCTAAATGACGTGGCCGCCCGCCTGATGAGCGAGCATGGCTACTGCCCGGAGTGCGCCAACGCCATCCTCCAGTACGTGGGGACCCTGCTCGCGCGCTGACCAGCGGCCGCCAGACCCGAAAGCCAGCGGTCGCGGAGAAGAGGGGAGGCGCCGAGCGCAGGATCCCACGACCGTCCGGTGGGCGGGCCCCGCCCCGCCGTCCTGGTGCTGGCCGTGCTCCACGCCATCACGGGTGGAGGTGGCGTCCCCCGAGAGTATGGCGCGAGGGCGGCCGCCGGCAGCCCTCGCGCCACGCAACGCCCGTCGCCACCGCCCTATGGGGCCGTGTACACGGCCGACAGCATTCCGAAGTACGTCGGAACCTGGTACTGCAGAAATGTCGACCGCCACGCCACGCCGCGGCGCGCACCGGTGAGGACGGCGATTTGCCACAGGCCATCGGGCTTACCATGCTCAATCAGTGTGGGGTCCACGTGCAGCAGGGCGGACAGGTCGTCCGCCTGTACGCGGTCGACGATGTGGGCATCCAGGACCGCCGCCGCCGGGTCGAACCCGTAGGGCCCATCGGCATCGTGGGCATGGCACAGGTCGGAACTGGCGACGAGGGCCACCCTGTCCTCGCTTGCCCCAGCCACCGCGCACAGCACCTCACCAAAGCGCGCCAGGGTGTCGAAGGACAAGGCGCGCGACGGAACGACCGTAACCACGCGCTGCGCCGAGGCGCCCTCTCGGGTCGGGGCCAGGAAGTACAGGGGCACCTGCACACCCCAGTCCATGGGCAGACAGGAGTGGGGCCCGGACGATGCTCCATAGCTCAGAAGCGCCGTCGGAATCCCGGCTGCCTCGGCCGCCTCAGCGAGAGCTCGAGCCAACGGGCGGTCAACCGGGTGGCTGGCGACGACGCGTCCGTCTCCATGCCCCATCACGCCTTCCGTGCGCTCGCTGTACGAGAGGGCGAGGCGGCCCTCCGCCCGAATCCCGTGAGGAGTCACAACCACCAGCACGTCGGCCTTCGCGGCCTGGACGCTTCTCCCCGCAGCCTCGAGTCCCTCTCGCGTCGGGCGAAACAACTCGAGCCGGTCCCCGGCCAACGCCGGGATGGCGGCCCCTCCATGGGGCACAATCGCACCCACCACCAGTGGCATGTCCCAAACCCCTTTTCGGACCCATATTGTAGGATCTGTGTCTTTGGCGGCCCGTGCTGCTGGAACCCTGCGAGGGAGCGGCGTCACCCGTCTGCGGAACGGCTAGCGCGGCCCCCGAACCCGCCCCCTCGAAACCCCGACCGCTCACAGCCCGCGCAAACATTCCGCGCGCGCATTCACAGTGGCTCGGCTCACCCTAGCCCCTACGCGCTGGGAATGGGAAAGTCAAAGGCCAGCACCTCGCCGTCACGGTCGCGAATCCAGCGCACCAGCTCCTGGTGCCGAGGATGGACCTGATAGGCCTCGGCCGCCGCCTCGCTGTGGAACCGGGCCACGATGCCGAACTGAAATCCCTGGGCCCGCCCGCTGACGTCCGTGCCCCAGGCCACCGATTCTATACCGCCAATCGTCTCGGGCCACGTCCGAATCAACTGATCCACAAAGGCCAGCTCGCCTGTCGCCAGCGTGTGGGGAAAGCGCATCAGTGCCACGTGTTGAAAAGCCATGACTGCCTCCGTTCACCGAATCGGGGGGCATGCGTCGCGTCCACGGCCGGGCGGCGTGGGCGTGCAGTTGCACCATACCATCATTGCGGGTGCCGTGCCCATGTCCTCCCTCGCAGGGCGCCGCACGGGGATCACCTCGGCCCCGAAGGCGCCGTGCGGCCAAAAGAGGCGTGTCGCGGAGGCGTCGGGTACGTTCAGGGGCGGCGGCTCGGCTCCCGCTCCCGCGGAACAGCTCGATCCATCCGCGGGGAGAGATGCGTCTCACGACCGGCCGACGTGGATCTTCTCCGTTCGGGCCGGCCATCCCCAGGTTCGCCCCGCGCCTCAGTTGGATCGGCGGGGCGGAAGCCGGGCGTCGTCAATCATCCGCCGAAGCAGGGTCACCTCATAGCTGAGACGCTCCGACAGGTTTGGCTGTTCAAGCAAGGTCTGTTGGTCGGCCGCGGCCAGCGGCAGACGATGCGCGATCCAGTACGAGAGGGCCTCGGGATCTTGGGGCAGGTAGGGGGCCTCCCCCGGCTCCAGGGCCAGCGCTTCGCACTCGGAGGCGAGCGCATATGCCTCGTCGGACAGGGCGCGCCCGGGACGCTCATCGAAGTCCGGCAGCAACCGCACCTGGCCGGCGACCAGCCGCGTGCCCTGGCGCCAATTGATCAACTGAAAGCGTGCCACCCCCGCCAGGGTCACGGACAGTCGTCCATCCAGCAGGCGCTGCGTTTTGAGGACCCGGGCCACGGTTCCCACCGACGCGAGGACCAGAGGATCGCCCGGGGGCACCTCTTCGCGCTTCCACACCACGCCCAGCGGCACATCGTGGTGCAGACACTCCGCCACCACTCGGCGGAAGCGCTCCTCGCGAACGTGCAACGACACTTTCACGCCCGGATACACGACGGCGGCCGACGGCAACAACGGCAGGGCCATCGTGTCTCGGTTGGATGCCATGCGGATCCTCCTCTCACACCTCCGGCGACCTTTTTTCTTATTGTATCGTGTGGCGCGCGCTCCCGGTGCGGAGGATCTAGCTGACGCGGGGTGGGCTTTCTGTCACACCCTGTGGGATCGGGATCGGTGGACGGAAGCCCAGCAACATCTGTCGGCGATCGCGATCGCGGTTGTGGAACCCATGATCTGGGGGTGGACGCCCTCGAGGTCCGTGTGGGTGCACGCCGGGGCCCGTGGCCCGCGCACCCACAGCGCGGGCCGTCACCGGCGGAGCGTCGGGGCCCCTTTGTCGCCGCCGGCGTCGCGCCGCCTCGGCGCGGATGAGCCCGCGTGCGGGCCGGGGCGTGGAGGAGTGTCCGCCAATCGTCTGGCACGCGGTGGAGTGGGCCCAGCGCCGGATAGGGTGTGTGCATGGTGCGGGTGCCTCCGGCTACCAGGGCCGCAGGTTTTCGACGCCCTGGATCCGCAGCCCGCGCCGACTCGTTTTCTGGGTGCGGGTTTGCTCGAGACGGCACGCCTCATCCATCCCGGCCATCCCGTCCTGAATGATGGGAAAGGGGGCCACCCGGACGGCCCCCCGCGGACACGCGCGCCGCAGGGCATTCGCGTACGCGACCTTCCTGCCGAGGCAGCCCCCACGGATGCGGGCTCGTACCGACGCCGAGATCCAGGCACCCCCCGCGGCCCGCGGGGGGCCGCGGGCGGGACCCCTCGTCGGGCGCGGACAGCGCACGGCCACCCGCCAGCCCGTCGTCATCGCGTCCACCGTCTCCACCTCTTCGGGGGCACGCCCCCACACGGCGGCTGGCGATGCATTATACTCAAGTCACCGCGGGGGCACCCTCCTGCGTCGATGTCAGCTATCAACGCATTAGACGTGCTGCCGCTTCTTCCTGCCCCCGATCCCACAGGTTTTAGCATAGAGCCGCCGGGTGATTGCCAATTCAGCCCGCCTCCGGCACCATATCACCTGACGGGGCGGGTCCACATGGCCCGAGAGGGAACGGAGGGGACGGATGGCCAGAGGATTGACGGAAGAGCAGCAGTTGTTCCAGGCAACGGTGCGCCGCTTGAGCCAGGAGCGAGTTGCACCGCGGGCGGCCGCTATCGATCGGGAGGGTCAGTTTCCCTGGGACCTTGTTGCACTGTTTCGAGAAAACGGTCTGTTGGGGCTGGGCATGCCGGAAGCGTGCGGCGGTGGGGGCGCGGACATGCTCACGACCGCGCTGGCCATCGAAGAAGTGGCCCGGGTTTCCGCCACGGCGAGCCTCCTCATCGCGGTGAATCATCTGGGCGCCCTGCCCATCATGCTCGCGGGCACCCCCGAACAGCAGCGCCGGTTCCTCACTCCCGTGGCTAAGGGCGACCAGCTCGCCGCGTTTGCGCTGACCGAGCCAGAGGCGGGCTCCGATGCCGGGGCGGCGCGCACCCGCGCCGTGGCGGACGGAGACGGCTGGCGCCTCACCGGAACAAAAATTTTCATTACCCACGGCAGCATCGCCACAACCCTGGTGGTGTTTGCCGCCACAGAAGCGGCCGGCCAGTCTCTGGGCATGTCAGCGTTCGTCGTGCCCAGCGACGCACCGGGATTTAGCGTGGGCCACGTAGAAGAGAAGCTTGGCATTCATGGATCCGAAACCGCCCAACTGCAGTTTGACAACGTCAGACTGGTGCCCGGCCAACTGCTAGGCCGGGTGGGGGAGGGGTTCAAGATTGCCATGCGGACCCTCGACCGGTCCCGACTGGGCATAGCGGCCCAGGCCGTGGGTCTTGCGCAGGGGGCCTTCGACGCAGCCCAGGCCCATTTGGCCGAGCGTCGGCAGTTTGGCCGAGCGCTGACGGAGTTCCAGGGCCTGCAGTGGATGCTGGCCGACATGGCCACCAAGATCGAGGCTAGCCGGCAACTGCTGTACACCGCCTGCGACGTGGTGGAGGCGGCGGGCTTTGCCATCGACTCGAGCGCCGAGGTCACGCGCCTGTCGGCCATGGCCAAGCTCATGGCGTCGGACACCGCGATGCAGGTGACGACCGACGCGGTGCAACTGTTTGGGGGTTACGGCTACATCCGCGACTATCCCGTCGAACGTATGATGCGGGATGCCAAAATCACGCAGATTTACGAAGGAACCAACCAGGTGCAGCGCATTGTAATTTACCGCAACCTGCCACCGGTGCCCCAGCCGTGATGGGCGCCGAGCCGATTGCCTCGCTGGAGCGCCACATTGGGGCCGCGGTCCGCGTGGCCGGCTGGGTGACGCATATCCGCTCGTCTGGGAAGGTGCGCTTTTTGACCATCCGGGACGGGTCAGGCGACCTGCAGGTGGTGGCCCGCGCCAGCGACGCCGAACATCCCCTGCTCGCACGGATCGCCAGCCTGACCCAGGAGGCGTCCGTCATCGTGGAGGGCGTGGTCCGTTCGGACCCCCGTTCCCCTGGGGGAGTGGAGTTAGCGGCCACCGACGTGAGGGTGCTGGGCTCCTCGGACGGGTATCCCATCGCCCCCAAGGAGCATGGCGTCGACTTCCTGATGGACCACCGCCACTTGTGGGTGCGAAGCTCCCGCCAGACGGCGGCGCTGCGGCTCCGGGCGCGGATAGTGCACGCGCTGCGGGCGTTTCTCGACGACAATGGCTTCGTGCTCACGGATGCGCCAATCCTGACTCCGGCGGCGGCGGAGGGCACCAGCACACTCTTCGGCGTGGACTATTTCGGCGAGCCTGCCTTCCTGAGTCAGAGTGGCCAGCTCTACCTGGAAGCCACGGCCATGGCGCTGGGGCGGGTGTATTCGTTTGGCCCCACATTTCGTGCGGAAAAGTCCAAAACGCGTCGTCATCTGACAGAATTTTGGATGGTCGAGCCGGAAATGGCCTTTTGCGAGTTTGAAGAGAATCTCGAGTGGCAGGAGCGCCTGGTGGCGCATGTGGTGGCCGATGTGCTGGCCCATCAGCAAACGGAATTGGCGGTCCTGGGCCGCGATACTACCGCGCTCGAACGCGTCCGGGCGCCCTTTCCCCGCATTGCCTACGACGAGGCCATCGAGCGGCTTGCGGCGGCCGGGTTCCCGGTCGTGTGGGGGGATGACTTTGGCTCCCCGGAAGAAACGGCGCTGGCCAGCCTGTTTGACCGCCCGGTCTTCGTCCACCGATTCCCCACGCAACAAAAAGCCTTCTACATGCAGCCGGACCCGGCGCGACCCGAGGTCGCGCTGGCGGCGGACTTGCTCGCGCCGGAGGGATATGGGGAAATCGTGGGAGGCAGTCAGCGGATCCATGACGTGGCGCTTTTGACAGCGCGCCTCCTGGAGCATGGTCTGGATCCGAGCGCGTATTCCTGGTATCTGGATCTCCGGCGGTACGGCAGCGTCCCCCATTCGGGCTTTGGCTTGGGGCTGGAGCGCCTGGTGGCCTGGATTGGGGGACTTGAGCACGTGCGTGAAACAATTCCGTTTCCCCGCACGTTAAATCGGGTATGGCCCTGAAAGAGGGGGGTGGGTCTATGGCCTCAGCTGAGACCGTGGGGCAGCAGCTGAAGGCACAGCGCGAGGCCCTGGAGTTGTCACTCGAGGAAGTGGCCGAGTCCACGAAGATCCGCGTCTGGTACCTGGAAGCCCTTGAAGAAAACAATCGGGCGCGCCTGCCGGCCGATGTGTATGCGCTGGGGTTTCTCCGTGCCTACGCGAAGCATCTGGGACTGGATGCCACAGACCTGGTGGAGCGCTGGCGGGGGGCGTCCCGCAACGAGCCGCCCCCCGAGTTTCCGGCACGGCCGCCCACGCCTGTCCGGGCCACGCGCCGCCCGCGGCAGGTCCCGTCGTCGCCGCCCGGCGAGCGGCCCCCGCGTCGCCCCAGGGCGCGCGCCGCCCCAGCGGCCGGCCCGAGCGCTGCACCGCGGGCGGGGGGGTGGTGGGTCTTGGCCATGCTCCTGAGCGTGGTGCTGGTCGGGATCGTGCTGGTGATGCTAAACCGCGGCACACCGCCTACGACGGCGGCGCCTGCGCATCACCACGCCACGGCTTCGACCAAGCCAAGCACGCACAAGAAGCAGACCAGCCCACCGTCGACGCACCCCAAGTCGTCGAGCGGCTCCGGTGGGTCGGGCACTACGGCCCCCACCGGTGTCGTACTGGTGAGCCAAACAGCGAGCTTGACCACGTACCGCGCCGAGCAGGCGCCGGTGACCCTCAGTCTGTCGTTTGCCAATCCGTGCTGGGTGGAGGTATGGGTGAATGGCACCACGTCCAACCCGTATGGCCACGTCTATCAGCCGGGCCAGTCCCTGACGCTGACAGGCACGAGCTCGGTTGAGGTGCGGCTTGGGCATCCCGGTGGCACCACGGTCGTGGCCAATGGCCAGACCCTCGCATCGCTGGGGACGAACGCCACCGACCTATTGGTGACCACTGGCCCCTAGCGCCCGTCATGCGCCGAGCGGGCCGACCGCTCAATGTATACGACACTCGCATACGGGCACACTGTAAGCGACTATACCGGGTATAGTGTCCCCGGAGGAGTTGATAGCATGTCAGATGTGAAGTTGGCGGTCATCTACTACAGTGCCACAGGCACGAACCACAAAATGGCGGTGGCGGCCACGGAGGCGGCCCGAGACGCGGGAGCGGAGGTACGGCTCAGGCAGGTGCCAGAGTTGGCCCCGCCCGACGCCATTGCAAAGAACCCCAAATGGCAGGCATTTCGGGAAGCCACCCGCCAGATCCCGGAGGCCACGCTCGATGACCTCGAATGGGCCGATGCGTATTTATTTAGCGTGCCGACGCGCTTTGGCAACGTGGCCGCGCAGATGAAGCAGTTTCTGGACACCGCCGGCCCGCTCTGGGGCCAGGGCAAGCTCGCCAACAAAGCCGTGTCCGCCATGGCGACCGCCGGGAACCCGCACGGCGGCCAGGAGGCGACGATCCTGGCTTTGTACAACACCATGTACCACTGGGGCGCCCTCGTCGTGGCTCCGGGTTACACGGACCCCGCCCTTTACGCGGCGGGTGGGAATCCCTACGGCACCAGCACCGTGGGCCCGGTCGACGGCGAGCTGCCGCCCGCCATCCTCGAAGGCGTGAAAGTGCAGGCGCGCCGGTTGGTAACGGTGGCCCAGTGGGTGAGCGCCGGCCGCGCGCTGGTGACCGTGTAACCTCTCCGGAGAGAATTGCCGCGAGCCGGGCACCCTACCTCGGGTGATGGCGCTGAACGCGTTGATGGCTCTGGCGGCAGCGATTGTGATGACGGTGGGCAACACCGTGGCCCCGGGGCGGGCCACGGTGTTGCCGCGCGTCGGCGCCGGGGCAGCTGTGCTGATGGACGCAGCCACGGGCCAGGTGCTGTGGGCGGATCACGCCTATCGTCAGATGGACCCGGCCAGCACCACCAAAATGATGACGGCATACCTGGTCATTCGGGCAGGCGGCCTCCAGCGGACGGTCGTGGTGAGCCGCCGCGCCGCAGGCACGCCTGGCTCCCGCATGCACCTGGCGGCGCACGACCGCTATACGCTCATGGACCTGCTGCGCGGGCTCTTGCTGCCCTCGGGCAATGACGCGGCCGTCGCGCTCGCTGAGGCCGAGAGCGGCTCCGTGCCCGCATTCGTGGACGAAATGAACCGGGCCGCCCACGCGCTCGGGGCTTATCAGACGCATTTTGTCAACCCCAGCGGGCTGACGGCGCGCGGCCACTACAGTTCCGCTTACGATTTAGCGCTCATCGCGAGGGCCGCACTCCGGCTGCCTGTGTTCCAGCACCTCGTGAGCACCCCCGAGGACCGCGTGACGGAGCTTGGCCGGGGTGCGCGGCGCGCCCTCCACAACAGCAACCGCCTACTGGAGGCGTTTCCGGCGGTCGACGGCGTCAAGACGGGCACCACCACGGCGGCCGGGCCGTGCCTGGTCGCCTCGGCCACCCGGAGCGGCACCCAACTCATCGCGGTGGTGCTGAGAGCGCCCCACCGGTGGCAGGCGGCCGCCAACTTGCTGCGGTGGGGGTTTTCCGCCTGGCATCGGGTGGTCTGGCTCGCGCCGACCCACCCGGTGGCCCAAATCCGAGTCACCGGAGGCACGCAAAGCACCGTCGCCGCGGTTCCCCGGTCGCCCCTCTCGACGCTGGTACCCAGCGGGGTCATCGACGCGGAGCGCCTCGTGCAAACCTCCGCCGGGGCGCTGAGGGCACCCGTGCGCCGTGGCGCCGTGGTTGGGCGGGTCAGCGTCATCGCCAATGGCGCGCTGGCGGGGTCGCGGGATCTGGTCGCGGCATCCAGCGTGGCGCGCCGTCCGTTGGCGCGCCCGCTGCCCTGGCCCTGGGCGCTCTTCCGGCGGTAGCCGGGTGGATGTAGCGTGAACGCGGCCCGGGCGTCGTATCCTAAGCTGTGCGGTCGGATCGGCACAGCGCCGCCAGTGCAGTCAGGAGGGGCCCGCCATGCAGCTGCCGCCTATCGTGCATCCCACCCGCATCGCGGTCGTAGTGGCGGGGGCCACCGGCTGGGTGGGGTCGGCCCTCGTGCCAGCTATCCTCGCAGCCCCGGATTTACAACTGGTGGGCGCCGTGGCCCGGCGGCATGCGGGTCAGGATGTGGGCACCGCGCTGGGCCGCGCCGCCATCGGGGTGACGATGGCCGCGACGGTTGCCGAGGCCTTGTCGCCGTCGGCCAGCGTCCTCGTGGACTTCACCAGCCCTCTGGCCGTCCGGGGCCACATCGCGGCGGCGCTCGACCGCGGCGTGCACGTGGTGGTAGGCACGTCGGGACTGGACCCCGGCGACGATGCGGCGCTGGACGCGCGCGCGCGCGCGTGCGGGTGCGGCGTGGTGGCCGCTGGCAACTTCAGTCTGGTCGCCACGTTGGCGAAGCGCCTGGCCTTGATGGCGGCGGCCGAGATGCCCGGGTGGGAGGTGCTGGACTATGCCGCACCGGGCAAGCCCGACGCGCCCAGCGGCACCGCATTCGAGTGGGCGGCGGCCCTGGGGGCCGCCCACCCACGGCCCCCGGCCGCCCCGGCGCCACAGGCGGGCCAGCCTCGGGCCCGGGGGGCCACCATCGCCGGGGTCCAGGTGCACTCCGTCCGGTTGCCCGGTTACGTCCTGTCGACCGCGCTGTTGGCGGGCTCTGGCGACGAGCGACTCACGATTCGCTACGACGCCGGCCAGAGTCCCGCGCCGTACCTGGCCGGGACCCTCTTGGCCATCCGGCGGGTGGGGTCGCTGTCAGGCTTGGTGCGCGGCCTGGACCAGCTCCTGTCCTGACGTGTCAACCGCGGTACTCAGGGGTGCCCATCCGCAGGAGCGCCGCCAGCGTTACGAGCTGATAGCCCCGCTGGCGGAGGTCATGAATAATGGCTGGCAGCGCCAAGTTGGTCTGCTTGCAGGTGTCTGAGGCATGCAACAACACGATGTCTCCGGGATGGGCCCGACTGATCACGCGGTGAATGATGACGGACACACCGGGGTTCATCCAGTCGAGCGAGTCCGTCCCCCAGGTGACAACCGTGTACCCGAGGGAATGCGCAGCGGCCAGCGTCGTCGCGTTGAAGTCGCCGTTCGGCGGGCGCACAAACCTGATGGGGCGCCCGGTGAGCGCCGTGAGCACCTGGTTCGTTTGGCGAATGTTAGCTACCACCCCTTGATAACCCAAGCTGGAATAGTTGACATGGGCCCATCCGTGGCTCTCGACCTGAAACCCCTCCGATACCAGCTGGTGCACGTAGTCGGGGTTGGCCTCGGCCCAGGGACCCGACAGAAAGAAGGTGGCCGGCACGTGGTCCTTCACCAGAATCGACAGCACTTGGGCAGGCATCACGGTGCCCCACGAAATGTCAAACGTGAGGGTCAGGGCGCGCTGGGAGGTGGCCACCCCGCGGAGCGTGTACCGGGCGGCCGCCGGTGCCCTGGTTCCCCGCACGACGCCCGGACTGACCAGCCAGCCGATGAGCCACCCGACCACCGCGAGGGCTCCCACCAGCAACGCCACGCGCCCCGCGTCGCGGCGCGACAGGGCCACAATCCGCATCCCTTCACCCCCCTGGCCACCCACGCCGCCGCTTGCTCGCAGGCATGGGTATGCGGCGCATCCGCGGGCTAGACATGGGCACCGCCGACCGGGGCGAGGCAGGAAAAGTCGACCAGCACGGCGAACATCGCCGGCACGGCTCGCGCGTGTGGCGTGCGGGCGAAGGCAGGTCACACACATAACGCTCCATACGTAAATTAATGAGTAGAAGGGAGATGCGGCATGGCCAAGCCGCCGTCGGTTTATCGGTCCCAGTCGTTTGTCAAGTTGTGGGTGTCGCAGGTGGTGTCGAAGGCCGGCGCCAACTTTGTCGAGGTGGGCTTGGCCGTCTTTGCTATGAGCGTCGCCCGCGGAGATTTGGCGGCGTACGGCGGCATTATCTTTGCTGGCATGATTCCCGCGGTGCTGCTGGGCTGGGCCGTGGGGGGCGTTGCCGACCGCTGGAACCGCAAACGGACCATGGTGACCGGGGACATCATTCGGGCGGTGTTGGTGTTGTCCGTCCCCGTGGTGAACCAACTGTGGTGGGCGTACGGTGCCGTCTTCCTGGTGGAGACGGTGGGACTGGTGTACAAGCCCGGCGTTCGCGCTATGACGCCCGACACGGTGGGTGAGGGACAGGTTATGGCCGCCGGCAGCGCGTTGTCCGTGGGGCAATCCCTGGTTGACATTCCCGTGTACCTGCTGGTGGGCGTGATCGTGGCCCGCGCCGGCAACGCATCCCCCTTCATCATTGATGCCGCAGCCTTCTTGGTCGCCGGCGCCACGCTCGCCACGCTGGTGCTGCCGACCCAGGCGGCGGCGCCCCGATCCGAGGGCACGAGCTTTTGGTCCGATCTCCGCGATGGCGTCGCGTTTCACGTGCGCACCCCGGTCGTCGGGCGCCTCCTCGTGTTGTCCATGGTGGGCGTGATTGGCGTAGCGGGTGTCAACGTGGCGTCTGCGGCCGTCATCCAGCGCCTCTTGGGACGGCCCGAAGGAGACTTGGGCTGGCTCTTGGCCGGCATCGCCGCGGGCATGTGGGCGGGATCCACCTTGATGGGGCGAATCGGCGACGACCACCGCCGCTACAGCACGCTCGTTGCGCTCGGGCTCTTGGGGTTCGGCCTCGAAACCGCCGGGGTCGCGTGGTCACGCGATTTATTCTTGACTATTGGCCTTTACGTGGTGGGCGGCTTTTGCAACGCGGTTTATCAGCTGCCGATCCGGGCGTGGCTCCAGACGACTGTGCCTCGCGAGATGCGGGGACGGGTCTTCGCCGCCCGCGGGATGGGCATTGGGTCCACGGCAGCCGTGGCGGCGCTCCTGACGGGCTGGGTGGTCAACATCTGGACGCTGCCGGCGCTCCTAGTCGTGCTGGCCGCCTTTGCGGTAGCGGCGGCGGGGTTGGCGGTGTTCTGGCTCGCCCGGGCGGCGCGGGCGCCAAGCGGCGGCGTGGCGCGCACGCCATCGGCGGCGGACGGCTAATAGAGCCATTCCTACCTGACGTCCGTTTTGGTCGGTGTGGGATTCGCTGATTCCAAGCGCCACCGCCAGCGAAAAGAAACCGGGTCCGTGTTCACCCCGTCGAGGTATTGCTGGAGGCGGGTTTCCAGTTCCTCCGCCGCGTCCACGCGGATCCCCCCGCAAGTCCTGCTTCGCCAGCTTGGCGAAGAACATCTTGACCCGGTTCAGCCAGGAGGCATGCACCGGGGGGAACACGAACTCAAAGCGCTTCGGTTTGGTGGCCAAGTAGGCGCGGGTCTCCTGGGACGTGTGGGCGGAATGGTTGTCTAACACGACCTGGATCTTCACGGGGGTCTCGTACTTCGCGTCCCACGCTTACAGCCACTCCACGAACTCCCGACTCCGGTGGCGGCCGCGGACTAACCCCAAGACCTCGCCCGTCGCAAGGTCGATGCCCGCGAGCAGAGTCCGGATTCCCAGCCGCTGGTATTCGTAATTCCGCTCCCACGTGCCCTGGTCGGGCATCCCCGCCTGGGGCGGGCAATCGGGGGCGATGGCCCGCAGTGCTTGAATCCGAGGCTTTTCATCGTAGGACCAATGCACCGTGCGGGGGTCCTCCGCCGCGTCGACCGCAACGGGCACCTTGCCGTGGCGCGTCCCCGGGCGGGAGCCGTTCATCGAACCGCTGGTGGCGGAGAAAACCCCCATGGGCCACGCCCCGCGGTTGGATGACCGCGATCGCCGTGCACTGACTGGGGTGGCCCACCGGTACAATAGGCACCGGAGGGACGGCCATGTGGGAACAAGCGGGGATTGTGGCGGTGGGCGACGAGGTGCTCACGGGGGAAACCATCAACACGAACGGGGCTTGGCTGGCGCAAGAACTGCTCCAGGCCGGGAGTCGGGTCGCGTGGCAACTGGTGGTGCCCGACGACGAACAGGCGATTGCGGACGCGGTGCGCTGGGGACTGCGGTCGGTGCCGCTGGTGGTGCTGGTGGGAGGATTGGGCCCCACGCCCGACGACCGGACGCGCGCGGGGGTGGCCCGGGGGCTGGGCATCGGGATGGCTGTGGATCCCGAGTGGTCCGCCGCACTGGAGGCACGGCACGGCGGCGAGGGGGCGTCGCGAGCCCGATCGATTGGCGCCCAGGCCATGCGGCTCTACGGAGCCGAGCTGCTCGAAAACCATGTGGGCACTGCACCGGGTCAGCTGATCGCCACGCCGAGGGGCGTGGTGGCACTCCTGCCCGGGCCCCCGGCGGAGTGCCGCTCGGTGGCCGCGGCCCTGACGGCCCGGGTCGAGCGCGCCACGGGGCGGCGGATCGTCCGCCACAGCTGGCGCGTGTACGACCTGCCGGAGTCGGAGCTGGCGTTTCGCCTAGGGAGCCTGTTGACCGACGCGGGCGGCCCGCGCACGGGGCTGTACGTGCGCCCGGGTGTGGTGGAGTGGCGGGTGGAGGTTGAGGAAGGGTCTCCTGAGGCCCAGCGCCTCCCCGAACTGTTGGCGGAAGCCGAGCGGCGCGCGAGGGTCCCCCTGTTTGGGGAGGAGCCCGCCGCCGATGCGACAGCTCTGGTTCGAGAGCTGGCACGGCGCGGCGATACGGTGGCGCTGGCGGAGTCGCTCACCGGGGGAATGCTGGCGGCGCAGCTGACGACGGTGCCGGGCGCCTCACGCGTGGTCCTCGAGGGACAGGTCGTGTATACTGAGCCCGCGAAGGTGCGTGTGGGCGTGCCCGTGTCGCTGTTGTCGACAGAGGGCGCCGTCAGTGGTCATGTGGCGTTGGCGTTGGCTGATGCGGTCCGACACCGGGCCGGGGCGACGTGGGGCTTGGGGACCACGGGATATGCAGGCCCAGAGGGTGGCGACCGGCACCATCCGGTCGGGACATACTACGTGGCACTGACCGGACCGGGGGTCAGCGAGGTGCGAGAGCGCCGTTCGCGGTCTGACCGCGAGTGGGTGCGGGGGGCTGCGGCCGAAACCGCACGGCATCTTCTTGCACTAGCGCTGGCGGGTCGACTGCCGCCTGGAGCCGAAGGACATTAGTGGCACGGATGCACAACACATCACGTGGCGAGTGAACGGAGACGAGATGGGACAGGAAGAACTGGACGACAAGACAACTACCCCCAGCAACCCTTTTCGCGAGATGGGCATTTCCCATGCCGTTTTGCGGTCGTTGGCCGATATGGGATTCGAGGAACCGACGCCGATTCAGGCGTTGGCGGTGCCGGTCGCCATGGGGGGGCGCGACCTAATTGGCCAAGCCCAGACGGGCACCGGCAAGACCGCCGCGTTCGGCATTCCCATCGTAGAGCGGCTCGACCACCGGGGACGGCACGTGCAGGCACTCGTGCTGTGCCCCACGCGCGAGCTGGCGATTCAGGTGTCAGAAGAAATTACGCGCATCGGGCGCCACAACGCCCTCCGGGTCGTCCCCATTTACGGGGGCCAATCCTATGACCGGCAGATTCGGGCGCTGGAGCATGGGGCACAGGTGGTGATCGGGACGCCGGGCCGGGTGATTGATCACATCAAGCGCGGCACCCTGAAGCTGGACCATGTGCACCAGGTGGTGTTGGATGAAGCGGACGAGATGCTCGACATGGGCTTCATTGAGGACGTGGAGTTCATCTTGAATCAGGTACCGATGGAACGGCAGACGCTGTTGTTTTCCGCGACCGTGCCCGATCCCATTGCCCGCCTCGCCCAACGCTACTTGAAGACTCCGGAGCGCTTGGCGGTTAATCCGGAACGGCTCACCGTACCGCTCACGGAACAAACGTACTACGAGGCGCGCGAGCACGAGAAGGTCGAGGCACTGAGCCGCATTCTGGACATTGAGGCCGCGGACCGGGCGATCGTGTTCTGCCGTACCAAACAGCGCGTGGACGAGCTCACCGAGGCGCTGCAGGCCCGGGGCTACTCCGCTGAAGCCATTCACGGCGATTTGAACCAGTCCCAGCGGACCCGCGTGATGAAGCGGTTTCGCGATGGCGTCAGCGAAATTCTGGTAGCCACCGACGTGGCGGCCCGGGGCCTGGACATCGAGGGAGTCTCGCACGTGGTCAACTACGACCTGCCGCAGGACCCCGAAAGCTATGTCCACCGCATTGGTCGGACGGGGCGCGCGGGCCGGACGGGCACGGCGATTTCGCTGGTGCATCCGCGCGAGGTGCGCCAGATGCGCCTGTTGGAGCGAACGCTGCACGTACGCATTCCGCGCCGGCCCGTGCCGTCCGTCCGGGACGTGGCGGCCAAGCAGCGCGAGGCGCTGCGCGGGCGGCTCGCTGAGGAAGTGGAGCGCGGCGTGGTACCCGAGTACCGGGAGATTGCCTTGGCGCTCGCGGAGGACTACGACTCCGTGGACATTGCCGCCGCGGCCATGCGCCTTTTGAACGACAAGGGGCGCGAGCCCGCCGACGCCAGTAGCTATGGCGACACCGGCGCCGAGCCGGGCATGGTGCGCCTGTTCTTGAATCTCGGCCACGTGGATCGCCTGACCCCGGCCGACGTCGTGCGCGGGCTCGCGGAGTCGACTAACATCCGCGGCAGCATGATTGGGCTCATCGACATTTACGATCGATTTACGTTTGTCGAGGTGCCGGATGATGCCGCGCGCAAAATTATGGCGTCCGCGCAGCGTTTGTCGATTAAGGGCCGCGCGGTGAGCATCGAACCGGCCCGACCCCGGGAGGAGTCTGCCCCTAGACCGCGAATATAGCGGCCAGCGACGCCGGGGGAGGACTGAATGATGGCGATGGAACGAGACAAGGCGCTGGACCTGGCCCTGGCTCAGATCGAGAAGCAGTTTGGCAAAGGCTCCATCATGCGGATGGGGCAGGCGTCTGCGCGCATGGCGGTGGACGTGATTCCCACCGGAGCGCTCGCGCTTGACGTGGCGCTCGGCGTGGGCGGCCTGCCACGCGGCCGCGTAGTGGAAATTTACGGGCAGGAATCATCGGGCAAGACCACCGTCGCGCTGCACGTGGTGGCGGAGGCGCAACGGCGCGGAGGCGTCGCTGCGTTCATTGACGCGGAGCACGCCCTCGATCCCGCCTACGCGGCCAAGGTGGGGGTGGACTTGGACCAGCTCCTGATTTCCCAGCCGGACACGGGCGAGCAGGCGCTCGAGATTGCCGAAGCGCTGGTACGTTCCGGCGCCGTCGACGTGATCGTCGTCGACTCGGTCGCAGCCTTGGTGCCGCGTGCCGAAATTGAGGGGGAAATGGGCGACGCCCATGTGGGATTGCAGGCCCGGCTGATGAGCCAGGCGCTGCGGAAGCTCACCGGCGCCATCTCCAAGTCCCGGACCATTACGATTTTCATCAACCAGATCCGCGAAAAAGTGGGAATCATGTTCGGAAACCCGGAAACGACCCCCGGTGGGCGCGCGCTCAAGTTCTATGCCTCCATCCGGCTCGAAGTGCGCCGGGCGGAAACCTTAAAGCAGGGCAACGACGTGATCGGCAGCCGGACGCGGGTCAAAGTGGTGAAGAACAAGGTGGCTCCGCCGTTCAAGCAGGCCGAGTTTGATATTCTGTATGGGGAGGGCATCTCCCGTGCGGGGAACCTCCTGGACTTGGCCACCGAGATGGGCTTGGTGCAAAAGAGCGGAGCGTGGTACGCATACGGCGACTTGCGACTGGGCCAAGGTCGGGAGAATTCGCGGGATTACCTGAAGCAGAATCCCGACTTGGCGGCAGAGATCGAGGAGCGGGTGCGGGGGGCGCTGAAGCTGGGGGTGGTGGAATCGACGGATCTGCCGGAGGACGAGACCGACGCGTAGGTGCGGCGCCTGTGGGGGAAGCCGACGCTCGCAGACTGGCATTGCGTTGGCTTGCCGGGCGGGCGCTCAGTCGGCGGGAATTGTCGGCCCGTCTTCAGCGTGTCGGCGTGACGGCTCCGGAGTCCACTGTGGACGCGCTGGAGCGGCAGGGCTGGCAGAGCGACCAGGCGGTGGCCCGGGCGGAGTTGGACCGGGCGCAGCGGCGGCGCGACGGCCCGGTTCGGCTGGCCCATCGCCTGCGGGAGCGCGGCCTCAGCGAAAGCTTAGTCCGCGACACGGTGAACTCCGTCGATCCCGACTTGTGGTGGGAGCAGGCGTGGCGCGAAGCGGAGCAGTTCCCGCCGGGTGGCGCTCAGCGGCCACGACTGGCCCGGCGTTTAGCGCGTCTGGGGTATTCCGCCGCCATCATCGCCCGCGTGCTGGACCGGCTGGGGCCTGAGGACCCGGACGGCCACTGAAGCGCGCCGAGGCAGACTTGGCGGCATGTTGGGGAAGGGGGCGATGGCAATGGCGGAACGGTCGGCACCGAGCGAAATCGGAGGGCGCATGGCGACCCGGGGGGTGGGGGCGCTAATCGCAAGCCTGGTTCGGTATCCCGAATTGTCCAGCTTGGACTTTCAGCCTGAAGGAGGCGACGGCGGCCGAGTGACCCTGTCCTTCTGTCTCCGTGGCCGCCTGCCGCACGATCGGGCGGCGGCCCTGGCGGATTCCTTGATGGAAGTGCTGCTGACCTATCACCACCTGCTGCGATTCCCGCTGGCTGGCGACGGGGTGGCGGAATTCACGACCGAGTACGTGGAGCCACTGACGATTCTTCGGCTAGCCCGCGACATTGAGAGCCTGTCCCCCGACGAAGTGGGCATGGTGATCGACCTCCTGAGGGACCAGTGTGGAGTTGATCTCTTGATGGACCCCAACGACTTCAGCGAAGACGACCTTTTGGACCAGGAGGAGACGATCCAGGCGGCCCTGGACTCTCTCAGTCAGGAGCCGGGCCGTCGACTGTTTGCGCTGCGCGAAGAGGGACGGGTGTTGGTGTTCAACACGTGAGGCGAAATCGCTTGGCGTCGCCTGACCGACGCACGCTGCCGGGTGGGGAGGATGGACCGTCGTGCGGGTGCTGATGCTGGGCGATGTGGTGGGCAAGCCCGGACGGCGCTTGGTGCGCGCGTCGGTGCCGCGCCTCCGGCGGGAGCGCAACCTGGACCTCGTCGTCGTCAACGCCGAAAATGCGGCCGGGGGCAACGGCCTCACGCACGAGGTGGCCGATGAGTTGCTGTCGTCGGGCGTCGACGTCCTGACGTCGGGCAACCACATTTTCGACAAGGACAACGTGCTCACGTTTATCGGCGATCTGCCCGTCCTGCTTCGGCCCGTGAACTATCCCCCGGGCACTCCGGGACACGGGGCCGTGGTCGTCGAGGCGCGCGATGGTACACGGGTGGGCATCATCAACGTGTCGGGTCGGGCGTTCCTGCCCCAAGCCTACGATGACCCGTTTCGGGCCATGGACGCCGCGTTGGACGCCCTGCCCGTTGCTGACGCCGTCCTGGTGGACGTGCATGCCGAAACCACCTCCGAGAAAGTCGCGCTTGGGTGGTACCTGGATGGGAGGGTGTCGTTGCTGGTGGGCACGCACACCCACGTACAGACCGCCGATGAGTGGATCCTGCCCCAAGGCACGGGCTACCTGAGTGATCTGGGTATGTGTGGACCGTACAGGTCGGTGATCGGGGTGCGCACGGAGCTTGTGTTGCAAAAGTTTTTGACCCAGCGCCCGGTGCGCTTTGAGACGGCCACCGGACCCGCACAACTCTGCGGCCTGATTGCCACCATCGAGGCGGGGCGCACGGTGGCGATGGAGCGCGTTTACGAGCGAGAGCCGCTGTCGACGTAGCAGCGGGGGCGGAGGGACACGATGCGGTGGCATGAGGTGGAGTTTCCGGTGGTGGATACGCATGCGGACAGTCTGGGCGCCGTCATTCGGGGAGAGCGCTCGCTCTCCCGCACGGACGAGCCGCCGCGCGGCCAGGCGGACATTCCACGTCTCTTAACGGCGGGAGTCACACTGCAGTTTTTTTCTTGCTGGGTGGAGCCTCCCCACAAACCCGAGCGTGCCTTGCCGCGGCTGCTCGAATATGTGGATGCATTTTACACGGCGGTAGCGACCGATCCCCGGGTGGTACCCGTGACAGGAGCGGAAAGTCTGGCCGCGCTGGAAAGCGGCCCGCCGCGGGTCGGAGCCGTGCTGTCGGTCGAGGGGGCGGAGGCACTAGGCACCACGCCCGCCATCCTCCGCATCCTGTGGCGCTTGGGCATCCGGTTGCTGTCGCTCACGTGGAACCAACGCAATGCACTGGCCGATGGGGCTGGTGAAGACCCGGGGGGCGGAGGCCTGTCCCGCGCGGGCCGGGCGATGGTTGACGAAATGAACCGCCTGCACATGGTGGTGGACGTGTCCCACCTGGCGGCCCAGGGATTCTGGGATGTGCTGGCGGTATCACAGGAGGCGCCCATTGCCTCCCATTCCAACTGCCGTGCACTGGCGCCGCACGCGCGAAACCTCAGCGATGCTCAGATCCGTGCACTGGCCCGGTGCGGCGGTGTGCAGGGCATCACGTTTGTGCCTGCCTTCTTGGGGGGGGGCGCGGACCGGGCCCGGGTGGTGGACCACGTTCTGCACCATCTCTCCGTCGTCGGGGACGATCGACACCTTGGGTTCGGCAGCGACTTTGACGGGGTAGACACCCCGGTGCGGGGCCTGGAGGACGCGAGCCACTGGCCCCAGTTGCTTGACAACCTGGCCGACTGCGGGCTTGAGGACGACACCATTCACCGGATCGCCGGCGGCAACTACCTCACGCTGCTGCGGGATCGATGGAGCCGAGACCACACGCCATAGCGGGTGCGCGCCCGGTCGGACTGGAGTGCATAGCGCGCCTCGTGAACCCGTCGGAAACGGCTGGCCGTATGCGAGGCGGAGCACGGACGCGGGATGCTGGCCACGGACTCGGCGGCCGCCGCCCGCATGGAGACGTGGCCCAGCGGACCATACTACGGGTATGAACGAGACGGTGACGCGCTGGCATCGCCGCCATCCGGCGGTGCTCTGGGGTATCGCGGTGGGCGCCGCCCTGTTGCTGGTCTGGGGCCTGGTCCGTGTGACCCGCGGCCCGGCGGCCCCCATGGCGCTGGGAGGCCGGTTTCAGATCGTAGGCTTTTATCAGAACACGAGTCCCGGCAGCCCCCGGCCCGGTTCCCGCGCCTCCTTTGAAAGCCACGTGCGGGCCATCACCACAGTGACGCCACGCTGGTTCTCTATGACGAGCACCGGCACCGTGAACGACGTCGGGTACGACGCCTCCGTCGCATCGTTTGCCCTCACACACCACGTGCTGCTCGTACCGCTCGTCACAAACGTAGGCAGCGGGATGCTGACGACACCAGCCGTACGCACGCGGGGCGCGGCGGCGCTGGCGGCCCTCGTGAAGCGCGACCACCTGAGCGGCGTGAACATAGATTTTGAGTTGCTGCCCGCGAGCGCGCGGGCCGGGCTGACCGACTTTGTGGCGCTCCTGCGCCACGACTTAGGGCCCCGCCCGGTCATCGCCGTGTCCGTCTTTCCCCTGGTTGGGGTCGCGCCATCCATCAGCGGGGCTTATGACTATGTCGCCCTCGCCGCTCATGCCAGCTACCTCGTGGTGATGGCGTATGACCATCACTACAGCGGGGGGCCGCCGGGTCCGGTGGCGCCGTATAGTTGGGTGGTCGCCAATGTGGATGCGGCCCTGAAAGAAGTCCCGGGGTCCAAGATCGTGCTGGCAATCGGGATGTACGGCTACAACTGGGTCGGCACCAGCGCGAGCACCGTATCGGATGTGCAGGCCGAGGCGCTGGCCAAGGCGCAAGGGGTTCGGCCTGTGTACAATGCCGCGGAGTCGCAGAACACCTTTCAGTATAGTGCGGCGGGCACGACGCACGTGGTGTGGTACATGGGGGACCGGTCGGCGAAGGCACGACTCGCGCTCGCGCGGTCCAAGCACCTGGCGGGCATAGCCCTGTGGCGCCTCGGCGACGAGGATCCACGGTTTTGGTCGGGCCTCGGGCTGCCGTAGCACTCAGAGAGCGTCGGCCTGCACCAGCTCGAGCGCCAGGCGAAGCTCTGCTGCTGCATCCCCGCCGAACCGCACGACGTCGTCGTAGGTCAGGGAGACATCCGGCTCAAGCGCACGCAATCCCCAGCCGGCATCGGGGATCGCCCAGCTTTCTTTGAACGAGATCGTGCCGATGAACCCGGACCGGTCGAGCCGGTAGCGCAACACATCCGTGAAACAGTTCGGCGCTTGGGCGCTGGCCACCCCTACGTGCTGCGCCCCGAGCTGGCGCAGCCGCAGGGCCACGTCGAATCCTGCGCTGTACGTGAAGGCCGACGTCACGACCACCACCCGAGGGTGCCAGGTTGGCCACGTGTCGACCGCAGCCGCAAACGTGGGAACCTGTTGGAGGAGTGTGCTCCAGTCCGCGTGACCGAGCGCTGCCCGCCGTGCGGGATCCTCCTGTGCGCGGCGCCAAGCGGCTTCCTGCCCAAAATCATAGCCGCCCATCCCCGTGACGGCCGTCGGCACGCTTCCGTGGTTCGCCCGGTAGAGCGGCGAATAGCGCGGAATCTGATACCCGCGGTCGGCATGGACCAAAGCGTCACGCCCGTACGCCGCGAATGCCAGCAGTTCGCTCAACACCGAGTTGCCGCCGGGTGCCTCGGTGAGGTCCACCACGAGAGACTCCGTGCGAGCCGCCTGCATAGCGGTCCACAGTTCTTGCAAGACTGCGGTGGCCGATGGCATGTCCGACAGAACCGCCTGCAAACCCTCCAGGGGCGATGAACCACCCGAACCCAAGGCCCGTGCGCGCTGGCGCAGCGGTTCGTGGTAGCCCGTGGCCCACCACACCTCGCCCGCCTCCCGATAGTCCATCAGGGCGCCAATGCTCAGGCACGCCACGCGGCCGTCGCCGACGAGGTGCCACCCGAGGTGCGTGGGCCCCCGCTTTGGCCGCACGCCTATGCCCGGTGCCTGTCGGAACGCGGACCGTGGGTGGCGCGTCCACGCTCCGGGCGATATCGCGCGCGTGCCGTCGGTGAGGGTCAGGGTCAGGGGCGTCGGTGGTCCTGGCGCGGCATCGCTCATGGCCTGCCACAGGTCGGGTTGCAGTGTCGCCAAGGCCAAGCGCCGCCACCCGTCGAGGTCGCTGTCGCAGCCCAGCAACGTGCGGGTGCGCTGGTGGAGTTCGGCCGCTGACCAGCGGCCCACGGTCTCCAGCCGCGCGCCCAGCCAGGTGGAGTCAACCTCCGGTGCCACGCCCGCGACATACAGCCCTTCGGGCAGTACGCCAAAGGCCAGCGGCAGGCGCTCGCCGCCATCGGACCGCGGCTCCGCCGGATTCACCGTGGTATGGCCATCCTCAAGGAGCGCGACGAACGGTCTAAGGCGCGCCAGCCACTCTGGCGGTGTACACGAGGCAGGCAGCGCGTCCCGGATGGCCGCAGCTGCCCGATGAAACGGCACCGGCCCACCCACCCCCCGATAGGGATCGGGATGACTTGCGGTGATCAGCGCGACCAGTTGGTCCAGGTCGTGAGCCATGTCCTCGCGTGTCAGGTCCATGTCAACCTCCCCGGTCGCCCAGTGCGGTCTTCAGGCAGACTCAGGCGATCTCGCCGCCTCTGCGGCGCCGCGCGATGAACCACACCGCCCACGCCGCCACGATGATGACCCCCACCACGTATACCCACACCTGGTCGTGCAGGGCGTTGTGCCAACTCGCTCCAAACTTCGCTCCCAAGTAAATGAACACCACGGTCCAGGGGAGGGCACCCAGCACGCTGTAGCCCAGAAAGCGGCCGAAGCGCATGCGGGCCAGGCCGGCCGGCAGCGAAATGTAGGTGCGGACGCCTGGTACCAGCCGCCCAAAGAAGACGGCGGCTTCTCCGTAGCGCTCAAACCATCGCTGAGCACGGTCCAGCCCGTGGGAATGGCTGCCCCAGGTTTTCCCGGCCCAGTATGCGACGCCATAAGACACCACCGCCCCGAGGGTGCCGCCGACCAGCGCCACCAAACCCGCCTCCCACCAGCTTGCCCGGCCGACGGCAACCAGGTAGCCCGCAAACGGCAGCAGCACTTCGCTGGGAATGGGAATCGCGGCGCTTTCAAGTACCATGCCCACAAAAACGCCCCACAGGCCCAGAGTCAGAAGTCCTTCTGCCAATACGGTCAACGTGTGCATGACATCTACCTTTCGCCTTTGCTCGCCTTTGCTCGTCAGTCGCGGTCTTCGCGTTCCTAGCTTTTACGTGAGTCGCGCGGTCCGGCGGTAAGCCCCCTCGACCCGGGCAGAAGCGCCGCATACCGGGGAGCGAGCCACGCGCCGACGCGATCGGCGCGCGGGACGGGCAATTTCTCGCGGTGCGCCGCGAGGCGGTCCAAATCAAGGGTTGCCACAACGACGCCTTCGCCATCCGGGCGGGGACTTTCCGCCAAGACCCCATCACCAGCGGGGGTCTCCGCCATCGGCGCATACACCGCCGCCTTGCCCGTGAAGAGCATGCCATAAAGTTTCCCCGTCCCAGCCCCGACCACCGACACCAGCCCAGACTCCTGGGTGCGGGCCCAGGCTCCGCGCCGCGCCTTGGCCTCACCATAGACCGGCTCGGGGTCGGCCACCGGCACGGCCACAATCTCTGCACCGTGCGCACGCGCCATCCGATACGTTTCAAAGAAGCTGGCGTCGTAGCATACCACAGGCTGGACGGGGAGCGGACCGACCAGGGGTGAGAGGCTCGCGCCCGGCATCACCCCCCAAGACGCTTCGCTAGCCAGGAGGTGCAGCTTGGGCTGGGTACCGAGCAGGCGGCCGTCAGGGCCAAACATGTGCGTGAGGTTCTCTATCCCGCCCCCTTGCTCGACGAGCGTCGAGCCCGCCACCACCGTCACCCCATACGCAGCGGCCAGTCGTGAAAACACCGCCCGGTACAGGGGCACGATGGTGGGAGCCCAGGCTTTCAGCCGGACTCCCACCTCGGTCGGCGTGAGTTCATGGACCGACATATGGCGTAGCGCACGGTGCTCGGACAACAGTCCGAGCAGCGACAAGCCCAGGTACTCGGGAAAGACGACGAGTGCCGCTCCGGCGCGCGCCGCCTGGTCGCACTGAATCATCAGTCGTGCCATCCAGTCCGTGACGTCGACGACGGGACGCATGTCCCACTGGACGGACGCCACGACCAGGGCATCGCGGCGCCAGTGCACGGGGCCGTTTCGGCGCTGCAGCACCTGTACACGGCCCCGCTCCCTGGCCACGCGCCAAGCCAGGTAGCCTCGTCCGAGCGACAGTTCCCAGCTCACGGCCGCCACCACGGACGGTTCAGGTAGGCGATGGGGTTCAATTCCTGCAACAGCGCGGCTTCGCGCACCTTGGCGAGCGACCCCCACGGCAGCGTGGCGCGCACCCAGTCGCCCAAAGATTCCACGGACAAAAATCCCATGCCCTCGGGGTCTGCTTCGCAGGGCACCGTGAGGCAAGGCGGCGCGCCGCCGCCAAACCCAATGACCTGGTTCTGCTGGGCCTCTCGCCAGATACCCAGATAATCCGGCACGCGAGGGGCCGCCACCGCAATCAACAGCACCGCGCCCATGAGCGCGAGGGTGCGGCTCACCTCCGGAACGAGAACATCGTCGCCAACCAGGATCCCCACCGCGTGCCCCGCAATTTCAAACAGCTGCACGGCGTCCGTCAGTCGAGGGGGCTCAGCCTCGCCCGGCGAGCGGTGGGTCTGACCCTGGGAGGCCACGAGCCGACCGGCCCCGTCGTACAGGTCCGCCCGGCGGCCACCCGGATCGGGCTGGCGCGCGGCCACGAAGGTGGGCACCTGCGCGCCATCCGCCCAACGCGCCATCTGCGGGTGCGACGGCATGTGGGTAAGGTCAAGCACAATGAGATCGCTCGCTGGCCCCCACGTCCCCGGAAGGTGATCGCCCCGCCAGTAGGAAAGGGTGTCCAACTGGGTCACGACGGCCCGCGTCGCTGCGCAGGGGATTGAGTGGCGGTTCCGCGACACGGCTCAGTCATGACGACCCACCTCCCGAAGACTCGGCTGACCGCACCTCCGCGCGTCGATGGCGCCATTGTATCACCCGAGTCCGGTATAATGGGTCAGGAGATGACGAATTCACCGCGCCGCATCGCGGCCCTCAAGATTGGATCCACCAGCGTGGCCGTCCTCGTGGCAGACCGGATGGCGGAACCTTTGCTCCAGCACACGTGGGTTCTCCGCTTGATGGACGCACCCGACCCGGCAGCGCGCCTGGCCCCCATCCTGCGCCAACTGGCCCCGGCGCTGGGTCCTGGGACGCTGGTGGGCATAGGGGAGGTGGGCCGCCGCCAGCCCGAACTCACGCACTGGCTGGAAGCCTGGGGCTGGGCGGTCTGGCAGTTGGCCGGCCCCGAGGAGGCCCGGTGCGCTTGGTGGGGTGTGCAGGCGGGCATGGGCCAGGCGGCGACCGTGGTGGATGTGGGCGGTGGTAGCACCGAGGTGAGCGACGGGACCGACGCCGTATCCTGGCCGTTTGGTGCGGCCGCTCCGCCGGCGACGGACCGCTGGACGGTGCCTTCCGGACTCGCGGGCGGAGTGGGCCGCCCGGTGGCGGTGGGGGGAACGGCGCGAGCCCTGGCATCCCTCGCGGGCCCGGCCCGCATGGTGTCGCGCACGCAGCTGACGGCGTGGGTCAACGACCCCAAGGGGCTCTTGCGGATGGGGGTGGATCATCGGGTGGGTCCCGACCGCCTGCCCCTGTTGGGCGGGGGCGCCCGCTCGTTGCTGTGCGCAATGACGCTGCTGGGGGTGGATGACGTGGAGGTGTCGAACGCCGGGCTCATTCAGGGCTTGTGGCTGGCGGCGCGCTTGGGAAGGGTGCCTCATGCCCGCTGACACCCCGGTGATGGCGCAGTGGCGACGGCTCAAAGCCGAATCCCAGGATACCGACTGGCTGTTCTTTCGCCTCGGGGACTTTTACGAGTTGTTCTTTCAGGACGCCGAGGCGGCCGCCCCAATCTTGGGGGTCCAGCTGACGAGCCGCGACCAGAAAGTTCCCATGTGCGGCGTGCCTCACCATGCCCTGGACGATTACCTCGGTCGGGCGGTCGCCGCCGGATTTCGTGTGGCGGTGGCCGAGCAGCTCGAGGACCCGGCCGTGACTCGCGGCCTCGTGGCCCGCGGCATTATCCGGCGGGTGGGACCCGGCAACTACCTGCCGGAGGACGGCCGCACCCCCGGGCCGCTGGCCGCCGTGCGGTTGGCCGCGGATGGATTTGGCCTAGGGCTGGCGTGGCTCAGCGAAGGGCGCCTTTCCGCATGGGAGTACCACGGGCGGGACCACGTGGCCGTGCTGGCCGAGGAGTGGCAGCGCGCGCGACCAGCGGAAGCCCTGGCCAATCGGGACCTGCCGGCGGGTCTGGCCGCGCGCGTGGATGCCCGGCGCTTTGCCGGCACCAAAGCGGCGGAACAGCTCGCGGACCGGTGGGGGGTCCAAAGCCTGGCGCGATGGGGGCTCGAAGGCGCACCGCTGGCTGTCGACGCGCTGTGGGCGGTCGTCCAGTATGCCGAGGCGGCGGAGGGGCGCGCGCTACCTCATCTGGCCACGATTCAGGCGGGACGCCCACATGGCTTGATGCGCGTGGACTCCCGCGCCCTCGGCCAACTGGGCGTTGAGAGCCCCGCCCCGGGCAGCGCCAGCCTCGCGGGATGGGTGAACCTGGCTGTCACCCCGATGGGCCAGCGCCTGCTCGCGGAGTGGGTCCGCCAGCCCCTCTCCGACCCTTCGCGGCTGGCGCACCGACAGGACGCGGTGGCGCTCTGGCTGGATGCGGTAGCCGGGCGGCGCACCGTGCGAGCCAGCCTGGCCCGCGTGGGCGACTTGGAACGCCGATTGGCGCGGGTAGCGCTGGACCTCGCCACGCCACGGGATCTCGTGCGACTGAGGGAGGGACTCGTGGCCCTCGCAGCGGTGGTCCCCGAGGCGGGGTGGGCTCCGCCCTCGCCGCCCGCCGATCCGTCCGAGGCTCTCCGCACGGTCGCGGCCGCGCTGCAGCCTTTGGACCCCGAGGCGGGGACCGCCTGGGACGCCGGCGGCCTGATCCAGCCAGGAGGGGATGCCGCACTCGACCTGCTTCGCGACCTCGCGCACGATCGCCGGGCCGCCTTGCTTGCCCTGGAGAAGATGCTGCAGGAGGAGACCGGCATCCGGGCGCTCAAGATTCGGATGCACCGAGCGCTGGGTTACTTCGTCGAAGTGCCGACGGACAGGGCCGACCGCGTGCCCGCCACCTGGCGCCGTCGCCAAAGCCTGGCCAGCGCCGAGCGATTTACCCTGCCACCGCTGGAGGATCTGGCCGCGGCGATCCACTCGGCCACCGGCGACTGGATGGCAGCCGAAGAAGCCCGGGCCCGCCAGGTGCTTGAAACCGTGCGAGCCCACCTGGCGGCCTTGCAGGCGTGGGCGCAGTGGACCGCTCGGCTGGACAGCCTCACCGCGCTGGCGGAGCTGGCTGCGCGCCATCGGCTGGTTCGCCCGGCGGTTGGGGACGCGATCACCCTCGTCGGCGTGCGCCACCCCGTGGTGGCCGACCAGGTGGCTAGCTATGTGCCAAGTGACCTCACTCTGACGCCGCCAGCGAAGGCGGCTATCATCACCGGGCCCAACATGGCCGGCAAGTCCACCTTCATGCGCGCCGTGGCGCAAAACGCATGGCTGGCCCAAATCGGGAGCTTTGTGGCGGCTGCCGAGTGGACCGCCCCGCTGTTTGACGGGATCCAATCCCGCATCGGGGCCGAAGACGACCTGATCCACGGCCGCAGTACATTTTTGGTCGAGATGGAGGAGACGGCGCAGATTTTGCATCAGGCGGGGCCGAGCACCCTCGTGATCCTGGACGAGCTGGGACGGGGGACCGCGACGTTCGACGGCATGGCCATCGCGTGGGCGGTCATGGAGCATCTGGTGGGTGACCACGCGTCGGCCGCGCCCTGGGTGCTGTTGGCGACGCACTATCACGAGCTGACGCAGTTGGGCGGCGAGCGTGTCGTGAATCTGGCCGTGGATGCCGTCCAGCGCGACGGGCAGCTGGTTTGGCTGCACGAGGTGCGGCCGGGCCGCGCATCCCAGTCGTTCGGCGTGGCAGTAGCGGCGCTGGCCGGGCTGCCGCGGACGGTGCTGCGCCGCGCCGAACGGCTACTCCGCCAGTGGGACCGCACCGGTCGGCCCGCACCGGCGACGTCCTTCGAGCAGGTGGACTGGTTTTCCCCCGATCCTGAGGTCGAAGGGTGGCTGGCGGAGCTGGACCGGGTCCGGGTGGAGGCCCTCACCCCCCTCGATGCTCTCCAACTGCTGGCCGAGTGGCAGCGCAGAAGGGCGGGTGGCAGGTCGTGAGCCTCATTCGGCGCTTGGCCCCGGCCGTGGCGGACCAGATCGCGGCCGGCGAAGTGGTGGAGCGGCCCGCGTCGGTCGTCAAGGAGCTGACCGACAACGCGATCGACGCTGGGGCGCGCACCGTGCGGGTGCTGGTACCCGAGGCGGACCGGCGGCATCTCGTTGTGGAGGATGACGGGGTAGGTATGGAAATGGAGGACGTGCGGCTGGCGGTCGAGCGCCACGCGACGTCCAAAATCACGCGCCTCTCCGACCTCGACCACCTTGAAACCCTGGGATTTCGCGGAGAGGCGCTGGCGGCCATCGGGGCGGTGTCCCGGCTGACACTCGCGAGCCGGCCCCGCGAGGGAGCCGAGACCGGCTATCAGGTGGTGATCGACCACGGCCGGCGCATGGCCGCTGGGCCCGTGGCGCGGCAACCGGGCACCCGCGTCGAATGCCGCGCGCTGTTCCGGGACGTGCCCGCCCGCCTAAAGGCGCTGCCCGCGCCCGCCGCCGAATGGTCCGCCATCTGGCAGGTCGTGGCCGCACAGGCGGTGGCGCATCCGAGCGTGGGCTGGACGCTGGCCGAGCGCGCAGGGGAGGAGCCCGCCTTTACGACCCCGGCCGGTGGGGCGCTGGAGGACGTGTTGCTGGCCTGGCTGGGGCCTGAGGTGGCCTCCCAGCTGATTGCCGTGGACCGCCAGGCGTTTGGCGGAGAGATGTCGGTGCACGGGTTCATCCTGCCACCCACCCTGGCCCGGGGCAACCGGCGGCAACAGGTGCTAGTAGTGAACGGCCGGGTGGTGCGCAACTTTTCGTTGCGGATGGCGGCCGAACAGGGGTATGGCAGCCTGCTGCCCGACCGCCGGTACCCGGGATGCTGGCTCCAGATTGTCGTGCCGGGCCCCGAGGTTGACCCCAATGCCCACCCGGCCAAAGCCGAAGTGCGACTGGAGCGGGATCGGGCCGTCGCCGGGGTGGTGCACCAAGCCGTTCGGGACGCACTTCGCCGCGAGCGCGTGTTCCGCCTGGACGCGGGGGCGGCCGACGCCTCCGAGCCCCCGGCGGCCGCCGGCCGGGCCGCCGAGCAGGCGACCTGGGACTGGCCGGCCCGGGCGGTCGGGGATGGGCGGCCGCTCTTGCATCGCGAGATTGCGGACCTGACCCCGCTGGCGCAGTGGCAGGCGCGCTACCTCTTGTGCCAGGGCTCAGCTGGGCTTTACCTGATCGACCAGCACGCCGCCCACGAGCGCGTGTACTACGACCGCCTGAAGGCCGCCGTGAGTCAGTCGGTGGCGACCCAGCCGCTCCTCATGCCCCTAATGCTCAACCTGTCGCGCGCCGAAGCCGCACTCCTGGACACGCATGCAAGCACGATGGCCGCGGCGGGATTCGAGGTGGAGCTGCTCGGCGGGTCAAGCGCCGCGCTCCGCGCTGTTCCCGCCGCCCTAGCCGAAGTCGCCGATCTGAAGCTGGTGGCGACCTTGTTCGACTCGTTGCTGGCCGAGGGCCCCTATGGGGAGCATCCGGTGTCCTGGGCTTTGGATCATCAGTTGGCGACGGCGGCGTGCAAAGCCGCGGTCAAGGCCAACCAGCCCCTCTCCCGACTCGAAATGGAGGGGCTCGTCGCCGACATGGCGGCCAGTCCCTCGCCCCGGAGCTGTCCGCACGGGCGCCCCACGTTGTTGGTCCTGTCGCTGGAGGAGGTGGACCGCCGGTTTGGCCGACGCTGACAAGCCGCCGCTGCTGGTCCTTTTGGGCCCTACGGCCGTGGGCAAGTCGCGACTGGCGCTGGAGTGGGCCGAGGAGGCCGGGGCAGAAATCGTCGCGGCGGATTCGACGACGGTCTATCGGGGCGTGGACATCGGCACCGCCAAGCCCACAGCCGCCGAGCGCCGCCGCGTGCCCCACCATGTGATTGACGTGGCGGCCCCGGAGGAACAGTACACCGCAGCCCGGTTCCAGCAGGACGCCACCCGAGCCATTCGCGCGATTGGTCGGGCCGGACGGCTCCCGCTGGTCGTGGGGGGCACGGGCCTCTTTGTGCGAGCCCTCCTGGCCAACTTCCCACTGGCCCCCGCCGCTGACCCCGCGGTACGCCGCGAGCTGGAGGCATGGTGGGACCGCGACGGGCCGGCGCCGCTCCTGCGCCAACTGAAGCTCGTCGACCCGGCCTCCGCCGCCGCCATCGCACCCGGGGACCGCCGTCGCATGGTGCGCGCGCTCGAGGTGTACCGCACCACCGGCCGGGCGTTGCCCCGCCAGCCCGGCGAGGCGCCCTACCGGGTGCTGCGCGTGGGCCTGCGCCGGAGCCGGCCTGTGCTGTGGCGACGGATCGAGGATCGGGCGCAGCGGCAGCTCGCGGATGGACTCTTGGACGAGTTGCTCGCGCTGCACGCCCAAGGGGTGGACTGGCGGGCTCCCGCCTTCATGGGTCTGGGGTACCGCGAGGGCGTGCAGTGGGCTCGCGGGCGCCTCGAATCTGACCGGCTGCTGCCGCTCATCGCTTTGCACACGCGCCAGTATGCCAAGCGGCAGATGACCTGGCTCGCGCGTGAGCCAGACATCCGATGGATCGACCTCGATCAAGCCACGGAGGCCGAGGCGCTGGCCCAAGTGCTGTCGTGGACCACCGCATGGCTCTGACCCTAAACGCTCCGCCCACCGATCCCGGCGGCGCAAGCCGCACCGGCCTTCGATGCTACCGGCTGAACACCTGCTGTCCGATGCGCGCCACGACCGGAAGGCCCTCGATCCAGGCATTATTCGTGAGCGCCGGGTTGAAGAAGTACAGGGCTCCATTGGTGGGGTCCTCGCCTCCCAAAGCGGCTTCGGCCGCCTGGTAGGCCAAGGCGCTGGGGGCTTGCCAATAGGTGCCGTTCTGCACCGACTCGAACTGCCCGGGCGCAAAGATGACGGCGGCGATTGATTTGGGAAACCCCGGGCTGGCCACGCGGTTCAGAACAACCGCGGCCACCGCCACCATCCCTAAGAACGGCTGATTGCCGGCCTCGCCCTGCACCAAATGGGCCAACTCGCTGAGACTTTGGCTGGATGCAACCACGGCGGGGGCGGCGCTCGCCGCCGCCGGAACCCATACCGTGGCTCCGACGGTCAGCGGGCGGTTCTCATTCAAGGCTTCCAGGCCCGCCATCGGGGCCCCGAGCGCCGGAGCCAGCGCCGTGAGGGTCGTGGCCGCTGTGATGAGAAACCGCCCGGGAATCGACAGCGTCGACCCCGCGTAGATGGTGGTGGAGGAGCCGAGGCCGTTAGCGGTCTGCAGCGCCGGCACGCTCACCCCATAGGTATTGGCTAACTGCCACAGTGTGTCGCCCCACGTCAACACGATCTGGCGAGGCTGGGCCACCCAGCGGCCCAGGGCGGCCGAGGCGCTGGTGGCGGTGGGAGAGGCCGGCGACGCCGGCGGACTGGCGGCCTCCACCACCCTCGGCCCGGCCGCCGCCGTCACGACGGAGGCGGTCCATACCATGGCTCCCAGCGACAAGATGCGGACGGCCCGTGCGCGGGGCGCCGGCTCCCCCCAGGCAGCCCCTCGATGTTCAGACACTCTCGCACCCCCGGTTTGCTTTGTTGGGCATGGCACCCCATCGCCCGGCGGAATTCTATGCGGACAGGCGCCTCTAAGTGCCAAAACCAGGTTATGAAGGGACGCGCATAACGTGGAGGAAGTGCCACCCAGAAGACTGTCGCCCTGGAAAGGGGACGCTGAATCTAGCGCGCGAGCGGCCCACGTATCATGCACAGGCGCTCTCTCGAGAACGCCTGCGGGGGGGATCCGATGGGGGACACACAGACGGGGTCGCCCACGCCGGACACCTCTGCGGAGGTGCTGCGGCGGCTGTCCGACGGTCACATGAGTACGGTGGAAGCCGTCCGGCAGCTCCGGCGGCTCGAGCGGCGGCCAGCCTCGGCCGGCTCCACGCACGAGCCCGACGCCTACGCGGGGGGCGCCCTGGCCCGGCTGAACGGGCTGGTGGGTCTTAGGGATGTCAAGCGGCAGGTGCGGGAGATCTGCGCCTTTGTGGACATCCAGCAGCGGCGCGCGGCGCTCCAACTAGCGGCGGAGCCCCACACGCTGCACATGGTGTTCCGCGGCGCGCCGGGCACCGGAAAAACCACGGTGGCGCGCCTGCTGGGCCAGCTCCTGCGCGATATTGGCGCCCTGCCGAAGGGGCACCTGGTCGAAGTGGAGCGCGCAGATCTCGTGGGGGAGTACATCGGGCACACGGCCCAAAAGACGCGGGAGGTGGTCCGCCGGGCTCTCGGGGGCGTCCTGTTCATCGACGAGGCCTATGCCCTGGCGCGGGGTGGCGGCAAGGATTTTGGCAAGGAAGCGATCGATGCGCTGGTCAAGGTCATGGACGACAAGAAAAGCGAATTTCTCTTGATCCTCGCCGGCTATCCCCGCGAGATGGCCAGCTTCATGGACGCCAATCCGGGGCTTCGGTCGCGGTTCGCGATTCAGGTGGACTTTCCGGAGTACCGCCCTGATGAGCTGGCGGCCATTGCTCGCCTGATGCTTGCCGAGCGCCAGTACCGGCTTGCGTCCGACGCGGAGGAGCAACTTGCCAAAGCGCTGGATCGCCGCACGACCACGTGGCACGAGAACGCCGGCAACGCCCGGATGGTCCGCAACCTGATGGAGCGCGCCATTCGCCGGCAGGCGGTGCGGCTTGTCCAGCACCCCGGGCCCCTTTCGCGCGACGATCTCATGACGCTGCTGGCCGCAGACTTGGACGACGTCCGCTGATGCGGATGGCCGTGGTCGTCGGCGGGGTGAACGTCGGCAAGAGCCTCTTGGTCGTGAACTTTGCCGCGTACTGCGGCCAGCATCGCCTTCGCTTCCAGCCACAGGGACAGGCGCCGCCGCTTCGGCCGCTGTCGCTGGGGGAGGCGCGGCGCGAATTCGTGTCCCCTGGGCCCCATGCCGTCCTCGGTGTCCAGGGCGTGGCGATTTCCCTCGCCGGGAAAAAGGGGCCCCGGCTCGTGCGCCTGTGGGACACGCCGGGCCTGGTGGCCGGCGTGGCGAGTGAGCCAGACGTGCGCCGAGCCATCGCGGCCGGTCTGGCCAAGCTGGCGCAGGCCGACCTCATCCTGCACGTGGTGAACGTCGCTCGTCCGCAGTGCTGGGGCGAGGCGGATGACGCGGTGGCCGAGTGGCGGGCACCTCACACCGCCTATGCCGTCGTGGCCAACCAAATGGATCGACCGGGGGCTCGGGCGGGCTTAAAACAGCTTCGTCGGCAGGCCGCCGGGCTTCAGGTGCTGCCCGTGTCCGCCCTCACCCAGCAGGGATTCGTCGGCCTCCGGCGCGCCCTGGCTGCCAGCTTGCCCACGGACTGAGCCGCCACTGCTATACTCGAACGAGCGGCGGGGGGTGTGCATGGCAAGGATGACGGTAGCGGCCGCCGCCGAACAGTTGGCGGAACGGAACCTGGAGCGGGTGCTGGCGGCGTTTCGCGCGGTCCGGCTGTCCACCTCCGATCTGGTCGGCAGTGAAGGGTACGGCTACGGAGACGTCGGACGCGACAAGCTGGAGCAGGTTTACGCGCGGCTCCTGGGCACCGAGGCAGCCCTGGTGCGGCCCCAGTGGGCATCCGGGACCAGCGCGCTGGCCGCGATGGTACGCGGCGTCGTGGAGCCAGGCCAGCAGGTGGTGACCGTCGGCCCCGTGTATGACACGCTCGACCCGCTGCTCGATCCGGCCGGCACCCACCGCGCGAGCATGGTGCGCCGTGGCGCCCGCGTCACCCGCGTGCCGGTGGGAGACGCGGGCGTGGAGCCCGGGCCGTGGCACGCGGCCCTGGAGGACAGCCCCGACTGGGTGTATCTGCAGCGGTCGCGCGGCTACCAGCACCGCCCCTCGTGGTCGCGGGACACGTTGCAGGCGCTCATCGCTGATGCCCATCGAGCCGGAGCCGAGGTGATGGTGGACAACTGCTACGGGGAGTTCACCGACGTGTCGGAGCCCGGCCACTGGGGTGCCGACCTCGTAGCGGGCAGCCTGCTGAAAAATCCCGGCGGCGGGCTCGCGGTCACCGGGGGATATGTGGCGGGCCGCGCCCGCCTCATCGATCAGGTCGGCGATGAGCTGAGCGCCCCCGGCGTCGGTCGCGACCTCGGGCCCAGCGGCCCGTATCTGCGCGGATTTTGGCAGGGACTTTTCTATGCGCCCCACGCGGTGAGCGAGGCGCTCATCGGCACAGCGGCCGCAGCCCACGTCTTGGCGGCGGCGGGGTGCCGGGTTGACCCCCCGGCCGACGCATGGCCTCGCCAGGACATCATCCTGGCCGTCCACCTGGACGGTCCCGATGCCCTGCTGGCGGCAGCCCGCGCGGTTCAGGGCGTCTCGCCGGTGGACGGGCACGTAATCCCCGAACCCTGGCCAATGCCCGGCTACCCGTGCTCGGTCACGATGGCCCAGGGGGGATTTGTCCCAGGAGGCTCCCTCGAACTATCGGCCGACGCCCCCATGCGGCCCCCGTGGACCCTCTATGTGCAAGGCGGCATCATGCGTCAGCACACCGTGCTGGCCGCGCGGGCCATCATCGCGGCGCTGGCCGATCTGCCTACTCAGGCGTAGCCGCGCACGATGCCCACCAGTCGGCCGAGGATGCGCACGTCACGCGCCACGATGGGGGCGTAGCGCGGGTTTTCGGCCAAGAGCCGCACGGCGTCCGGAGCGCGCTGGAAGCGCTTCAGCGTGGCTTCCTCCCCGAGCAGCGCCACGACGATCTGGCCGTCCTCGGCCGAGTCCTGCTGGTGCACGAAGGCCAAGTCGCCGTCAAGGATGCCCGCGCCCTCCATACTGTCCCCCCGCACCCGGAGCGCAAAGTCGGGCCGGCCCCCGAACCACGCGCTCGGGGTGTGGGGAATAGGCACCAGCTCCTCCACCTGCTCGTCGGCCAACAGTGGCAGGCCGGCCGCCACCCGGCCGATGAGAGGCACCCGGTCGGTCTCCGCCCGTGCGTCGTCCGGCAAGGAGATGCCCCGGGAGCGTTCATGCACCCGATTGATGCGCCCTTCGCCTTCAAGGCGCCGAAGATAGTACACGACCGTGGACGTGGACTTTAAGGACACCGCCGTCCCAATCTCCCGCACCGAGGGGGGAAATCCGTGCTCGGCGACATAGCGGGAGATATACTGAACGATGGCTTCCCGTTTGGATGGTCTCGATGAAATGATGACCCTTCCTTTCGAGGCGCGATTGGCACGGGGTCGTCCCGTCAAGCGGTTAAGACATGATAGCACCAGCGGCGCGCCGATTGGAACATACAGGCGACAGTTTTCGCAATGACGCCCCCAGGGCGCCCGGTACGCATAGCAAGGGAGGGATGCGCGGTGCTCCCTTGGCGGGTGGACGCCCGGTGGTGGTGGTGGGTCGTGCTGGCGGCCGCGGCGGCGGCGATGGGGCGGGGCAGCGGTGCCGGCCTGGTGGTGGCCATGGCGGCGGCGGTGGCGACGCTCGGCGCCCTCGTGGCGGCGGGCTATCAGTTGCGGGCGCCGTGGCTGGTGGGAGCCGTCGGCGCCGGCGCCGCGCTTGTGCTGGCCGCGCCGCCGTCTCCTCCCACCCGTCTCCCGCTCGCGCTCCTGGCCGGGGGGCTCGCGACCGTGGCCGCGGGGCTGGGGGCCCGGTCGGCCAGCGAGCGGGTGACGCTGGCCGACGGCCTCTATGGCGTTGGCATGATGGTCCTCCTGTCGGGGGTTTTCACCGCCCTGGTGCCGCTGCCGTCGTCGTCCCTCACGACGGCGCACCTGGCCACGCTGCTGGTCCTCTATCTCATCACCCCGCCGCTGGAAGCCGTCACGGTGCTCCTGGTGCTGGCACGCGGGCGGAAGCTCGTGCGGTTTGTGGCGGGCAACTACGCCTGGCGGTCCACCTCGTGGCGGGAGATCGGGCAGGGCGTGGCGGCGGGGGTGGCCATCATCGTGGTGTCGTCCGTCCTGATTCAGGCCGAAAACGTGTGGTTCCGGCTGCCCGTCCATCCCAACAACCCCTTCGTGTACGATCCCCACGCGGCGCACGCGCCAGCGCTGGGGATCCTGGCCCTGACCGCGGCGGTGGTGGTGCTGGCTCCCTTGGCTGAGGAGGCTTTGTTTCGCGGCCTGCTGTTTGGCGGCATGGCCGCCCGCTGGGGATTTTGGCCCGCGGCGCTGGCGTCGGCGGCCATTTTCGGTGCGGCGCACTTGAACCTCTCCCTGTGGCTGCCCCTGTCGGCCGCCGGGCTGTTGCTGGCGTGGGTGTATTCCCGCACCGGGTCCCTGTGGGCGTCCACCGTCGCGCACGCCACGCTAAACGGCGTCTCGGTACTACTGGCGTTGCTGGTACGGTGAAGCCTGCGCCGAATCCGGCAGAAGACCGGCCGGGTCCGCGCATCCCCTGCGGCGCCGCACAACGGTTATGCGCCTGTGACCGAGACCACGCCGCTTGGGGCAATCCCACGCGATCGCCTCTGGGCAACACCCCGCGCCGCCGCCACAGACCACGCGTGGCACACACGGAAAAGGTCGAGAATCAGGGGCCGGCTCACCGCGGCCGTGAGCCAGCGGGATTTCGGCAAACGCGGAGGATATCTTCTCTAGGCAAATACTGCTATGGTAAACTATTGCCGACGACAGATACAGTCGGCCAGTCGAACCAGGAACAGGAGGCAGAGGGTGGACTTTGAGCTGACGTCGGAACAACGGGGGCTGCGCGAATGGGCGCACGGCTTTGCGGAGCGCGAGATACGCCCCGTGGCCGCACGGTACGATGAATTGGAGGAGATGCCCTGGGAGGTGCTGGCCAAGGCGGCGGAGGTTGGCCTGCTCTCGTACTTCATTCCGGAAGCGTACGGCGGAGGGGGCATCGAGCGGCTGTTGGACATGCTCATCATCCACGAAGAACTTTTCTGGGGCTGTGCCGGGATCGCCACGGCGATGGGGGGCGTTGGCCTCGCGTCCATCCCCATCATGGAGCTGGGGAGCGAAGCGCAGCGGCGCCAGTGGCTGCCGCTCTTTTGTGACCCCCAGCATCCGCGCCTGGGTGCCATGTGCCTCACGGAGCCGCAGGCCGGCTCGGACGTGGTGGCGCTCAGCACGCGAGCCGAGCGCCATGGCGATCGCTACGTGCTCAATGGCACCAAGACCTTCATTACCAACGGGGGCATTGCGGACGTGTACGTGGTGTTTGCGCGCACGGATCCCAAGGGGGGATATGCGGGGGTCTCCGCATTTGTCGTGGATGCACAAACTCCGGGACTCACGGGGGGGAAAAAATTTCGGAAGTTGGGGCTCCGCGCGAGCCATACGGCTGAAGTGCACTTCGACCACGTCGAGGTGCCCGAAGCCAATCGGCTCGGCGACGAAAACGCGGCGTTCTTAGGTGCAATGAAGATGCTGGAGCATTCGCGACCCTCGGTGGCCATCGCGGCGGTCGGGGTGGCCCGTGCCGCCTATGAGTACGCTTTAGACTATACCCGGGGCCGGGTGCAGTTTGGGCGGCCCATCTATTCCAACCAGGCCGTCTCGTTCCCGCTGGCGGACAGCCTGACGAAAATCGAGGCGGCCCGGCTGTTGGCGTACCGGGCGGCCTGGCTCGCGGACCACGAGCAGAGTTGCCAACTGGAAGGATCCATGGCGAAGGCGTTTGCCGGGGATATGGCCATGGAGACCGCCACCAGGGCCGTCCAGCTTATGGGGGGCTACGGCTACATGCGGGACTACCCGGTGGAAAAGTGGTTCCGGGATGCCAAGATCATGAGCATCTACGAAGGCACGTCGGAAATTCAGCGCCGGGTCATGACTGACTTGATGTGAGAACGTCGCCGGAACGGGTAGAGTGTCTCTGGGAACTTGATGCGAAGGAGAGTGGCGTGATGGAACCGGAGAACGAGCGCGGACTGGCTTCAGGCCTGCAGGAGCGCCTAGCGGGCAAGTCGGCAGAGCAGCTGGCCGGGTCCCTGGGCGTATACCAGATGCATCTGACGGGCGACGGGGGCGGGGATTACGTCTTGCGCATCACCGAGGAGGGAGCGGCGGTCGAGCGGGGCACCGCCGACAATCCCGGGGTGACGGCCACCATGACAGCGCAAGACTTTGCCGCGATGGCGGAGGGCCGGCTCAATCCCATGACCGCCTTCATGTCGGGGCGTCTCACGATTGCCGGATCCATGGGCCTGGCGATGAAGCTCGCCGGCCTGCTGGGCTGACATGGGCGAGGCATATTTGGTGGACGGCGCCCGCACGCCGTTTGGTCGGCGGGGAGGTACGCTGGCGCACATGCGGCCCGATGATCTGGCCGCGCTGCCTCTCAATACGGTGGTGGAGCGGAGTGGCATCGACCCCGCCGCCCTGGATGACGTTCGGTTAGGAATAAGCACGCAGGTGGGCGAGCAGGGGCTTAATTTGGGCCGTCTGTTGCCTCTGGTGGCGGGACTGCCGGACACCGTACCCGGCGCCACGGTCAATCGCATGTGCGGATCGAGCCTGGAAACGTTTAATCAGTGCGCGCAGGGCATCATGTCGGGAACCTATGACCTCATGGTCGCGGCCGGGGTGGAGTCCATGACACGCGTGCCCATGATGTCCGATGGCGCCGGTCTCAACGCCCGTTTGCTTGAGCGCTATGACATCGTCCCCCAGGGACTGTCTGCGGAACTTATCGCCGAGCGGTGGCACTTCGACCGCGAGGCACTCGACGTGTTCAGCCTCGAGAGCCATCGACGGGCGCTGGCGGCGCAGGAGGCCGGTCGGTTCGACGCCGAGATTGTTCCGGTGCCGCCCGCAGGCGCGGGCGACCGCACTCCGGTTCAGCGCGACGAGGGTCCGCGACGGGACACCTCCCTGGCAAAATTGGCCGCCCTGAAGCCCGCCTTCAAGGCTGACGGCGTGGTCACGGCCGGCAATGCCAGCCAGTTGACTGACGGGGCGGCGGCGCTGCTGCTGGCCTCCGAGCAGGCGCTGGCCACCCACGATCTGACGCCGCGGGCGCGCGTGGTGGGGATGGCCCTCTCGGGTGTGGACCCGGTCATCATGCTGACGGGCCCGATACCGGCGACGCAGCGGATTCTGGATCGCACCGGCCTTGCCCTTGAGGACATGGACGTGATCGAGATCAACGAGGCTTTCGCGAGCGTGGTGCTGGCCTGGGGCGCCGAGTGGCACCCCGACTGGTCTCGGGTCAATCCCAACGGGGGCGCCATCGCCCTGGGACACCCCCTGGGCGCTTCCGGGGCCCGGTTGGTCTTGACCGCGCTGCACGAACTGGAAGCGCGGCGCGGGCGCTATGCGCTCATCACCATGTGCATCGGGTGGGGTATGGGCATCGCCACGATCATCGAACGCATGTGAGCGTGGGCACCGCACGAGCGGGGCTCGTCGCTTGAGCGCCGAGCCCCGCTTGATCCGGTTGGAGGATAGTCAGCCGCCCGGTGTGGTGGGGGTGGCCGACGGCACAAACACAAACCAGCCATGCGGGCTGCTGGCGACCACTTCGTTGACTCCAATGCCCATGAGCAGGGTCGGGGGCTGCCCGCCGCTGCCCCCCGGGATGGCGGGTAGTGCCTGCCACGCACCGGCTTGCTGGATATAGCGGTACAGGTGGCCCTCCGGGCCGCTGTACAGTAGATTGCCGTTCCCGTTGGCGGCCAGAGCGCCGGTGCCCGAACTGTTGGCGATCGGCGTGGGCAGGATGCTCCAAGCCCCGGTGGCTGGGCTGTACTGTTCCACGAGCCCCGGCGGCCCGGGGAGAAAAGCCGCGACTGCGCCGTTCGGCTCCAGCACCAAGCTGGTGGGGCTCGACCCATTGGGCCAGGGTGCCGCCATCGGAGTCCAGTGCTGCCCCCCATCATTGGAAAGGAGCAACGGACCCACGCCGCTCTGCCCTGAGCTGGGCGCCAGTAGCACGACGATGTGAGAACCATCAGGGCTCACGGCAAAGGTCGACACCACAAAATGCCGCGGCGGAGCATAGAGTGTCCGCCAAGTCCCCGCCGGTGTCCATACGCGAATCACGCCGCCCGCAAGCACCCAATATTCGTTCGCGACGGCCACCGTCTGGAGAACCGGCACCCCCGGCAGGGCAATGGGGGTCCAGTTGGCCCGCAATCCACTCCGCACGTAAAGAGACTGCGTCCCGCCCGCGTCTTCGGTGAGCAACAGACTGTGCGTCGGATCCGAGGGGAGCGCGGCAATCTGGCTCCGCACCACGTTGACGCCCGGCGCTGCCGCCCAGTGGCTCGTCACCCCATCCAGCACGGCCCAGAGAGCCCCTGACGTTACGTACGCGTAAGGCCCTGCGGCGGTGAACGACGTGAGCGGCTTGTTGCTGCCGGCCTGCCAGCGCCCCGCTGCCGGCGCCAGCACCTTCGCCGGAGATATGTTCTGCATCTGGTTGTGGACGATGTCCCAAACCGCCGCCGAGTGGCGGAATCCGACAGCTATCGTGCCCGAAGCAGTTTTCACCGATACGACCGCATCGGTGAGGGCACCCTGCCACTTGAGCCGACCCAAATATGTTGTTTCCTCGGCCTGGGCGCTGGCCGTGCTGGCATAAGCCGGCACAATGGCGGACGGCACCAAACCCGGCCACGCGCTTTTTTGCGAGGCGCGGCTGGCACTGGCGGGGCGCGCGGGCTGGTGGAGCAGCAGACGCGCCACGTTGGGCCGCACGCTTGCGCCTACAGCCACCAGCAGGAGCGCCGCCGCGCTCGCCTTCCAGGCGAACGGCACGGTCCGGACGGACCGACGCCGCGGCCGATGGCCAGCGGGCGTCCAGTGAGGGTCGAACTCCACATGCAGGCGGGAGAGGGACTCGTCCAGCATGAGACCCAGGGGATCCCCGGGCTTCTTGGTGTCGTCCAGCTACCTCACCTCCTCGTGTACGATCGGCTCCAGGAACGGACGCAGATGCTGCCTCGCCCGAAACAGGCGCGTCTTCACCATCTGCTCCGACAGGCCCAGCGTTTCTGCCGTATCCTTCAGTGACTGGTCCAGGTAGTAAAAGAGGAGGATCACCTGGCGCTCCACCGGCTTCAGGTGTCCGATGGCCTCGTAGACGGCCAGCGCCTGCTCGCGGTCCGGGCCCGCCGGCGCCCCCGCACGGAGATCCTGAGGATCCACACTGTCTTCCGGGTGCCGGTGATGGTAGCGCATCCGGTCGCGGCACAGGTTCAGCACCGTCTGGTACAGCAGGGCGGGAGACAGCGTGTCGGCTCCGGCGCGCAACGCGTGCCGCCACAGCCTATAGAACGCTTCCTGCGCCACATCCTCGGCCTCGCTGCGGTCGTGGAGGGTCACTAGAGCTAAGCGCAAGGCCCGATCGCCGTTATGCGCCACAAAATCTGTGTAGGTTTGGTCTACCGCGCCGCCCAGCTTGGCCACCTACCCTCCGTGCCCCAACATCTCGATAACGCTTGGTGCTACGTCGAGGTTACACTATGAACGCCGGGTTTGTCTTGCCCCGGGGCCGATATGGGATCCGTTTTCCGAGCATGTCACAATCGACGGGGGGTCGCACCGTGGAACCGTCCCGTTTCGAATCCGCGCCCCAGTCGAACGCCCTGGCCGCCGCGATGGGCGTGGCCGTCGGCTTGTTTGTCGTGAAAGTCGCCCTGGCGTGGTTTGGCGGTAGTTTGACGCTGTGGAGTGATGCAGGCCACTCCCTGGCCGACGTGGTCTTCATGGGGTCGGCCTTCATGGCGGCCCGCATCGCGGTACGGCCCCCGTCCCCGGTGATGACGTGGGGGTATCCGCGCGCGGGCGTGCTGGTAGGGTTGCTGTCCGCGCTGGCGCTGGTCGCCTTGTCGGCGGGACTGTTGGCCGAGGCGTGGCTGTCGTGGCTGCACCCCGCCCGCCCGGTCGTCTGGACGATGGTGGTGGGGGGAGCCGTGGGCGTGGCCGCCAATTTGGCCGTGGGCCACCGCGTCCGGCCCCACGGGCCTCACGGCCGCCAGGATCTGAACCTGCGGAGCGCGTGGCTGCACCTGGTGGGCGATGCGGCTACGTCGCTCGCCGTGATCCTGGCCGGCCTGGCGATTTGGTGGACCGACTTTCTCCGGGCCGACGCGATTGGCGCGGCGGTGATCGCGGTGGCCATGGCGGTCAGTAGCGCCGGCATCGTGCGCGACGCGTGGCGAGTACTCATGGAGGCGGCTCCCCGGGACCTGTCGCTGGACGCGGTGGCGGCGGCCATGGCGGCGACGAGCGGGGTGGAGTCCATCCACCACGTGCATATCTGGGCGATCACGCCGGGCGAGTGGGCGCTCTCGGCCCATGTGGAGGTGAGCACCGCACGGACCCTCCGCGATGGGTTGGCGGTCATTCGCACCTTGGACGAGCGCCTTCGCGAAGGATTTGGGATCCATCATGCCACGCTGCAGATCGAGATCGCCGACGACAGCGACCCGCGGGGCCACGAGCACCGTGTGGGGCTGCCCGACGAACACTGAGGCACGACGCAGCGCGAAGAGAACTGTCAAGGGGGACGGGACGATGGCCAAGGACAATTCGTTTGATGTGGTATCCGAGCCGGACTGGGGGGAGCTCACCAACGCGATTGACCAGACACGGCATGAGGTGGCCAACCGCTATGATTTTCGTGGCCAGGATGTCGAGGTGGCGTACGACCGGAAGCAGCAGCGGATTGTGCTGGACGCTCCTGCGGGCATGGTCATGGACGCACTGGTGGCCACGCTGGAACAGCGATGCGCGCGCCGGGACGTATCCCTCCGATTCTTGGAAAAAGGAGAACCCGAGCGGCATGGCATGGATCGGGCCCGCCTGACGATTCGGATCAAGAGCGGGATCGAAACCGAGGTGGCCAAGAAGATTCAGCAGGCGGTGCGCGCCCTGAAACTGAAGGTGGACAGCCAAATTCAAGGCAACGTCGTGAGGGTCAGCGGCAAGAACCGCGATGACCTGCAGGCCATCATTCGCGAGTTGGAAAGCCAGGATTTTGGCATAGAACTGGCGTTTACCAATTATCGGTGACGCCGACTGGGGCTGGCGCCATGCCGCGGGCACAGTCGGCGCACTGGCCCTGAAACACGACCGCTACGGCCCGCACATCGAAGCGTTCGCGGTCTTCCGGCGAAAGGTCCAGGGACGCCACGCCGACCGGCGCCACATCGAACCAGCGTCGACAGCGGTCACAGCAAAAATGGTGGTGGGGAGTCAGCCACATGCCGTAAAGTACACTACCGTCGCGGGCTGGCAGTTCCTCCACCAAACCCACGCGCGTCAACTCGGCCAGGATGTTGTAAATCGTGCCCCGCGCCAATTCCGATAGTTGGGGACGCAGCGCCTCGTGCAACTCGTCGGCGCTCCAGTGGCGGCCGACTTCTTGCATCATCCTGTCGAGAACCAGCCGCCGCTGCGGCGTGACCCTAAGCCGTTTGGTGCGAAGCCACTCCTCCGCGGACGGCCGCTCCAACGATAGTGGTTCCAACGAACCAAGCGCCTCCTTATTGCATCCCTTTCAATCCTGGAGCCCTTCGCCCCGCGAGCCGCTGCCACGAACACGCGCAGTCCGTCAGCCGGACGTACCGGTAGTCAAAGTGTACCACGGGGTTGCGGGGGCAGGTCGGCGCCGCGTTGCGTCCGCTGCCGCTATTTGGGCGAAGGAATCTCGGGCGATGTAGCGAAGGGGACTAAACACTGGTGACGAACAGCGCATCCCGGGGAGGCATGCACATGGACAAGAGGCCAAAAGCAGGGAGAAGCCCGCGCTGGCTTTGGTGGGTGGCTGGCCTCATGATGGCCAACGGCACCTATGCCCTGACCGTCATGGGCGTACTCATCGGACCGCTTAAACACCTCTGGGGGCTCGGGCCGGCCGCGGAAGCGCTGCTGGCGTCCGCAGCCATCGCTGGTACTGTGGTGGGCAGTTTGGGAGCCGGCCTGCTGAGCGACCGCTACGGCCGGCGTGGAGTGATGCTGGTGTCCGCCGGTATCATGCTGGTGGCCACGGCGGTATCGGCCGCCGTGCTGACCTATCCGGCCTTGGCGGCGTCCCGCTTCGTGCTGGGAATGGGCCTGGGTGCCGACTTCGCAGTGATGCTACCGTACGTGGGGGAGTTGGCACCCCGCCTGTCCCGCGGTGGCCTAATGGTGCTGGTGATGTGGATCGGCGATCTGGGCCAGCTTGTGGCGTATGCCTCCGGCCTTGCCGTCCAGAGCGTCGGGGACATCCGTCTGGTGTTGGGTGCTGGCGGCCTCTTTCTCCTGCCAACCCTCGCGCTTCGGTGGCGCCTCCCCGAGTCCCCGCTGTGGGCGCGGCGCCGCCCCGGCAACGTGCGGCAAATTTCTCGGCAGCTCGCCCGACCGTACCGGCCCGCGTTGGTGCGAGCAGCGGTGCCCTGGTTTCTGCATCAAATTACCGGACAGGGCCTTGGGGTGTTCCTGCCCCTCCTGATGGTGGCCCTCGGGTCCGGGCGAGGGGATCTCCGGTCGGTCGAAACCAAGGGGATTGCGCTGGTGGCCGCCTGGTTCACGATTCGTCTCATCGACCGCTGGGGACGGCGGCCGCTTCAATTGTGGGGATTCGGGCTACGCGCCGGGGCATTGGCCCTTCTGGGCCTGGGCGCACTGGTCACCCGATCCCCCGCCGCCTACTGGTCTCTGTCGCTGGTGGCGCTTGCGCTGGCGGCCGGTGCGTTCGGGCCGGACAAGACCACGGTCGTGCTGGCCGCAGAGTCGCTAGGCACCGGCGTGCGCACAACCGGGCAGGGGGTATGCGAAGCGGTCGGTCGCCTTGGCGGCGCGCTCGGGGTGTTCCTGGTGGGGATGTTGCTCGCCAACCACCAACTGGCACTCGGCTTGTTGCTCATGGCCAGCGCCGCCGCCGCCGGTGCGTGGGTGACCCGCCGGTGGACACCGGAAACCGCCGGCCAGGGACTACCTGACGCCCCGCTCGAGGTGCGGGGGCCCGCGTCGTCACCAAAGACCGCGTGCCGCTGACGCCGGCTGAAGACAGCAAAGGCACGCCGCCAGGCAGGAACAGTGCGGCCACACACGGTGGCGCTACCTACGCACACAAGGGCGATGGGGTGGCTAACATGCGACGGCTCGTCGTCGCAGCGGCAGGCGATGTGCTGGCAACCCTGGCGGGGATGCGGCTCAGTGCGGCCCGCCTGCCCTCGCGTCCTGTGCTCCCCCGATGCTGAACGCCGTGGGGCAGCAGAAAGATGGGCTCGGCACCCACACGGCGCCAATGTGCCAGCAGGTAGAGCACCCGATGGCGTACATTCGCGATTAAGCGCCGCGCGCGCGGTGCATTTCGATCGGGTGGTGGTGTCAGTGCGCGTGATTCGCGTCGTCTGCCGCGGACCCGGGGGCTGCTCCACGGCGACGCGGCCGAGGATGCCCGAGCGCCAGCCCCGCCGCGGGATAAACTTTGCCCAGTGCCGGACAACAGCACATCATCACCAAACCCTCGGTGCTGCCAAACGCTTGTGCTACTACCACGTCTACGCCGGCCACCTGATAGACGGGACGGAACGCGAGAAACAGCGACGGTGCGGGGGCCATGAAGCCAAATGTGAGGGCCACCAGCCAGCCCCGGCCGGTGCACCGCGGCGGATCCTTGGGGGGTCAGAGCGTTCATGAGACACTCTGTCCACGCCGTCCCCGCTCAAGACGACGGTCGGACAGAGAACAGCGTCGTTCCTCAGGACCCGCTGGGTCCCGCGCGCGGAGGGGCACCCTTCATTATGGGCGGCGCCCCGGCCCTCCAGTACCACCCGATGGGGACGTACGCCTCTTGGCCCGTGGCGCTTTTTACGGGATAGGTCAAAGCCAGAATCCGTGCCTGACCCATTTGCAGTAAAAGCTTCGCCTGATTCGCGGGGGTAGTCGCGTAAAGCGGCACGGCAGCACCCAGGTCGATAGGCAGGCGGGCCAAGGCGCCTTGCTGGCTGTCTGCGGAGGAGTAGGGCAACCGGGCCAGCCGGTTCTCCAGCGCCACCTGGGCGCTAGCGGGCAGCACAACGCCTGAGTTGGTTGACCCCAGTTCCACCTGGTAGGTGACCGACATCCCGGCCACCAGGGTCGAGATGGAGACCGGCTCCCAGACGCCTCCTTCCTGGTGGAACAGCACGGTGCGCCAGCGGCGGGGTACGACGTTGATGAGGGTGGTTGTCCCGGTGGCGGTCTCGCTCACGCGCACACGCGCGGGCGGAATCGTCTCGTTCAACATGCTGCCGACATCCTGCGCCAGCGTGGCCGCAAGTGCGGCCCTCCCCGCGTCGGAACGGGCCGCGCCGATGTGCAGGAGCCCAAGCCCCACGAGCACCACGGCTCCCAGGGAGGCTGCGCAACGCCATGCGAGGCGCCGGCCCTGTTGGGCGTGCTTGGTGCGCTGCACCACCGCGCTGGCAAAGTCCCAGTCGGCTTCGACACCAAACCAGGTGGGTCGCCGTGCCGCCACCTCCTCCGTGAGCGCCTGGCGAATGACCGAATCCCCTGAATCCCATGGCTCAGGCACGGCGCTCGCCTCCATCGCTCGGGCTACTGGGGTCCGGTACTGCCGGCCCCGGACGGTCTGGCACAAGCCCCGCGGCTAAAAGCAGGGGGCGCAGGCGGTCCCGCGCCCGAAACAGGCGTGCTTTCACGGCCCCCTCGCTGATGTGCAGCATGTTCGCCACCTCCGCGACGCTTAGGTCCCCCAGGTAGTACAGCGACACGACGTCACGCAGGCGGGCGGGCAGCCGCTGCACGGCGGCCAGCACAGAGGACCGTTCGTCTGCGGCCACGATCTGGTCTTCCAGTGACGGCTCTTGGCTGGGCAGCGTGCGGGATGGTCCACCGCCGGTCACATGCCGCCACCAGGCGCTCCGCCGCCGGTCGATCGCGGCGTGGGCGGTTACGGTCAGCATCCAGGACCGAGTGAGATTCGCCACCTCCACGCCAGCTACGAGCCGTCTGAAGGCTTTTACGAACACTTCTTGCGCCACATCCTCCGCCTCGTCGGGATCGCCTAAATAGCCCAGGGCCACGCTCAACACTACCGCCCGGTCACGCCGGACCAATGCGAAGAGGTCGTCATCGTAGTTCACGTGGTCCGGGTGTCCTAGCCGGCCGTCGGGTCCGTCCAATCCAATGTCCCCCACCACCCTGTACTGCCGCGCCAGCCAAGCGCCGCAGAATCTCAGGGAATCTCCCTGACAACGAGGTCGGCGGGCACATGGTTACACGGCACCGCCGGTACGGCAGGCGCGGGCGCGTCTGCTATACACGTTAAGCTATGCCCACACCAACCTCCCGAGCGGACACATCGGTCGGATCGGAGGAACCGGATGCACTTGCGCACGCCCGCTTGTGGCACGACCCCGACGTTTGAAAGTTCCTGCGTGGGCGAGTGGCGGGGGAAATGGGCTCACGCGTCACGCGCGAGGGGTCCCTATCGTCGTCATTCTGGCCGCAGGGCATCCGCGCAGCACTTAGACGTGCCTTTCTGGTGCCGGTGGCTCAGGGCCCCGTGATCCTGGCATTCTGTTTGCTGTTCATAGCGCGGGTTGCCGGAGATCTGTTTCTTACGATGTTTGAGGATGTTTGAGATGGAAGCTGGGGTGCTGGAGCAGACCGAGCTGGCGCGGTTGCGGGGAAGGGGCCTTGTGCAGATGCTGAACGGCGGCGCGGGGGTGGTGGGCGCAGTCCTAGCGGGCACGATCGCCGTGGCCATCGGCATGCGGGAGACGTTTTGGATCCCCACGGTGGGCGGGATAGTGGCGGCCGCCTGGCTGCTGCACCCCAGCATTCGCCGCAGAGGCGTTGCGTTGCTAGTCCCCCGGTGGTTTCCGCGGTGACATCCACCACCGACAGCGGGTAGGCGGCTCCGCCGCAATTTGCTACGCTCAGGGCGGCCGAGCAGACGCTTTGCTTGGCCCCGCCGTTGGGTGCGGGCGCGAAGGACAGCAGACAGTGAGGTGATTCACATGGGCTTGAGGTTGGGGCCGCGACCGTTGGCAGTGCATCTGGTGGGCAGCTGGTCGCGCCCAGCATGGCTCAGTAGCCCGTCGCTGGTCGACGCGCTGGCCTCGCCGGACGAATTTTGGCGTCCGGCAGCCGCGCATCGTCAGCAGGCACAGGACGATGCCACGCGACTGGCCATTTTGGACCAGGTGCGCGCCGGAGTGGATCTGGTGACGGACGGCGAGCAGCGCCGTCAGATGTTTGACCAATACTTTTACGCGCGCCTTGGCGGTGTGGACGCGGCCCACCGGGTCCCGCACCGTTGGGGTGGACCGCGCACGAAGCCCCGCGACGAGTCGTGGCGGCAGGTTGCCGTGGGCAACGGCGGGGGCGTATCCCCCGAGCTACCATCGCCCCAGGTGGTGGGACCGATCGAATGGCCCGGACCCCTAGCGGCTTCTGACTTTGACTTCCTGCAGCGGGAGCTCCAAGGCCACCGGTTGGGCAAGATGGCCATCTCCGGTCCCATCACGGCGATGAACCGCCTCGCCGATGCCTATTATCACGATCCTGTTGCCTTGGGGTGGGCGCTGGCGAAATCCTTAAACGCGGAGGCGCACGCGCTTGCGGACGCGGGCTGCCGCTTCCTGCAACTGGACGAGCCCGAGTTTCGCAGTGCCCACCTGGAGTTTCCCGACCTGGCGCGCGACGTGATCAACGAAACGGTTCGCGGCCTGCGCGAGCGCGGGGTCACGACGTTTGCCCACATGTGCTATGGGTACGCGAACGCGGTGACTAGTAAGCGCGTCAACCCCGAGTTTTACGGAGCCTTGGAACTGCTGGCCGCCACCGACATCGACGCCATCTCGCTGGAGTACACGCAGCCGGGCCACCAGCCGGACGTACTGGCCGCGGTTGGGGACAAGGGCGTGGCGTTGGGCGCCATCAACTGCGATCCCGCGTCGCGCGTGGAGACACCCGGGGAGGTGGCCGCCCGCCTAGAGGGCGCGCTCACCGTGGTGCCTGCCGAGCGGCTGCACGCCAGTACGGACTGCGGCCTGTGGTTCCTGCCGCGCACCGTCGCCGCAGCCAAACTTGCGAGCCTCGTGGACGGCACCCGAATCGTGCGGCGGTCCCTGCACCTGGACTAGATAGGATCAAGGGTGGAGCGCCACACCGACCGCTGTTCCCATAGCGCTGGCGGAGCCGGTGGCGCGTGAGGCGCAAACTTGCCGGGGGCCTGTTGCCTAGCCGGCGCGGCCTACGGCTCCGTGGCCCATGTTGCTGCCCACCGCCGCTGGGACCTGGCACTGGTGGTCCTCACGACCAACGGGGTTCCGGCGGCAGAGTCGCTGCGCAGACTCTCGCAGGTGGCGTTCGGTTCGCCCCGCGCACGGTCGCAGCGGCCGGACGGGTCACTCTCTGTGGGGACTGGACGCCGACCCGTACCCTGCGTTCCCCCGCGATACGACCCGTCTGGCCTGTTCCTCCAGAAAGCGGGTGGGGGAGGGGACCCGATGCCTGTGGGCAACGCTGCCACGAACGGCCTCCACTCCAGGTGCAAGGGCCCCGGTTGTCGCTGGGCACGTACATGGTCAGAATGCGAAGAGTCGCCACGTCCCCGCCGTTCAGCGCTGGGGCATCCTCGACGTCCGGCAGCCGACCGCAGAGGGCCGTCGGGGCGCAGACGGCCAGCATGAAGACGTACCGAACCAAATCGTGTAGCCTGGGGAGGGGGGGGGATACGACCATGGCAGACGAATCGCCCGTACTGGTTGTCCTGACAACGGGCAAAGAGGCCTTTGTGCGTGCGAACGCGGTATTGCAGATGACGTTGATGGTCCGAACGTCGGGCGGCATGCCCGTCGAGTTGATGGGACTGGGGCCGGGCGTGGAAATCTTCCGCGCTAACCAGAGAAACTCCCCGGCGTTTGGGCAAATGCTGGACGCGCTCCGGGAAGCAGGCGTCGATCTTGCCGTATGCGAGGTTTCCCTTGAAAACCTGGGGCTGACCTCCGATCAGATGTTCCCGGCACGCAGAGTTCGCGGCGGGGTTGAAATTGCCGAGAAACTCGCGGCACGCTACACTCTGATGACATTTTGAGGTGGGCCCATACCCCGATCCCTCGAAACGCCGACCCAGACCGCAGCGAAGAATTCGACTCACCCTGGCGGCACCTTCCCACCGTTCGGAAGTGCCTCCTTGGTGAGCCGGGTGCGAGACTTCCTTCGTCGGCAACATAGGTAGCACCTGTCCACCTGCCCGTTTTCGTAGTTAACATAATATCTATTATCGGACGTTATTTTTGGCCCCCAGCATTGCGTCGGAGATCCCCTACCCCTTCTCTCCACCAACGGCGCCAGGTCGGCGCCGGGTGTTATCAGAGACAGCACATCGTCGCCGGCGCGTGATCATGCGCGCCGATGCCCAGGCGCCTGCGGTGGGTACCCACGATCCCCGGACCCAGTGGTTCGGCCTGGATTTCCCAACTATCCGGACTTCGGCGGCGGGCCTACCGGTCTCGGGCACGGAGGATTGCCCCTCCCTCGAGCGGATAGTCTGCCCGCCACCTATTGTTCACTATTTTCAATAAACGAAGCCCGGCTCCCCCCACTGCTGTCGGGGTAGCTGGCCTTAAGCGCCTGCCAGCGGCGCACGAACTTGCCGCGCTGGCCCAGCCGCAGCGCCACGACATCCGCCCAGCACAGTCCCTCCAGCGTTGCGTGGGGGTCGCCCCCCTCCCCCACCGCGTCAAACGTGGCCACCGCTTCGGAGAAAGTCGCATGCAACAGATGTCTCGGCCCCTCCGCCAGACGCATGGCAACCAAGAAATACGAGTTGAAACGGCGCGGTCCGCTCATTCAGTGCCTTGGCTACATCTGGGTGTGGATACGTCACGGCATCCACCTTGGCGCAACCGCCTCGCCCCGGGGATCTTGACGAAGTCCAGAAACACCAAGTGGCGCTGTTCGGGCGCCATCTTCATCGCTTCCGCGTACGATGCCTGCCATTCGACCGGCGTGCCGACCTCCTCGGGCGTCCTGCCGCCGACACCCACTACTTCGTTCCACACCCAGTATAGCTTACGCCCCCCAGCCCCAGGGAAAGGGACACAAAAGGTGTATCCCCTCGCGGGGCGGCTGCGCGACGTAGGGGCAGCCCCGCTTGCAACTGACCCCTATTGCGCGGCCGCCGGTCGCGCGCCGGAATTGGGCAGGCTTAGTCCTGAGGTGCCGCGCCACGATCGCACGGGAGGGCCAGCGGCCGGTGCAGGCGACGGTACTCGGAAACCCGCTATGGGCCGCGGTCACGTTGGTGTCCTCCGCTACCGGGACCCACGCGAGAGGATGCCAGCGGCCAGCAGCGTCGGGGTTCCCGAGTGAACCCGCCGCTTGCCGTGGGAGTGGCTCAGCAAAAGCGGTACAATCCGTAGGGGTTATCGCGTTATGGGCGCAAACTTCCGCGGGTGGCGGCCAAGTCGAACGACCGCGCACACAACCATCCTCCGTCGCGTCGGAGGATGAGCAACCAAGAGATGGAGTGGTTCGCGATGATGTACAAACACGACGTCCTCGTCGTGGGCGCGGGGCTGGCCGGCATGCGTGCCGCCATCGAAGCGCACAACCAGGGCGTGGACGTGGCGATTGTCTCGAAAGTATATCCCGTCCGGAGTCATTCCAACGCCGCCCAGGGCGGCATCAATGCAGCATTGGGAGAAGGTGACACCTGGGAATCGCACGGTTATGACACGGTCAAGGGGAGCGACTACCTGGGCGACCAGGACGCCATCGAGACTTTGGCCCGAGAGGCGCCAGCGGCCGTGTTGGAATTGGAGCACTGGGGCGTCAACTTCAGCCGCGATGAGACCGGTCACCTGGGCACCCGCAACTTTGGCGGCGCCTCCCAGGCACGCACTTTTTTTGTGGCCGACATTACAGGACAGGCTCTGCTCCAGGTGATGTTTGAACAGCTGGTCCGGGTGGGCGTCCGCATGTACAACGAGTGGTTTGTCACCAGCCTAGTTGAATCCGAGGGGGTCGTCCGCGGGATTGTCGGCATGGATATCCGATCGGGCCAGCTGCACGCGATTCAGGCCAACGCGGTGGTACTCGCCACCGGCGGGCTGGGCCGCGTCTTCGAGCCGTCCACGAACGCGCTCATCAACACGGGAGACGGCATGGCCATCGCCTACCGGGCTGGCGCTCGGCTGATGGACATGGAGATGATGCAGTACCACCCCACCACCCTGAAGGGGTCGGGCGCCTTGTTGACAGAAGGGGCGCGCGGCGAGGGTGCGTACCTGCTGAACTCCGAGGGGGACCGCTTCATGAAGAAGTACGCCCCCAACAAGCTGGAGCTCGCCAGCCGTGATGTGGTGTCGCGCGCCGAGCAGACCGAAATCAACGAGGGGCGTGGCGTCGACAACTGCGTGCTCCTGGACTGCCGTCATTTGGGCAAGGACCTCATCATGCGAAAACTGAGTCAGATTCACGAGCTCGCGCTGGAGCTCGCCGGCGTCAATATCGTGGAAGATCCCGTGCCCGTCCGGCCCGGGTTTCACTATGCCATGGGCGGCATCAAGACGGACGTGGACGGCAAGACCACGCTGGAGGGCCTCTACGCCGCCGGTGAATGCGCCTGCGTCAGCATTCACGGGGGGAATCGACTGGGCGCCAACTCTCTCCTGGACACGGTGGTCTTTGGACGCCGGGCCGGCGCGGCCGCGTCGGAGCGCAGCCGCTCGCTCCCCGCCCCGTCCGACAATTTCCCGCTTGGCGAGGCCGCGCTGCAGCATGAAACCGACCGCATTCGGGCGCTTTTGGAGCGCCCCTACGTCGGAGAGCTGGCGGCCAAAGTGCGCTGGGACATGGGCGTCAACATGGTGAAACACTGTGGCGTGTTCCGCGAGGCGGGCGGGCTCACCGAGATGGGAGCCCTGCTTCAGACCCTCCGAGACCGTGCGACCCGGGTCCACGTGGGCGACAAGGGCCGGGTGTTCAACACCAACCTGACGTCCGTTCTTGAGTTGCAGTGTATGCTGGACATCGCCGTGGCGATCCAGGTGACCGCCCTCACCCGCACCGAGAGCCGGGGGGCGCACACACGCACAGACTACCCCGAGCGGGACGACGAGCACTGGCTGAAGCACATTCAGCTTCAGTATCGGGAAGAGGGCCCCGAGATTCACTTCACGCCGGTCACCATGACACGCTGGGAACCCCAGGTGCGGTCGTACTGATGGCCGCTCGGGTGGTGACTGTCGTCCCGACACCCTTTCGACGGAAGGGACTGTCCCGGGAACTCACACGGATTCAAAAGGAGGCGCTGATCAACCGATGGACGTTCAATTGAAAGTAAGGCGCCAGGACCCCGAAGCCGACGGGGAACCGTATTGGAAAGAATACGCACTCGAGGTGCCGAATCACTTCACATTGCTGGACGCGCTGCTTCAAGTGCGCGAAGAAGTGGACGAAACCTTGTCACTCCGGTGTTCGTGCCGGAGCCACATCTGTGGGTCGTGCGGCATGCGGGTCAACGGCCATGCCAACCTGGCGTGCAAGACCAGGCTGTCTGACCTCCACGCGGGCACCGTCACCGTGGAGCCCATGGGCAACATGCCGGTGATCAAAGACCTGGTCGTGGACCTGGAGCCATTCTGGAAGAAGCTTTACAGCATCGATCCGTATCTGCAACCAGCGGGCGAGGTGCCCGAGCGCGAGTACGTCGTGCCGCCGGACAGCATGTTGCACCTCGACGGTGTGGTGAACTGCATCATGTGCGGTGCCTGCGTGTCGGACTGTGACGCCTTGTCGGTCAACCCGATCTTCATCGGCCCCAACGCGTTCGCCAAGGAGTACCGGTTCGTGATGGACCCTCGCGACGCCGCGGACACCCAGCGCCTGATGCAGATGAACGGTCCCGGCGGCGTGTGGGATTGCACGCACTGCTACCAGTGCGTCGAGGTGTGCCCCAAGGACGTCGCCCCCATGGAGCGCATCATGGCGATGCGCAAGATCCTCGTGGAAGATGGGCTGGCGGAGAAGGGCAACGGAGCGCGCCGGCAGAAGGCGTTCATCGACATTGTGGGCCGCTACGGGCGACTGGACGAGACGCGCTACCTGATGAAAAGCGTCTCCACGGTGGAGCTTTTGGCCTACGCCCGGGTGGGGCTGCGCTCGATGAGGCACCGCAAACTCCCCCCCCTCATTCCCCATCGCATACCGGATGCCTCGCGCATTCGCCGCATATTTGAGCGCACGCCGTCCACCTACCGGCGCCGCTTCAAGTTGCACCAACAAGCTCAGGAGGGATCGCGGGTATGACGACGTATGCATTCTACCCCGGCTGCGTGGCCAAGGGTGGCGCCCCCGAACTGTATCAGGCCATGGTCGCCGTGGGCGGGAAGTTGGGGTTTTCCCTGAGTGAGCTCACCGGCGCCGCCTGCACCGGGGCCGGCGTGATCTCCGAGCGGGACCCGCTCGCGGGGGACGTCGTCAACACCCGCACCTTTGCCATGGCGGAGCAGCTGGGCCACCCCATCATGACCATCTGCAGCACCTGCACCGGCGTGATGTCCCAGGTCGCGGGTCGCGTGAACCACGACGCCGAGTACCGCAGCGAGGTGAACCAGTACCTAGCGGACGAAGGGCTCGAGTACCGGGGCACCACGGACATCAAGCACTTGCTCTGGGTGGTTGTGGAGGACTATGGGTTGGAGCGTCTGAAGGAGATGGTGGTGCGGCCGCTCTCGGGCGTCCGCTTGGCGCCGTTCTACGGCTGCTACATCGTGCGCCCCTCCTCCGTCGTGGATCCGCTCACCGCTGGCCGCGAGGGGTACTTGGAGCGCGTGATCGCCACCTTGGGGGCCGAGCCGGTGGAAGAATACCGGGGTAAGGACAAGTGCTGCGGGTTCCCGCTCTTGGAAACCAACCACAAGAGCTCGCTGGCGCTGACGGGCAAGCGGCTGGACGAGGCCCGCGACGTGTCGGCCGACGCGCTGGTAACCCCCTGCCCGCTGTGCCATCTCAATCTCGACGGCCAACAGCTGGACACACCGAGCGCGCACACCGCCCCTGCCATGCCCATTCTGCATCTGCCCCAGGCCATCGGGCTGGCGATTGGCATCAGCCCGGAGCGCCTCGGCTTGTCGCGCCACATCATCGACACCAAAGGGTTCATAGGCAAGCTTGCGGTGGCCGGATAACCACGTCCCTCGTGCGCCACGACCAACGGACGGGCTTGGTCGTGGCGCTACGTTTGCGGCTCCATGATCCTCGCCCGCCTACACCCATGACTGCACCATGCATTCTATTTCGCCGTGAATCCGCTTGCACTCCATGACCTGGGATGCTAGACTGCTCTCACGAGGTGATGCCATGGGACAGCTGACCATCCGAAGCGTGCCCGAAGATGTCGTGCAGGCGCTCCGGACCGAGGCGAGTCACCGCCGTACCAGCCTCAACGCCGTTGTGTGTCAGGCCCTCGCCGACCATGTCGCGCGACAGCGTCGCCTGAAGGACCTCCAGGCCGTGTTGCCCCAGTTGGATGCTGTACGCCACGACATTCTGGTCGGTCATGCCATGGAGCCCACCACAGATAGCACGTCCCTGATCCGGAAGGACCGATCCCGGTGACCGCGTGAGGCACGATAACATGCCAGCCATGGTGCTCGATGCATCGTGTGGGGTGAAGTGGGCGCTGCCGGAGGTGGGGTCGAGCGCCGCCCGTGAATTGGTGGCCGCCTATGCGTCGGGCCGCGTCGATCTGTGGGCGCCTGACCTTTACGTGGCAGAGGTAGCCAACATCGTGTGGAAAAAGTGCCACCTTCTCCGCGAGTTGACCCCGGAGGACGCAGCGCGGGCACTCGCCGCCTTGCTGGCCACCCTGCCCGAATTGGCCGCGTCGTCCATGTTGGCGGCTCAGGCTCTCCAGCTCGGGCTGAAGCTCGGGATCTCCACGTATGACGCGTTGTATGCAACGCTAGCGCTCCAGTTGGGCTGCCCCTTGGTCACCGAGGACCAGAGACTGCTGGAGCGCGCCGCGCCGGTCCTGGGCCGGGTGTTTCCGCTCTCAGAGGCCGTGGCGCGGATAGGGTAAGTCACTTTACCGGTAAGATGCAGCCGACTGACCGTCGCGAACCAAAGACGTTCCCAGTGCCACGCCAAAAGGACAAAGCCCGACGCGCCCCAGTACCAGGTCATTCCCGCCAGGGTTTCGTAGCGCGCCAGCAGAGCCGCTCCCGCCACGTACGCACGAAGTTGCCAGCGCGGCCACCGCCGCCAGCGACGCCACCCCCAGTAAAGCCACAGGACCCCGGCCACAGCCACCGCGCCATCGTGGAGCCAATAGGGCTCCGCGTACCGGAGCATGGGCAAGGCGTGCCGCATCGCTGTCCCTCCTACTCGCATCCTCGCGCTGGCCACGGCATCCGGTTGCGTCCGCCGCCTCGCGTGGTATCATACCACCGAAGTGCATGTAGCTTTTGGACGGGCCTGCGCCACGTCACGTGAGGCGGCCTGGACAGGCTCCAAAGGGAGGCGAGACCATGTCCATCGCACTGACCGTGACGCCGGCTGCGGAGCGCGCTTTCGGCGATCTGGCCGAAGACCGCGGAGCTACGCTGGTTCGGGTGTGGGCGGGCCAGGCCTGTGGGTGCGGCCGGATTGGCTACAAGATGGCGCTCGAGGAAGCGGCGAACTCCGAGGACGCCATCATTCCGGCAGGCGTCATCAAGCTGGTGGTGAGCCCGGATTCTGCTCCCCATCTTGAGGGAGGCACCATCGACTACAGTGAGGACCCCATGTACGCAGGATTCACCATCAACAATCCCAACGCGAAGTCGGGCTGCGGCTGAGGGCACTGACGAGCCGATCGGTCGACCGGCCTTGTGGCGGCGGTTCGCGAGAACCGCCGCTTTTGCTTCCCCATGCTATCTGTCCGCCGCCGCCAGCGCGGGCCGAGGCCGCCGCCACTCCAGCCAGCCGACGGACCCCAGGACGGCGGCCAGGATCAGGGCCATCACCCATACCGTTCGCACGATGAGCGGGTCCAGTCGGTGGCTTGTCCACAGCAGGGCCATCCACACGAAAAAGCCGGCGGCCGCCGCCAGCGTGGGGAGGCGCCAGTTCTGCGCCGCCCCGTAGTAGAGGCCGACCAGGATCCCCGACTGCATGGTCATGGCGGCGGTGTACACGACCAGCATCGGGAGCATGGGAAGAAAACGCGGGCCCAGCATCAGTGAGATGGCCAAATGCCCCGCCGCCAAGTACGTAAGGACGCCCAGGGCGCCCAGCACACCCACCAGGAGGATGGAGCGCACGAGGTAGTGGCGCGCCCGCACGGGATCGCGCTGGGCACTGGACAGCAGCACGGTTCCCACCGCCCCCGCGAAAAAGACCGGCGCGCGACCCATCGTGGCCAGCCCGCTGTAGTACCCTGCCGCCCGCGGCGGGAGGCCGTGCTTGGCCACCAGCACATCCGTGCTGGTCAGCAGCAGCGCAAGGACGCCCACGCCGCCCGCGTTGACCAAGCCCGTGAAGTGCGGGAGCCCCTGACGCCGGGCCCACTGCACCGCGCGCCGCACGCCGCACCACGACACCAGCAGATCAATGAGGGCCGTCACGGGCCCGAAGGCAATCAGCCCTGTGAGGCCGAGCCGCCCCGCGTAAGTGACGAAAGCCCCAAGCGTGCGGGTCAGCGCGTCCAGCGTGGTGAGCGCACCCACCCATCCGAAACTCGCCGCCCACTGCAGGATCCCGTCAAAGGCGCCGTACGCCAAGGCCGGGATCACGGTGAGGCCCGCAATCACCACCAGGTCGGCCGGCAGGTGAAATAGCTGCGCGATTGGCCCCGCAACAGCAAACAGAGCCAACCACACCACCAGCCCCGCCCCGACCCAGCCAGCGGCGTGGCGCATGACTTCCTGAGGGCTCGCCCCGCGTCGCGTGTACACCAGGCTGATCACAGACACCGGCGCCTGCAGCAAAAGCGCCAGCGTGCCCAGCGCGGACAGCGTGCCATAGTTCACGGGGCCCAGCATGCGGGCCACCACGACGTGATACAGCGCGTTAAAAACGCCGGCGGCAAGGCCGGCGCCGTTCATCAGCAGGTTGTCTCGCCAAAACCGCGGCTTCTCCGATCCGGCCCCCTCCCCTCCGGGACGTCGGCGACCCCGTTCTCGTTCGTCACCTGGCGCCGGGATCCCTGCCAAGCGGGTGCTGGGATGCGGCCGCCCTCGGGAATGTGCGGGTGGGCCCTACGTCTTCGGCCGCGTGGCTGCCGTGGTGGCTGGCGCCTTCGCCGGGGGCGCGCCCATCGCTTTTTCGACCAGCGCCAAGGCGGGTCCCGTCTGATACCCCAGTCGCCAGATACCCACACCGCGGAGATGCTTGGACTGAGCGAGCGCGATCTTGGCCGCCAACCCCTGGGGACTCTCGTACCAGAAGACATAGCGCGTCCCGCTACTTCCGGTGTACGTCCCCGTCATTTCCTGGTCCACCGCGTTGTACGTCGCATGGGCGGACGCCGCCGGGGGAATCGCGCTGAGCGGCAGGGTCGTCGCCTGGGTGGACCCGGCGACCCATCGGTAGCCGTAGAACGCGAGCCCCAGGTCGACCTTGGACGCGGGGGCGACCGACAGCAGGCGAGCGAGCCGCGCCTTGACCCAGCTCGTAGCGGCCACCGGACCGGCCGCGCTGCCGGAGTCGTGCTGGTCGTATGACATTAAGACGTACGCGGTCAGATCGGGGGTCATCGCTGGGTAGTCATACGCGCCGCCCGAGGCGGGCACCAAGTCGAGATAGAGCCGCCGACCCCCAGACGGAAGCCAGTCATGCAGATCGATCACGAAGGCGGCCAGGTCCGCCTTGTATGCGACGACCGCCGGTTCGAAGTCCAGGTTGACCCCTGCATAGTGATGGGTTCGCACGAGGGCCGACAGGGTCTTGGCCACCGCGAGCCGACCCGCCACCGACGCGAGAAACGCCGGCGGACCTGCGAGGTTGACGATCGGGACCGTCGGCCAGTGCTGGGCCGCAGCTGCGCTGGCCGCGGCCGCATCCACGTGCGACCCGAGACTGCCGTTGGGGTTGAGGGTGTACCAGAGGGGCGAGAAGACGGTGATGGCACGGGGATATTTGCTGGCCAGGGCCAGACCCGTGTGAGAGCCGTTCGCCCAGAACCCCACCGATTCCGTCAGACGGCCGCCGCCCGTCGGGGTGGGCTTGGCCACCCCGCGCGGGGCGCCACAAGCCGACAGGCCAGCCAGCATCAGCATGCTGCCCGCAGCCACCACCCGCCGCTGCCACCGCTGCACGCCATCACCTCGGAGGCAGTATCCCACCGCCTTCCGTCGTCATGCGGCGCCATCCCGGTTACCGGCGCAAGCGCTGCAGCTCCCCCAGCAGCCGGTCGTTCAACACGCGAATGTGTGTGCCCTTCATCCCCAGGGACCGTGACTCGATCACGCCCGCACTCTCGAATTTGCGCAGCGCGTTCACGATCACCGACCGCGTGATGCCCACCCGATCCGCGATCTTGGAGGCAACCACCAGGCCCTCCTCGCCATCCAGCGCATCAAAGATGTGCTGAACCGCCTCCAGCTCCGAGTAGGACAGGGTGCCTACCGCCACCTTGACCGCCGCCCGCCGTCGGGCCTCTTCTTCAATCTCTTCGGACCGGCCGCGGATCATCTCCATGGCGACGATTGTGGCGGCGTACTCGGCAAGCAGCAGGTCTTGCTCATCAAACGCGCGCCCAAAGCGCGAAATCACCAGCGTCCCCAGGCGGTCTCCAGCCCCGTTGATCGGGATGAGCGTCGAAATCTTATTTTCGTAGATGCAGGCGCGCTCGTGGAAAAACACGCAGCGGCGCGCTTCCTGAGAAATATTGGCCGACGTTTCCTCCACCTTGAGCAGGCCGTTGGTATACGGCACGGGAAAGGACTTCTTGCCCAAGACCTCCTGAAGCATGATGCTGCATTCGAACGAATCCAGCAACGCGTAGCCCAGCACCCCCCCGGTGCGTGTGACCAAGTACACGTTGGCCTCGATGAGGTCCGACATCATTTCGGCCATTTGCTCGTAGTCCACGGTCCGACCCGCGTTTTTTTGCAAAAGCTGGTTGAGTTTGCGCGTCTTGTCCAACAAGTCCAGCATGCAATCCGTCTCCCTTCGGTGCCGCTACCAGGCACCGTCGAGAATTATACCGCAATCCCCCGGCCCGGACGCAACAATTCTGAACATCCTCGCATCGGACGCTACAAAATGTAGCGTGACGTGTCGTGGCCCTCGGAAATGGTTTTCAGCCGCTGGTCCACGTACGCCACCGTCACGGTCACGGTCTGCCCTGACAGGGAGGGCGCGTGATAGCTCACATCTTCCAGCACCCGCTCCAAGATCGTCGCCAGGCGCCGTGCCCCGATGTTCTCGACGTCGCGGTTCACCTGGGCGGCGTAGCGTGCCATCGCGGCCACGGCGTCTTCCTCGAACACCAGCGTAACCCCCTCCGTGGCCAGGAGCTTGATGTACTGCTCCACGAGAGCGTGGCGCGGCTGGGTGAGAATGCGCATAAAGTCCGCCTCGGTGAGGGCGTCCAACTCTACGCGGATGGGGAAGCGCCCCTGCAGCTCCGGCATCAGGTCGGATGGTTTGGCCACGTGAAAGGCCCCGGCCGCCACAAACAACATGTGGTCGGTCTTCACGGGGCCATATTTCGTCACCACCGTGGATCCTTCCACGATAGGCAGAATGTCGCGCTGCACTCCTTCGCGCGAGACGTCGGCGCCATAACCGCGCTGAGACTGCGCCACCTTGTCCAACTCGTCAATGAAGACAATGCCGTGCTGCTCCGCCCGCTCGACGGCTTCCGCCTGCGCCGACTCGGGGTCGATGAGTTTCTCGGCTTCTTCGTCGGTCAGCACAGCCCGGGCTTCCGCCACCGTCATGCGGCGCCGCTTCGTCCGATGCGGCATCAGCCCTGACAGCATTTCTCCCAGGTTCATCTGCATGGCGTCCTGGCCCCCCACCCCCATGAGCGCCGGCACCGGCGGCTCGTCCTTCACCTCCACCTCGACGACGGCATCCTCCATCGCGCGTGCGCGCACGGCTTCCCGCAGCTTACGGCGGCGCTCGATGGCGCTCGACGACTCTATCGGATCGGGCCCTGGCTCCCCGTCTTCGGCATCCGCCTCCGAGGGAGCGGATGAACCCCCGAACCAGGCTTCCCAGGGCGCCTTGGCGGGGGTGGCGCGCCGCGGTCGCGGGGCCAACGCAGCCACGATGCGCTCCTCCGCCGCGCGCTCGGCCCGGTCACGGACCGCGCGCCGCCGCTCCTCCCGCACCATCCGGACGCTCACGTCGACCAGGTCGCGGATCATGGCGTCGACGTCCCGGCCTACGTACCCCACCTCGGTGAACTTCGTGGCCTCGACTTTGATGAACGGCGCCTGCACCATCTTGGCCAGCCGGCGGGCAATCTCGGTCTTGCCTACCCCCGTCGGCCCAATCATCAGGATGTTCTTGGGGTAGACGTCCTCCTGCCACTCGCCCGGCAGCTGACTGCGGCGCCACCGGTGTCGCAGCGCACTCGCGACGGCGCGCTTGGCGGCGCTCTGACCCACGATGAATCGGTCCAGCTCGGCGACAATGGATTCGGGCGTCA
>JAKARZ010000081.1 GCA_021828405.1 Bacillota bacterium
CATGGACTCTCTCGCACTCAGTTTGCCGAAAAACCCTTGACACGGCCTTTGCGGGGAACTACAGTGGGTTCGTGAACCGGATCGTGCCTCGTTAGGCGAGGCGTCCACATCAATACACGCCACTGCACCGACCTGTCGAAAGACACTAAGGTGTAGGACAGGGGTGGCCGGATTAAGGCTTCCTCCGAAGTGGCTCTGTCCATTGGATTGCTACGTGATGTGGTGCCAAAGCTCAACCAGGAGGACGTGTGGCGTTTGTCCTCCTGCCGCCGCAGGGGGACGTTGCTGTGTTGAAGGGGGGACCGCGGGTGTCGAGCGATGCCGGCAGCCATAGAAGTTTGGCGTTGAATGTGACGCCAGCTCATGCATGCGCGCCGACGATCTGCGCGGAGGGGGGTCTACCCAGCGTGTGACCTCCTCCGCGCCAGCGAGGGGGGATCACGATGGGTGGGTTCGACGCCGACCTGCGGCCAGCGCGGAGGGTTCCTGACGGGAACGGTGCGGAGCTGCGCTGCACGTACGACGACGATGTGGAAGTGCGGCTCGCGGAGCACGCACACCGGACGGCACTGAGGCGCTCGGACCATAGGCTGGGCCGCTTGCTGTTTCTGCTGACCGTGGTGGGGCCGGGCATCTTGGTCATGATCGCGGACAACGACGCCGGGGGCGTCATCACATATGCGCAGACGGGTGCGGCCTATGGGATTGGCTTTTTCATTCCCGCGCTCGTGCTAGGGGGTGGCATCGCCTACCTGGTGCAGGAGATGACCGTGCGGCTGGGGGCGGTGACGCACCGCGGCCACGCCGAAATGATCTGGGGTCGCTACGGGTCGGCCTGGGGTTGGTTTTCGCTAGCAGACCTGGTGCTGGCCAACCTCCTCACTCTCATCACCGAGTTCATCGGCATTACGGTTGGCATGTCCGTGTTTGGTGTGAGTCCCTGGATAAGCGCGGTTCTGGGTGTGGCGGTGGATGCGGGGATCCTTCTGATCCTGCGGTACCGCCCGTGGGAGCGTGTGGCGCTGTGGATCGCCGTCGGCAACTTGGTGTTTGTGCCCTTGGCGCTCATGGCGCACCCCCACTGGAGTACCGTTGCCGCGGCCTTTGGCCGGTGGACCATCCCCGGCGGCTTCACGGCGGCGTTTTTGTTTGTGGTGCTGGCCAACTTTGGCACCACCATCGCGCCCTGGATGCTGTTTTTTCAGCAGTCGGCGGTGGTGGATAAGGGTCTGACGGTGGATGAGGTGCGCCACGGTCAATTGGACACGGCCCTCGGAGCGCTGGCCATGGTGCTGGTCGCGGTCGCCATCGTGGTGCTGACCGGCACCCTGGTGTTCGGTCGGGCGGGGGCGTCCAACTTCGACATCCAGCAATTGATTCAGATCTTGGGCCAGCGGCTGGGTCCCACGGGTCAGCGGCTATTTGCGCTCGGCCTCGTGGAAGCCGGCACGATTGCCGCAATTGCCCTGACGGCCAGTACGTCCTGGGCGATGGGTGAGGCGTTTGGCTGGCCGCGCAGCATCAACCTGCCAGCCCGCCAAGCCTGGCGGTTTTACGTGCCTGGGCTGCTGAGCGCGGTGGTGGCGGCCGCCATCGTCTTGATTCCCCAGGCGCCGCTGGGATTCCTGAACCTGACCGTGCAGGTGGTGGCGTCTATCTTCATGCCGGCGGCCATGCTGTTCCTGCTGCTACTGTTGAACGATCGGCAAATCATGGGTGCGTATGTCAACCGGCGATGGCAAAACGTGGTCGCCATTGGCATTGTGGGCGTACTGGTGGTGCTGAACGCGCTGTATGGGCTGTCCGTCGTCCTGCCGGGCGCCGTGTGAAGCCGTCTCAGGGCGTGCGTTGTCCCGAAGGAGCCCGTTGATGGAGCGCCGAAGCGAGAAGCGAGAAGGAGGGGAGCCGGATGGCGGAAATTGTGGAGAACCAAGTCAAAGGGTCCGTCCGTGCGCGCTCCGAGGCCATGCAGCCGGTTCCGCTGGAGCGGGTCACGCCGTCGCCGCTGATTCGTGCTGTGTTTTGGGGTTTGCGGGTGTACATCCTGGCCATGGTGGTGGCGGTGATCATCGGGTTCATGCGGGGGGCGCGGTGAGAGACCCTATGCGCGGAGGGCAGGGCGGCGGGCGACGTGCGGGTGGAGGCGGGCCCGGGGAAGCCGGTTCAGCATCCGTTGCCGCGGCGCCTCGGGTCGTCCGTGGGAGGACCAGCCGTGGTCCCCTCACGGACACGCGAACCATCGCCCGGCTAGAGATGCCCGTTGAACCAGTCGACGATGGTGTGCAGCCGATGAATGCGGTGCCACGGCTTGCCGGCCCGGCTCATGCCGTGCGACTCGCCAGGGTAAATCACCAGCGCCGCCTCGCGCCCCAGGTACTGCAGCGCGTTGTATAGCTGCTCCCCCTGCTCGATCGGGAGCCGGTAGTCCTGTTCCTGGTGCTCGATCAGGAGCGGCGTGTGAATGGCTGAGGCGTAGCGCAGCGGTGACTGCTGCCAGTAGGGCTCAATGTCCTCCCACCAGGGCTTGGTGCCGTACTGGGGGACCCGGAGCCACCCCATGTCGCTCGAGCCCATGGCCGACAGACGGTTGACCACCGACCGCATGGTGACACCGGCCCGAAACCGGTCCGTGTGGGACACGATCCAGTTGACCATAAAGCCGCCGTAGCTGCCGCCCGCCACCCCGAGCCGCTCGGCATCGAGCTGTGGGGTGCGCCTAAGCGCCTCATCCAAGGCGGCCATCACGTCGCGGTAGTCGCGGTCGCCCCACTGTCCCATGATGCACCGGCCAAACTCGCGGCCATACCCCACCGAGCCCCGGGGATTCGAATACACCACCGCCAGGCCGGCCGCCGCGAGGCACTGGAACTCATGAACGTATCGGTACCCATACATACTCGCCGGGCCGCCGTGAATCTCGAGCACCGTGGGCACGCGGCCGCTCGCGAAGGTCGGCGTGAGGCACCAGGTGTGGACCCGGGTGCCGTCGGACTCGGTGGCCCAAAAGTCGCTTGGCGCCACGGGCCCGTCGTCGGTGCCCCAGGGGACCGGCGCCCAGTGGGCCCTCTCCCCGTCCACCTGATCTTGGAGCCCCAGCACCAGCCCGGAGGGGTGGGTGGGATCGGCCACGCCGAGCGCCACGCGGTCGCCGCGCACGGCAAAGTCATAAATCACCCGCGGCTGGTCGGCGATCCGCGTGACGCGTCTGACGTTGAACGCCGCGAGCTGGACGCGGCCCTGGTCCGACAGCAACCAGAGGACATCGTCTCCCTGCCACACCGGGCGAGCGGCCGAGCGCACGGGAATGTCGCTGCCGCTGTGGTCCCCCACCGGCCGATCGGTGGCGCTGGAGAGGTCCCCCAGCGACTCGGATCTGAGGTCAAACGCGTAAAGGACCGTCAGCCCGTAGCCGTGGTCCTCAGGGTCGGTCGCGGAAAACGCAAGCCGCTGCCCGCTGGCGTCCAGTGCGAGACCCGAGATGGACCAGTCCGGCAGCGAGAGAATCGTGGGGGCTCCTCCGTCCAGCGGGCGGCGCTCGACCCGGGTGAGGCCGGGGTGGGATCCTTCGGGGTCGTAGAAGCGATGCAGGCAGTACAGGGATTGGCCGTCGGGATGCCACACCGGCTCCGCGTAGTTGTCGCGGCCGTCCGTCAGGAGGCGGGTGGCCTTGGTCTCCGCGTCCACCCACACCAATTGGTTGCGGCCGGCATCGAAGAATCCTTCGCCGTCCAACTTGTAATGGTGGTGGGTGATGTGCCGCACGTCGCGGTTGTAGTGCTCATCCAGGACGCTGTCCGGCGCGTCAGGTCCGGGCTCCGCCACCTTCACTTCGGGATCCATGCGCCCATCGCGGATGTGTGCCACCACCACCAGCGCGTCACTGGTGGGCGCCCAGCGAAATTGGCGCACGCCGCCGGCGATGGCGGTCACCTGGCGCGCCTCGCCGCCCTCGAGCGGCAGGCGCCACACCTGATTGGATCCCGAGCGACGAGATAAGAAGGCGAGCCAGCGGCCGTCTGGGGAAGGAGCGGGCGCGGTGTCGGAAGGGCCGGCGGTGAGCGCCACCGGCGTGGCGCCCGGGTCGGCCGCCAGCATCATCAGGTGATGGGCGGCACGATTCTGGGCCTTGTCCTGGCGGGACTCCGTGAAGTACAGGCGGTCGCGGATCGGGTCCCACGCGAGGTCTCCCCAGGTGGCGATTCCCCAAAGGCTCTCTATGTTCATGAGGCACTCCCTTCGGCCGACGGGCGTCGGCTGATATGGTGGAAGCTGCCGGGGCAGCTCACCCGGCCAACGTACCATGAATTCCGAAGGGGGGCACGGCCGTGGGCTGCTGCGGGCCGCTTGTGGCAGACCCATGCCCACCTCGGGGATTAGCGCCGTCAGTGCCAGGCTCGGGCCACCTGCACCGCCACCACTACCGCCATGAACACCACGTACCCCCGGAGCCCCCACAGCATCGCGCGCGTGACAGGGGCAAGCTGGCTGAGCCCCAGGCGCTCAATCCGCTCGCGCGCGGTGCGGTGGTAGGCGAGGACGTCGCCGTCCAGCAGCTCCTCGGCCGCGGCCATCCCCCTCGCCGGCGCGCTGGTTTGCATCGCGACCACTCCCTTCCACAATCCTGGCCGCCCGACGTCCGGTCCCGCCGGGGAGCCGCGTCGCGATCCGGCTCACAGATGCAAGGTGGGGACGATGGCCGTCAGCGCGTACAGGGTGCCGGCCAAGGTTAAGAGCCCGCCCACGAAAATGCCCAGCCCATTCAGCAGCGGCGTGTTGCGATGGGTGCCAACCACGCCGCGGTCGTTGGCCAGCAGCAGCAGGAACGCGATGGCGGGCGGCATCGTCAGCACCGCAATGACGTTGACCACGATGACCACGCTCTCCAGGGGAAAGCCCGGCAGCAGCACGATCGCGCCCGCCAGCGCCGCCAGCCCCAGCAGCACCACGTAAAACACCGGGGCGCGCCGCACGGAGAGGTTCAGGCTGTGAGGCTGGCCAGTGACCTCCCCCACCGCGTAGGCCGAGGCGCTGGAGATGGTGAGCGAGGCGACGAGGCCGGCTTCTCCAATCCCAATGGCAAACAGCGCCGCCATCGCGTGCCCGACAAATGGGCGGAGCGCCTGGGCAAACTGCGCGGCCCCATACTGACTGGCGTTCATCCCGTGGGTGAACAGCACACTCGTAGCGACGATGGCTGCGAGGGCGCTGGCGGCGGCCAGGGCGGCCCCCAGCGCCGTATCCAGGCGGCCGTGGGGCAGGTCCTTGGGCGTGAGCCCTTTATCCGTGACCGCGCCTTGCTGAAAAAACAGCATCCAGGGGGTGATGGTGGCGCCGATGTCCGCCAGCAGCAGCGTCAGGTTGGCGGAGTCCAGTCCGCCCGCCGGCAGGGGCGTCCAGGTCAGCACCGCATGCCCCACCGCCCCCCAGTCGGGGTGGCTGGCGATGGCCACGGGAATGAACACCAGGTTGACCAGCGCCGCCGCCATCGCCACCCGCTCCCAGGACCAGTAGCGGTGCCACAAAATGGCCACGCTGTTGAGCGCGAGTCCCGTGGCCACGGCGACCCAGGCGGGGATGCCAAAGAAACCCGCGCCCGCCACCATGCCCACGAACTCGGTAATCAGGGTGAGGAAATTGGTGACCAACAGGTCGCCCATGGCGAAGTGGCCCCAGAAGCGGCCGAAGCGCCGGTAAATCAGTTCCGCGTGCCCCGCCTGCGAGACGGACCCGAGCCGCACCGTAATTTCCTGGGCCACGAAGGCCATCGCAAACGTCAGAACGACGAACGGCAGGAAGAAGCCTAGGCCAAACCGTGCCCCGGTAGCGGAGTACGAGAGCATGCTGGGGGCATCGTTCTCCCCCAGCATCACGAGGAGGCCCGGGCCGAGAATCAGCCAGAACACCCGCAGTGACCCCCGGGGGCGGGCGCGCTCCACGGCTAGGCGGTCGCGCCGCCGCCCCGCGAGCTCCATGCCATCGTCCGCCTGTGCCCGCCGCCAGTCCTGCACCAATGATGCCTCCCTCGTGTGGAGCGTTCGCCTCGGCCGAGTCCTCGGGGTCCGCTGGGTCAACTGTTGCCCTGGGATCACTTTGTTGCCCTTGGGCAATACACGGTACGACGGGTCGGCCGACTGGTGCGTTGTCCCACTAGGCGTCCCCAAATTTTTTCCGGGCGGCCAATGGTGCACTGGAATGGATGGCGGCCGCCTCAGATTCCAACTGTGGGCGCGCGGCCGGGATCGCTCGGTGTGCTGTCCCCAGGCATGCAGGCGAGCCATGCCGCACAAGGATTCAGAACCTTCGCATATACTGACGCCAACCCCGATAGGCGGGTGGACCTTGCGCATTCTCAAGGCAGTCATGGCCGGGGCCATTCCGAGCGCAGCCGAATTCGCCGGCAATATTGTCCGCACGGATGTAACCTCCCGTGACCTGCCTGCGTTACCAAAGGTGTGAGACATGTAGTCCGACGCACCCCCCAGGGGGGCCGGCGCTGCCGCGTGCGCGGTGGGCGCCTTGCAGTTGTTGTATTGGCGTTGGCGTGGATCGTGGCGTTTCTGTTTGTCCGGCCCTCCGCGCATCTGGCGGCGGGCGGATCGTCGCTCGCCCGCCTCACGCTTCAGGGCGCGACGCAGGTGGATTCCGCAACCGTGTCATGGGGGAGGCACCAGGCGGCGCTCGCCGTGGGGCCCACCGGGTCGCTGACCCCCAGAACCCCGATTCCCGCCGGCGCGCATGTGAATGTCCGCGTCACGGTATCCACGCCGCCGTGGCTGGCCTGGGCACCGGGGCAGTCGCAGGTGATGTCGCGTGAGCTCCTGACCCCCAAAGCGCCGGACTTAGTTTTTCACCACGAGGCGCTCACGGTGGGCACCCCGGTGTTGGCGGCGTTCACGCGCGCGGGACAGGTGCGGGGATTAGGCCCCCACCCGGTCACCGTGGCGGCCGACCGCGACACCCGGGGAGAGGCACCCGAGACGGCGCGCGGCACGGTCGATGTCGAAACGCGCGGCGCATCCTGGGAGTCGTGG
>JAKARZ010000025.1 GCA_021828405.1 Bacillota bacterium
CCAGGCGGAACCGGGAGCCGCGCCGACGGACCATGTCGCCCGTCCCCCCGTCTTGCGCACATCGGGTCGATGCCGCCATCATTCTCATGCTGAGGCCCGCCGGCGGGGAAACCGGTTGGCCCTCGCGGGCCAAAGGGCTTATCCCTTGCGGGGATTCACCCCTTCGGGTGTTTCCGAGGGTCATCCGAGGGTCATATCCCCATGGCTAACGCCGGGGGTTTTACGCCCCACATGATAAGCCACCGCCGACTCGGGGGCCGGGAAGCGAAAGCCGCCGGCGCGGGATTCGACCTGGACGATGCGATGCGGGTGAGCGTGAGACGCAAAGAAATTTCGCCCATTGCTCAGCGAAAACCTCAGGGGCCCGCTGTCCGGCACGGTGGGCAGGTGGAGGGCGGCCACCGCCTTGCGGTGCAGCGCTATCAGCTCCGGGTACTGCCGGGGGCCGTTGGTGACGGCGGACAGAATGCCCCCAGGCTTGAGGACCCGGTCCGCTTCCGCAAGCGCGCCGGCGATGTCGGCGACGTGGTACAGCATGAAGTGCAGACCCACCCAGTCAAAGGTGTCGTCCGGCCACCATCGCGGGCGACTGATCCAGGCCGACGTACGCGATGGACGGGCCGAGCGCGGCGCGGATGGCGGAATGCCAGCTGCCGGTCCCGGCGCCCACGTCGAGGACTGACGCCGGGTGCACCACGCCGGACCGGTGGCGGGTGATGGCGTGGAACAGGTCGTCCTGCCCCCTGCCGTAGCGCCGATGGGTCATGATCCGCACCTGGAGCGGATCCACTGTTCCGTACGCTGACTGCACGAAGGCGGGATGGGCAAGCGGTCGATGTGCTCAGCCCTCAAGGGGCCACCCTTCCTGGCGTAAGCAGGCATGCCGATACGACCCGCCAACGCTGGTACCGGCGCCGCGTTCCCGCATGCCCCGGCTAAAGCGCGCCACGCCGGCTCATCCTAACATGTCAGCGTTGATCGGGCCTCAATTTTGCCGATGCGGGGCTGGTGGGTCCGCGACCCTGGCGCGACGGGAGGCGCAGCATGGCCACCACCAGCGGATCCGGACCCGAACCCCCCAAAGTGCGGGTGGGGACGCGACGGCGGTCGCGCCAACGCGCGGGAATCCTGCGCGAGTCGATTTTTGGCGTCAACGATGGATTGGTGGCCACGGTAGGTCTGGTGTCGGGAGAAGTGCTGTCCCATCAGCCGCATGGTGCGGTGATTGTGGCGGCCCTGTCCGCCATGGGCGCAGCCACGGTATCCATGGGTATCGGGTCGTTTCTGGCGTCGTCGACACAAAACGCGTTTTTGCAGAAGCAGATTCGGGATCAGGACGCCAAATTGGCGCGGTGGCCCACCCACGAGCGGCGTCACGTGGTGCAACTGTTGTCCGCCATCGGGTTGTCGCGTCACACCATCCCCCGCGCGGCCCGAGAGATCACGCGGTCCCGGCCGCGCTGGCTCCGATTCATGGTGCGCGAGCGGTTGGGCGTGCACGAGAACCAGTGGGAGAGTCCGGTGGCCAACGCGGTCGTGATGGCGGTGGCCGTGGTCGTTGGCTCGATTCCGCCGGTCGTGCCGTTTTTGCTGCCGCTGTCCGTGACGGCCGCCCGCAATGTGGCGTGGGGGGCCTCGTTGGCCGCCGCCTTTGCCATCGGGTACGGCAAGGGGGTGGTGACCGACAGCCCCCGCCTCACAAGCGGGGTGCAGTTTCTGCTGCTCGCTGGCGCATCGGCGGCGGTGGGAGCGGGCATCGGCTTGCTACTGGGTCAGGCCGGGGCATAGAAGCGGACAGGGTCCAGCGACTGCGGAAGTGGGGGCACTCAAGAGCTGCTGGGTCAACAGGTCGCCTGCCGCGTCCACCATGGCCACCCCATGACCGCTGAATCCGCCCGTCACGCAGAGACCAGGGGCCACCGGGCCAACCAGCGGCAGGTGGTCCGGCGTGAACCCCATGATGCCCGCCCACCGGTCCGTGACGGCGACGGCTCCGCCCGGCCACCGGGCCGCGAGCGTCTTGAATGCGGGGACTTGGAACCAGCACGTCGGTCGCCTCGGTGTCGACGTCGAGATGGCGCCGCCCTCCGAGCACCAAGGATCCGTCCGGGCGGGGACGCCAGTACAGGTATCCAGGGTCGGCGTCCACGGGATATGGGTAGTCCGGGGCCACGGGACCGGTGGCCGGCACCTGACCCGCGTGGGGCGCACTACGGGGGTGAGGCCCGTGTAGAGGACCACGCGCTCCACCCGAACGTGGTTCCCGCCTACGGTAAGACGGATGCCCGCCCCATCCTGGACGGTCCAGGCCGTCACGCGCGCCCCGGTGTACCACTGCACGCCGACGCGTCCGGCCTGGCGCACAAGCTTTGCGAGCAGATGCACCGGCTGCACCGCGCCGTTTTCGGGAAAAAAGGCCGCGTGGGGGAGTCCCAGGGACCGGAGGCTCGCGGGCACCCGCCCTGGCATCCATGACTCGGCCGCCACCCCGTCCTCCACGAGCCATCGCACGGTGTTCGCCAACGTCTCCCTTTCGTCCGGCGCGCCCAGGTACAGGCTGCCGGTTTCCCAGTATTCGGCCCGCTCGCCGTCGGGACTCTACACGGCACGGACGTGTTGCCGATTGCTCTGCGAGAGCGCCAGCAGCTCGCGCGCCGCGGGCCGCCCCAATTGACCCACCAAGGTGGCGTACAGCTCACTGGTGCCCCCCAAGACAAAGCCGGCGTTGCGCCCAGGGGCGCCATGGGCCAGCGGGCGGTCGCTCAAGACGGTGATGGCCCACCGGCCGGCCGCCTGCGCACTGGCGTGGTACGCCAGCCAGGCGGCCATCAGGCCCCCGCCCACGATGGCCAAGTCCACCCGCGTCGGCCCAGGGCCGTCTCCCCAGCGCGCCACCGGCACCGGGGCCTCGCGGTGCCAGACGCTGGGCAGGTCGACGACGGCCCCATGCCGAGCCGCCCGCCATTCCCGCTCCAAAAGTCCGTACAGCAACATGTCATGCGGCTGGCCGTCCCGCACCAGAAACTCCCGAAAGGTGCCTTCCCGGACAAAGCCCATGCCTTCGTACAGACGAATGGCGCGGGTGTTGTAGGCAAACACGGTCAGCGACAGCCGCCGGAGGTTGACCTCGTCAAAGGCAAAGCGCATCAGCAGACCCAGCGCCTCCCGGCCAAAGCCTTGACCCCACTCGGTTGGGGATATCTCCATCGCCAGCCACCCCCCCGCGCTGGGCCCAGAGTACCTCATCCAGGGCGACGATCCCCACCAGACGGGGATCCTCCTCCTGGGTGCGCACGGCAAACGGGAAGCCGCCGGCGGTTTTGAGCGTGGTCCACCCCGCCGTCAGTGCATCGGCCGCGGGGGGTGTGGCGGGATCCGCATCCAGGTGCCGAAGAAACCTCCCATCCCGATGCCAGGCGGCCACGGCCACCCCGTCATCCGCGGTGAGGGCATCCAGGTACAGTCGGGGACCGGCAAGATGATTGCACACTCCGTGGGCAGGGTTCGCAGGCACATCCTTCAACTCCTTCGTTCTGTCGGCGACCCTCCTGGTATGATACCGGCGAACGCCCAGGATGGGGAGGAAACCTCATGGAGACCCGGACAATCCCCGAGTTCCAGGCCGACGACATTCGCGGCACGCCCTTTCGGGCGTCGGATTTAGTGGCGCGCGCGCCCGTGCTCGTGGCCATGCTGCGGGGGCTGTTCTGACCCTACTGCCGACGGCAGCTCGTGGAGCTGCGCGATCAGTACCCGGCCCTCCGAGCGGCCGGCATTCAGGTGGTGGTTATCGGCCCCGACCGGCCCGAGGCGCTCCGCGCGTATTTTGAGAAGGAGCACATCTCCTTCGAGGCCATTGCGGATCCTTCACGGCACGTGCTGAAGGCGTGGGGGCAGCAGTACCGCTGGTACACGGTGGGCGTTCTGCCGGCCATGCTGGCCATCGCGCCGTCGGGAGAGGTGGTGTGGCAGCACTATGCGAAGAGCCCCCAGGATCTGCCGAGGATCAAAGATGCGGCGGCGGCACTGGGTCGGACACTGTGACAACCGGCACCGGTCGGGACGGTCGGGCCGACCCGACCCGGGACGAGCGTTCTACGGGTCGCGCTGGGTCGGCTTACGTCGCAGCCGATGGGCTGACGTCGGCGTCAAACGACATGATGTCCCCGTTGCGCGCCTGTGACAACGCCCGCAAATAGCAGTCGGCAAAATCGATCGCCCGTGCGCCAAAAGCGTGCAAGGCTGCCACGACGATGTCGCGATCGTCGCACTCAACGCCTTCGAACAACAGCACTTCGATGAGAATGTCGGCAATAACCGCCCGGTCCATTCGGTAGACCGGTCCCTTTAACACGTAGCAACATTCGGCGACGATGAGCGGAACGAGCACGAGGCGCTGTTCTCCGCGCTCCGCACGCCGGAAAACGTCCAGCGCCCGGGCGGAGAGCGTGGGATGATCGTTTAATAACAGGCGCAAGATGACGTTGGTATCCAGCAGGGTTCGCGTCACGAGATGGACCCCGGCGCGTGGTGGCCGTTGGCCCGTTCATCCTGGGCTTGGCGCCGAGCCTCAGCGAGAGGCACATAGACAATATGCGGGCTGCTGAGCCGTCCCAGCAACTGGTCAGCCGTCGTGCTGGGTACCACTTCCAGTACCACCTCGCCGCTGTCCGTCTCGCGGTAAAGCACCGTATCGCCGATCTGAGCCCTCAAACGCTGGCGGACTGCCCGGGGCAATGTCATCTGATACTTGGCCGTCAACTTGGCCGTATGAATCACGGGACACCTCCTACAAAGTCTATATCCCGGGGGCAGTATATCATTCTCCTGTCAGGCTCGCCAGCGTCGGCTGTCGAAGTCAATGCCTTACGTAGGCGGTGTGAAGGACAAGGCGCGTGGGAAGGAAAGTCAGGTACCGCCTGGAGGGCGCGACAGCGCTACGCCGGGCACCCTTGATTCGTACGCCGCGTCCCGTTGCACTATACAAACTAAAGTGTCCCCCGGGAGAGCACCACAGGGGGGATCGCATGGCAGCGGTGACGGTAGACAACTGGTTGGTCCTGCCGCGGGTGGCGGAGCCTGCTTTGGACATGGTGGAACGGCCCGTGGAGCAGGTGGCCGAGGCCGAGCGCCTGACGGACCACGCCTCGCCCTGCGCGTGGTGGATCCGTTCCTGCGACACCAACGGGGGCGGCGGCCTGATCCAGGATGGAGACATCCAGTAGATGACGGCGGGCAGCGGCATCCTGCACGACGAGATGCTCACGGACGAACTGGTCATGACCGGCGGCTATTTTCATGGCATTCAGCTGTGGGCGAACCTGCCCAAGCGGCTCAAAGGGACGGCTCCGCGCTATCAGGACATCCGGGGCGACCGGCTCTTGCTCTTGACATCGCACGATGGGTCGAGCCTCATTCGCCTCATCGCCGGGAGCCTCGGGGGGCATGAGGGGCCGGGATCCACGTGGACCCTGATTGTGCTGGCGCACGCCAGCGTAGCGCTGGGCGCTCAGTTGCACTTGCCATGGAACCCGGCATTCAGCGAGAGGGCCTACGCGTTGTTGGGCCCTGGCACCGCCGACCGCGAGGGCGCCCCGCTCGCCGAGGGCCCCTGGCGGTGTTTGGACCCGGGGACGCCGTCACGGTGGCGGGCCGGCTGCGGCAGAGCGAGCGGAGCCCGAACATGGAAGGACTGCTGCTGGGGGGAGAGCCCATTTGGGAGCCCATCACCCACTGGGGCCATTTGTGATGAACACGCGCGAAGAGATCGCAGTTCAGTGGCACGGGGAACGCGACGGGGTGTACGACGAGGACCGCTCGCCGATCCGGACGGGGCATGCCCCCGGGTCATGGCGAGCGGGCGCCCCACCGCGCGGAGCCTCCTCCACCGGTTGCGCATCCCCCATCTGCCACGGGCGGTGAACTACCTCAATCGCCACCCGGACCACGTGGGGGTCGCGCTCCTCGGCGTCTAGCGCGGTCGGCCCCGGCCATCCCCGTCACCGACCCGGGCTCCGCACGGGGTCGTCCCCTGCCGCCTGATGGCCCGCAGCCGGCCTCGTGCCGGTCCCGCGCAGCGCGGCACGCCGCGAGCCGGCCTCTTCGCTTTGTGCAGCACTTCACGTCGTCGTATCCGCTGCAAACCGGCTCAAACCTTGACGTTACCGTGAGGGGTGAGGCAAGCGATGTTGACGCAGGGACGTCAATTAGTTAGACTAGTCAAAACGACCAGCCGGAGGTGGCGGGGATGAGAAGCTGCGGCGCCGTACGCGCCCTATCGAGGGCGGACTGCGTCAACTCATCGAGGAAGGCCGGCGCTTCTGATGGCTTTCGTGCTGGATGCCTCGGTGACCCTGTCGTGGTGCTTGCCGGATGAATCCAACAGCTATGCCGCCCGCGTGCTGGCCCGCTTGACGGAGGACCAGGCGCTGGTCCCACCCATCTGGCCACTGGAGGTGACCAATGCCCTCGTGGTGGCTCAACGCCGCAATCGTCTCTCCGGCGAACAGCTTACCGTTGCGCTGTCTCTGCTCAAACACCTGGACATCGAGGTGGAGACGCCGGTACCCGCGTACCTCATAGGCCCGACCGTCGACATCGCCGTTGTCCGAACGCTCTCCGTCTATGACGCCGCTTATGTGGAGCTGGCGCGCCACCGGGGTTGTCCGCTGGCCACGGCGGACGGGCGGCTGGCAACAGCCGCGGCGTCCGCCGGTGTGAAAATCCTCGACTGACTCAGGCTGAGCCAGTCACGTCTCGCGGTCACAGGAGGAAGTGCGCCGCCACGCCGGTGAGAAGGCCCGCCAGCAGCACCAGAGCCGCCAGTCGAGCGAGGTCCGCCTTTGAGACGGCCTGACTCACCATGGCCATGGATGGCAAGCTGATGGCCGGCAGCGTCATCATGAGGGCGCCGCCGGCCATGCTGGACAAGCCGTAGCTCATGAGGGACGAGACGATGGGAATCTCGCCGGCGGTGGGGATGACAAACAACGTGCCCGCGATTGCTAGGCCAAAAAACAGCAGGGCGCTTTGCCCGAGGGCGGGGCCCATGGCCGGAAACAGCACCGCGCGGATCGCGCCGAGCACCCCGACGATGATCAGGTACTCTGGGATCAAGGTCCGGGCGAGGCGGCCCAGCGCTTTGAAGAACCGCGCCGGCCGCGAGCCAGTCGGAGTCGGGGCCGACACGTCCACCTGCTGGGCTACGGCGGCGGCTTCGGCGCGCGTGGCCCAGCGGTTGCCGATATAGGCGGCGCCCGCCACCAGCAGGACCCCCATCACGATGCGCAGGAGCGCCCAGTTCCACCCCAGCACGAACCCCATGAACACGATGGTGGCCGGATTCAGCACGGGATTGCCCACCCAGTACGCAAACACCGCCCCGGTTGACACGTTTTGGCGCTTCAAGCTGACGGCGATGGGCGCGGAGCAACAGGTGCACATCATCGACGGGACGGCCGCCGCGGCGGCAACCCCGGCCGCTCCCCAATTGGCCCGACCCATGAGCTTCACCAGCCAGCCGTCCGGCAGCAGGGACTCGATGCCCGCGGCGATGACCATGCCGACGATGAAGGCAATCCAAATGTCCTTCACATAGGCCTCGGCATAGGATACCGCGGCCGCAATGCCCACGGGCGGCGCCGCGCGGTGGGCGCCGGTCACCATTGAGGCGCCCAGCGTGTGGGAGGCCGCCACCGAGAACGCTTTTACGAAGTAAGGACTCCACTTGGCAACGAAGATCCCCGCCAGCGCCAGTCCCATGAACACGACAACCGGCCACACGGTAGCGGATCGCCGAGGTTCCACAGGCGTTTCCAGCGAATTCAACCGCCCACCTCCACGAGGAAGTTTGAAGCCCTAACAGCATATCCGCGGGGCATCCCCCCGCGACCTTTGATACGATAGTTGCATCACGATAAACTTTACGCCTGCATGCTACTTGTCAAGTAGGCCTCATGCCGGTATGATTTGGAGGGCGTGAGCCCGGGCGCGTCCACGTCTAGGAGGTGGCGGGTGGAACTTCAGGACTTGGCCCTGTTCAAGTCGATCGTCGAGTGCGGCAGCATGACGCGCGCGGCGGAAGCGTACGGGATGACTCAGCCGTCGGTGAGCCGTCACCTGCAGCGACTGGAGCAAGAGGTGGGTGCGCTTTTGATCGACCGAGCCGGCGCACCGCTGTCGCCGACACCCGAGGGGCGCCACTTTCTCGCGTTTGCAGAGTCGGTGCTGGGCGAGTGGGTCGGCCTGCAGGAGCAGTTGGGCCTACCGGACAGCATCACCGGGGAGCTGCGTGTGGGGGTGGCCGCCTCGTATGCGAATGGCGCAGCACTGGCGCGGTGGACGGGGCGCTTTGCGGAGAAGTACCGAGGGGTACGCCCGCGCGTCCTGTCCATGGATTCGCAGGCCGTGGAAGCGGCGGTCGTGCAGCATCGGGTGGCGGCGGGCTTCACGGAGTACCCGCCGCAGGACTGTTGCTTGGAGAGCCTCCCGGTGGAGCGCGACACGTTGGTGCTGGTGACACCCACCACCGGCCCGTGGGCCAGCCTCACGGACCCGGTGAGCCCGGACGCTTTGTCCGCCATGCCGTTTGTGCGGCGCGAGCGCGGTAGTGGCGTGTGGGAGGCGGTGGAGAGGGCTTTGGCCGCCGCCGGCCGGGCTCCCCGCCTCAACGTGGTCAGGGACGCCGACTCGCTGGAGGCGACGCTGGCAGCCGTGGGGGCGGGGGTGGGGGCGAGCTTCGTGTCGACTGCCCTGCTTGTGGGCCGCGGCACGTCCGAGCTTCGGTCGTTTCATGTTCGCGGGGTTGTGCTGCGGCGCCAGGCGTACCTGGTGTACGATCCCACCGTGCTGATGCGCGATCCCTTGGCCGCCTTGTTCTGTCGATTCATCGAACAGGCGGCAGACGACGAGGTCGTGGCGGCTGGCCCGGCGCGGCCGCGGCGCATCGGCTGACGGCGGGCGTTTCGGGCACGATCAGCATGCCGATGCCGGGCGGGAAGGGATGGTTCGATGAGCGATGTGATGGAGATGGGGCGGGCCACGTTTGATGAAGCGCTGTCGGCGGGGCGTCCGCTGGTCGTGGATTTCTGGGCACCCTGGTGTGGGCCCTGTCGGGTGCTGTCGCCGCTGGTTGAAGAAGTTGCCGCCGAACAGAGAGGATCCATCACCGTGGGTAAGGTGAACGTGGACGAGCAGCCGGACCTGGCCAGCCGTTACGGCATCATGAGCATCCCCTCCGTGATTCGGTTCGACGGTGGCCAGGAGACTCACCGCGTGGTGGGGGCGGTGACCAAGCCCGAGTTGCTGCGCCGCTTGGGCCTGTAGCGCCGATCCAAATCCGGTGCCAGGCGGGCTAGGGCAGAGGACACGATCCGATGACACCGAGGAGGGATGGGGATGGCAGAAGTCGGGGCGACCAGCAAGGGCACCCACTACACCGTGGCCGAAGCGGGTGACTTGGGTGAGTTGGAGAAAAAAGAATTTATCGCCCAGACGCTCGGATTCACGGGCATGCAGGTGTCGCTGAACCGAGCGCTGCCGGGTCAGGCGGCGCCTTACCTGCACGCCCACCGCCAGCATGAAGAACTGTACCTGTTCCTGGGGGGAACGGGAGAATTTCAAGTGGATGGTGACGTGTTGCCGGTCAAGCCCGGCACCATGATTCGGGTGGCGCCGGAAGGGCGCCGGGCGTGGCGCAACAACTCGTCCGGCGATCTGCTGTTCATTGTCGTCCAGGCCAACGTGGGGAGTCTCACCGGCCAAGACGGCATACGCTTGGACGGAGACCCGTCCTGGCCCGGATAAAAGCTGCCGCCGCGCCCCATGCTGTCGGGGCAATCAGCATTATCCTTAGGAAGGACGCGCACCCCGAGGGTGCGCGTCCTTCCTAATTCGGTTCTATCCGGGTACTATTGGTCGATGCCCAGCTGATGTAGCACAAAGGCATCTTCGTGGGCACGGTCCCGAAGCCGGTTGTATCGTCCGGACGGGCCGCCGTGGCCGGCGCCCATTTCCGTCTTCAGCACGAGGACGTGGCGGTCGGTCTTCGTGGCCCGGAGCCGCGCCACCCACTTGGCCGGCTCGAAGTACCCCACGCGCGGATCGTTCAAGCCCGTGTGGACGTAGAGGTGGGGATAGGCCTCCGCGGCCACGTTGTCGTACGGGCTGTAGGTGGCCATGTAGGCAAACGCGGCGGGGTCGTGGGGGTCGCCCCACTCGTCCCACTCCAGGCTGGTCAGCGGAATCGTGTCGTCCAGCATGGTGGTCAGCACGTCGACGAAAGGTACGCCCGCCACGATGACGGCAAAAAGCTCGGGTGCCAGGTTGGCGACGGCACCCATCAGGAGACCGCCGGCGCTGCGCCCGCGGGCCGCCAGGCGCGCGGGTGTGGTGTAGCCCCGCTCCACCAGGGCCTGGGCCGAGTCCACGAAGTCCGTAAACGTATTGCGCTTGTGCATGAGCTTGCCGTCCTCATACCAGGCGCGGCCGCGTTCGCCCCCACCGCGCACGTGGGCGATGCCCATTATGACGCCCCGGTCCAGCAGGGGCAGTCGCGCGCTGGAGAAGTGCGGATCCGACGTGATCCCGTAGGACCCATAGCCGTCCAGGATCAAGGGGGCGGGTCCTTGGTCGCGTGCGCCGCGCCGGTACACGAGGCTGATGGGCACCTGGGTCCGCCCATCGCGGGCCGTGGCGGCCACCCGCTCCTGGACGTAGTCCTGGGGTTGGTAGCCGCCCAGCACGGGCTCCTGCTTCAAGAGCACGCGCGTAAGGTCCGCCAGCGTGAGCTCGTACACCGACGGCGGGGTGACGAGCGATTCATAGCGCACCAGCGCGACGCGAGCCGGGTACGCCCGGTTGTCGCCCGGCGAGACCGCATAAAGGTCCTCGGGCCAACTGACGCGTCGGAGGCCGTCGTGGTCCAGCGCCCACACCTGGGTGAGCCCGTCTTCGCGCCCCGACACCAGCACCGCGTCGCCCAGCGGCAGGACGTCATCCAAGGGGCGGCCCGCCTGATGGCCGATCAGCTCCGTCCATGCCGACGGGTTGTCAAGCTGGGTCAGCGGCGCCGCCAGCAACTTCATGTCCAGCGCGTGGTCGTCGGTGAGCACCAGCAGCACGTCATTCCAATGCTCAAGGGTGTACCGGACGCCGCGCCGGCGCGGCTGGAACACATGCCACGTGCGGTCCACCCCAAGAGTGTCCAGGTAGCGCACCTCGTGGGTCGTGGTGCTGTGGGAGGTTGCGAAGAGGAAGCGGCCACTCTGGGACCGCCCCACGTGAAGCGTGTAGGTGGTGTCGGTCTCGTCGTAGACGACCTCGTCCTCGGAGGCGTCGGTGCCCAGCCGGTGGCGCACCAGGCGGTGGGCCCGCTGCGTGGTCGGGTCGACCGTGATGCAGTACAGGGCATCCCCCTGGGGATCCCACTCGACGCTGCCCCCAAGCGTCACGTCGTCCCGCGTGTCCGCAAGCATCTCGCCGGTCGCGAGGTTCTTGACGTGCAACGTGTAGCGGTCAGTGCCGGTCTGGTTGTCCAGATAAGCCAAGAGCATGTGATCGGGACTCACGCGCTGGACCGTCAGACTGTAAAAGTCTTTCCCCGCCGCCAACGCGTTTTGGTCCAGCAGCACCTCTTCGGGCGCCGCGTCCAATTCGCTGCGGGACCTCGCGCGCTTGCGCGCAAAGATGGGGTACGCCGCCCCCTCTTCGGTGCGCCGATAGTAGAAGTACGGCCCATCCTGCACCGGCACCTCCACATCGGTTTGCTGGATGCGGGCCAGCTGTTCTTCGTACAGGCGCTGGGCCATCGGCTTGAGCGGCGCCATCACGGCGTCGTAGTAGGCGTTTTCTTCGGTGAGATATTGGATCACGGCGGGATTGTCCCGCTCGCGGAGCCAGTAGTAGTCGTCGGGGCGGGACACGCCGTGCAGGACGTGCGGGTGTGGGATGCGCGGCGCCACGGGTGCCGGCCCATCGGGCTGCGCGAACATGTTGGGCAAGATGTTACACTTCCTTCAAGCCGCGCTGAGATGAGTGCGGCGCAATTGGAACGGCTCCTCTGATATCGTTCGCGGCGCGCGGGCGGGTTCCTGCCCAAGGAGGCTCGGGGTCGTCCGCCCGCGTCGGGTGGAGGGAGCAAAGAGGATGCCGGACCGCACGACGCCTGCGTCCATCGGCGCCACGTTGCTGTTTTGGTCGTCGGCGTTTGCCGGGATTCGGAGCGCCCTCATCGGGCTGTCGCCCGGCCACCTACTTCTGCTGCGGTTCGGCATCGCGTCCGTGGTACTGCTGGGTTGGACCCGCGCGATCCGGTTGCCGTGGCCGCCGGTGCGGCTCTGGGGCCGCCTCGCCGTGACTGGCGTGGTGGGGATCTCTGTCTACCAGGGCTGCCTCACCTTTGGCGAGCAGATGGTCCCAGCCGGCACCGCGAGCTTCATTGTGGCGACGGCGCCGGTGTTCACGGCCCTGCTCGCGGCCTGGTGGCTCCGGGAGCGAATTTCGCGCCGGGCGCGGCTCGGCCTCGGCGTGAGCCTCGCGGGCGTGGGGCTCATCAGCTTTGGAACGGGGTCGGCGGCGTTTCACCAGAGTGCCCTGCTGATTGTGGTGTCGGCCGCGGCCACCGCCATCTTCTTCGTGGCGCAGAAGCCACTGCTGGCGCACTATCCGCCGCTCGCGGTGACAGCGTGGGTGACATGGGCCGGCACGCTGCCGCTCCTGGTATTTGCACCGGGGCTGGTGGCCAACGTGGCCGCCGCCCCGCCCGCCTCGCTCTGGTCCGTTGCCTATCTGGGCGTGCTTCCGGCGGCGGTGGCCTATGCGCTGTGGGCCCACGCTCTCCAGCGGCGGCCAGCCGGGCAGGTGTCCAGTTGGCTCTACCTCAACCCTTTTCTTGCGACCGCCATCGGGTGGGCCTGGCTGGGGGAGGTGCCGGCCTGGACAGCGCTTGCCGGCGGGGGCGTCGTGATCGCCGGCGTGGTGCTGGTGAACGGGCGGCCGGCGCGCGCCCGCACGCCGCCGCCCCCCAATTCGTAATGCTTGACGCGCATAGGGGCACCTGTTACACCTAGTGCGACAGTCGGGCAGTGAGGGAGGCGCGCCATGGACCGAACGATCGGCCAGTGGCTCTGGGTCGCGGCCGGCATTGGGGTGGTGGTGTCGCTGGCGGTCTGGATCCTCGGGGCCCAGCCGCTGGCGGGGTACATCGGGGACGTCCTGCAATTGGCGCTCTTGGTGGTGGCGTTCTTGGTGGGGCGCCGCGCCGTGCGGGAGCGGCGGCGCCCCGGGTGGCTCGGGGGCCTCGCGGGGGTCGTGGGGGGTTTGGTCGGCACCCTGGGCGACTTTGGCGTGCGGGTGTCGGCGTCGCGATTCCACACCGTGGTGAGCGGCGGCCACACCGTGACCGCCGCCCAGCAGGCGGCGGTGGCCAACAGCATCGGCGGCCGGCTAGCGGAACTCGTGGTGCTGAGCTTGGTCATGGGAATATTGGGCATCATCGCGGGGACGATCGGCGGCGCCACGAGCCGGCCGCCCGGTGCACCGCGTGCCGTCTGAGGGCCGCCAGGATTCCCGCGCGCGGCGCGGCGTCGCGCTGGTGTTGGACGGGGTCCGTAAAGAGTACCCTCGCGGCCAGGAAGTCGTTTCCGCTCTGCTCGACGTGTCGCTTGCCCTGGAGCCCGGCCACCTGACGCTCATCCTCGGCCCTTCCGGCGGCGGCAAGTCGACCCTCCTGCAGCTGCTGGGGGGAATGGACCGCCCAACGGCGGGCCACATCTGGGCCGACGGAGTGGATCTCACCCAGTTGGCCCCCGACCGCCTGTCGGCGTGGCGGCGGGACAGCGTGGGGTTTGTGTTCCAGTCGTTCTACCTGCTGCCGCACCATGACGCGGCGGAGAACGCGGCGTTGCCGCTGCTGCTGGACGGCAAGCCGCGGGTGGTGCGCCGCCGCCGGGCGGAAGAGTTGCTGGACCGCTTGGGCTTGGCGAATCGGGCCCGCCACCGGCCCAATCAGTTGTCGGGCGGCCAGGCTCAACGGGTGGCGATTGCGCGCGCCCTAGCCAACGATCCTCCGGTGATCCTGGCGGACGAGCCGTCGGGCAACCTCGACACCGAGAGTGGCGAGGGCATCCTGGAGGCTTTGGAGCAGCTGGCGCATGAAGACGGCCGCACCGTCGTGCTGGTGTCCCACAACCCCGACTTCGTGTCGCGGGCGGACCGCGTCATTCGCCTGCGCGACGGGCGCATCCAGGACGATTCCGATCCGCGGCCCGTCACGGTGCCCAAAGCGGAGACCTTTCGGCCGATGAGAGCCGGGCCCCGCTTGGCCGCCCTCGTGGCGGAGGCGGTGGCCTCTGTGCGGCGGCGCGCATGGCGATCCGTGCTGACGGCGCTGGGGGTGGCGATCGGGGTGGCGGCCGTGGTGCTGCTGGTGGGCATCGGGCAGGGACTCGAGCACCGGGTTGTGCAGGGAACCTTGCAGCAGGCCTCGCTCAACACCGTGATGGTGAGTCCCACCCAATCGTCCAACGCCCTGTCGCTGACCCAGGTGGGGTCCTCGTCCACGGTGGTGCATCCCATCACCGCCCAGAGTGTGGCGCGGTTTAGCCATCTGCCGGGCGTGGTGGGCGCGTACGGCACCGCGCAGTTCCTGGGCCAACTCGCCGAGGGCTCCCGCAGCATCTCGGTGGTGGTGCAGGGGCTGCCGCCGCGCACCTTATGGCACCGGGCGACGCTGCCGCCCCTCCTGTTTGGGCATCTGGCGGTGCCCGGCCGCTCCCAGGCGGTGCTGGACCAGGCGTCGGTCGACGCCCTGTTCGGCCTGAAGAAGGGCCAAGAGCGCCGCGCGTTGGGACGAAAGTTTACCGTGCGGCTGTCCACCGAGCTGGGCGGTGCCACGGGGGCCAGTTTTTCCGGAGTCAACAGCCAGGTAGAGTCGGCCGTGACCCTGACGCTGGTGGGCATCGCCAAACCCGGGTTCAGCTCGGTGCTCGACGTGAGCGCTGCGCGTGTGTACCGGTGGCTTGAGGAAAATCGCGCACCCCACCAACCCCTGACGTACGGTGGGGCGATTGTGCTCGCGCAGCATGCGTCGCTGGTCAGCGGGCTGGCCGCGAGGATTCATCGTATGGGATACGGCGTCACGACGACCGCGTCGATCATTCATTCGATCCAAAGCGCGTTCAGCGTTCTGGAAACGGGACTCGGCATTCTCGGAGGCATTGCGCTGGTGGAGTCGGGCCTCATGATCGGGGTCGTGATGGGCATGGCTGTGCTGGAGCGCCGACGGGAGATCGGGATCTGGCGCGCCGTGGGTGCGCGGCGGCGCGACATCTTTGTGCTGTTTCTGGCGGAAGCGCTCGTAATCGGGGCCGCCGGCGGCGCGGTCGGCGACCTGGCGGCCCTGGGCCTCGGGAGCCTGGGCGCCCTGGTGTTTCATGTACCGGCGCTGTTTTATCTGCCAATCGGCCTGCTGCTGCTGGGCCTTGGGTTTGGGGCCGCGATGGCGACCGTGGCCGGCCTCATTCCGGCAAGCCAGGGGGCGCGCCTGTCACCGGTGGAGGCGCTCCGCACCGACTGACGCACTCAGCGGCGGATGACAAACGGGGGTACCACCGCCGAGTGCGCGTGGCGAACCGGCACCGCGCGCGACTGGACGCTCCGCACATCGGCCAAGGGTGGCCCGTGGTGCAGGATCTGAGCAAATCGGCGTACGGCGGCCGGCTCTCCTTCGACTTCGGCCTCGACGAGGTCGCCCGTGCCCCGGTTCATCACGTACCCCGACAAGCCCAAATCGTTGGCGGCCTGTGCCGCCCAGGCCCGAAACCCGACGCCCTGGACGCGGCCCCGCACCAGTAGATGCAGTCGCAGGCGGGGTGGACGCACCTTGTCATCGTGTGCCATCCCAAGCTCCTCTCCGGTTACTTCCTTGCATCGGCCCACCGGGATGAGCCGTTGACCCATTGTACAATGGTGGCACAGGCCGCGCATCTGGCTAATGCGGAGCATCGCCCAGGGTGAGGAAATCGGTCGGATCACGCGGAACAAAGGAGGGTCGGGCGGCGTGCTGAATGAGGTGTTTCAACAGGCATGGGAGGTGGCATGGAACCGGCGCGACACCTGGTGGCTGGCGCTGTGGCTGGGTCTCTTCGGGGCCGCGATGTTCGCGGTCACGGCCAGCCTCATGGCCCGGTCGGGATTGCGGGTGCCAGGGCCCGGATTCGGCTTGGTGGCCCCGTCGCCGTACGCGACGCTGGGACCGTCGGCGGGAGGGAGCGGCGGGCTCAATCTGTCGGTGCTCGTGAGCTTGGGCGGCGTGCTGATGATTGCCGGAGGCCTGGTCGCCCCGTTCATGATGGCCGGGGTCTACGGCGTGGTGGCGCGTGCCATGAGCAGTTCGCAAACCCTGCCCGCCGCTGCGTTTTGGCAGGAAGGCTGGCGCAACTGGGGGCGCGGCTACGGGCTCATCCTCCTTTGGCTCGTGATTGGGGCCGCCGCGATGCTGGCGGCCGGGATTCTGTTTGCCGTGCTGCACCTGCTCGGGGCCTTCGGGATCGTGCTGGCGGTGCTCGGTGGCCTGGCCGCGCTGGTCGGCGCCGTCCTCTGGACGTACTGGAGCGTATCGCACCTGTTCATGGGGCGGTGGACGTGGCCACGGTCGCTCGGCCAGGGCCTCCTGAACGCTTGGACCTACAAGTGGCCCTCGCTTGGCGTGGTGGTGGTTCTGGTTCTGGGGGCCTCCGTGGTGAGCCTCGTGACTACACCCCTGGCACTGTGGCTGCCGCTGGGCCTGGTGGTGGAGGTTGTGGTGTCGGGCTGGATCGGGCTGTTTTTCGCAGCGGTGTGCCTCGGATTCCACGTGTACGGCGAACGACACGGCGGAGCGGCCTAAAGGCCGCCGCCAAGCACCTTCGCCGCACGGCTGGGGTGGCCGACAAACGCTCGTCCCCCGCAGTTCTTGGATCGGCGTGGCAAAGGGCACGATGCGTCCCTTGAGCCCTGCCCACTTCGGGCGTCGGCCGGAAGCCCACCACAATGCGCCGGCCCCCGAGCGAACCCTCCGCATTCGCCGTAACACGCGGGCCCATCTCATCTTGATAATTTTTATACAGTGGCCTGGCACACTCAAGAGGTTCGGACCACTACACGAGACGTGGGGAGAGAGGGATCAGCAGCGTGTCAACCTCGGGTGCTATGGGGATGCCGGAGCAGAAAACCCGCCGGGGCCTGTCCATGCCGCGGGTGGTGGCCCTGGCCGGCGGTACGACGGTGGTGCTGGCGGGCTTGGTGTACGTCGTGGTGGGGGCGGGTCATCCCCCCAGCGCCGGCAAGTATCTCACCGCGCCAGTGCGGCGGGGTTCAGTATCGCTCACCTATCAAGCCACCGGAGACTTGATCCCGGTCCAGACGGCTGCATTCGCCGTGCCGGCCAATGCCACTTTGTCCTCGCTGGCGGTGCATGCGGGCGAAGCGGTCAGCTCGGGCCAGACGCTGGCTACCTTCGCCGACCCGGGCCTCGCATCCAAGCTGGCCGCGGCCAACGCCACCCTGCTGGCGGCCGAGAGCCAGCTCGCAGCGCTCGAGGCCCCCACGCACACCGCCGCCGCCAGCAGCGCGGTGCAGGTGGCCGATGCCACGCTGGCGGTGGGGAGCGCGGCCGTGGCCGCCGACCAAGCGGCCGTGAGCGCACTGACGGTGACCAGCACGGCCGCTGGCACGGTCACCCTGCTGGTGTCTCCCGGCCAAACCGTGGCGGCCAGCCAGCCGCTCGCGACGGAGGGCGGCACCACCTACACCAGCCCTGCGGCAGGTACGGTGGGGTCGGTGGATGTGTCCTCGGGGGCGCAGGTCAGTGCGGGCCAGGCGCTCGCCACTATCAGCGACCCGTCGCTGCTGGCGAAGCTGGCGGCGGACCAGGCCACCGTGATTCAGGACCGCATCGCCGTGGCCAGCGCGGAGGCGGCGGACGGCAACGCCAGCCAGGCGGCGGCGCTGGCCGTGGCTCAGTCCAACGTGTCGGCCGATCTGAGTGCCGTGGCGTCGCTGCGTCAGGCGGTGGCGGCGCTGGACGCCACGGCGCCCTTTCCCGGTGAGGTGGTGTTTGCCTCGTCGTCCGGCGCAACCGGGAAGGTGGTCGCGGTGGACTCGCTCGACCGGCAAATCACGGTGCCGGTGCCCGAGACGGAGCTGTCCCTGCTGCACACCGGGCAACCTGTTGTGGTGACGTTGCCCGCGTACCCCGGGCAGAAATTTTCCGGTACGGTCAGCAGTGTAGCGCCGGTGGGTACGTACGCCAACGGTGTGTCGTCGTTTCCGGTGGAGGTGTCGCTGCCCAGCATGCCCAACGTGGCTTACTACGGGCTCAGTGCCGACGTCGTGATCGCACTCCGGTCGGTGCATGGCCAACTGGTGGTGCCGCTTGCGGCGCTGGGCACGCGAGGCGGCCACACGGTCGTGAGGGTGCTGAAGGGGAGCCAGGTGACGGTGGTGCCGGTGAAGGTGCTGCTGGAGTCCACGGCAACGGCTGCGGTGACGTCGCCCCACCTTGCGGTGGGGGCACAGGTGATCATTGCCCAGCCGACGTCGGCGACGGGCGCGAAGAAGCTTCGCACCAAGGGCCGCGCTGTGCGGGGCGGCGCTGGCAAGGGCCGCGGGGGCCGCGGGGGCGGGGGCAAACCATGATCCGGGTGGAGCGCCTGACCAAGGAATACCCCATGGCGGGTGGCACCGTGCACGCCCTGCACGAGGTGAGCTTTGAGATTCCCACTGGTTCGCTCGCGGCCATCATGGGGCAGTCGGGCTCAGGCAAGACCACGCTGCTGAACTTGCTTGGGGGCCTGGATGGGCCCACCGCGGGCCGATACTGGCTGAATGGCCGCGACGTGAGTGCCTTCGGTGTCGTTGAGTGGTCGCGGGAGCGCAATCGGACGATCGGGTTTGTGTTTCAGGCGTTCAATCTGCTGCCCAGCATGTCGGCACTGGGCAACGTGGAGTTGCCGCTGGTGTACCGCCGGGTCCCGCCGCGGGTGCGCCGCCAGCGCGCCCAGGCGGTGCTGGAGGCGATGGGCCTCGCCAATCGGAGCCATCATCGCCCCGCGGAGCTTTCCGGGGGTCAGCAGCAGCGCGTGGCGATTGCGCGGGCGCTGGTGGGTGACCCGCCCCTCCTGCTGGCCGATGAACCGACCGGCAACCTGGATGCTGAGACGGGTCAGGAGATTCTGGACCTGCTCGCGACATTGCACCAACAGGGGCGCACCATCGTGATCGTGACGCACTCCGCCGAGGTGGCCGCCCGTTGCCAGCTCGTGCTGCAGATGCGGGATGGCCGGATGCTGCCCGCGGCGGACGGAGGTGGCGCGTGACGTGGCTTGACAGCCTCCGGACGGCTTGGGCGGGAATGTGGAGCAGCAAGCTGCGCGCCCTGCTCACGATGCTGGGGGTCATTATCGGGGTGGCCGCGGTAATTACGCTGGTGGCCATTGGCAACGGCGCGTCCCAGACCGTGGCATCCCGCATTGAAACGCTGGGCACCAATGTCTTGTTTGTGACGCCCGGGCCCGGGACCCCATTCACGACGCGGCAGGTGGCTTACATTCGCGACAACACACCGGTGGCGCGGGTGGTGGTGCCGATGCTGAACAGCGGCGGTCAGCTGTCGGTGGGGACCACCACCTTGTCCACCACGGTAGTGGGCACCACGCCCGGGTATCAGGCGCTGGGGGCCATCCACTTGGCAGCGGGGCGATTTCTCGCACCCACCGACATCACGCTGAACCGCCACTCGGCGGTGTTGGGCGCCAACGTGAGCCAGGCCCTCTTCGGCGCGGGCAATCCCGTGGGGGCGCATGTCTCCCTACTGGGCCAGCGCTTCACTGTGGTGGGGGTGCTGCAGCCGGTGGGGCAGGGACCGGGCACCAGTCAGGACAATTCCGTGTTCATCCCGCTGCCGGTGGCGCAGTTTCTGCTGAACACGCAGAATTTGTCGGCTGTGCTGGTAGGGGCCTCGTCCCCTACCGCCGCGTCACAGGCGCAGGACCTGCTGACGAACCTTTACACGAACCGGTTTGGATCCTCCACGTCGGTCACCGTGGCGTCCGAGGACCAGGTGCTGGCGACCCTGTCCGCTACCCGAGCCACCTTCACCAACCTGCTGGCTGGCACCGCGCTCATCTCGCTAGTGGTGGGCGGCATCGGGATCATGAACATCATGCTGGTGTCTGTTACGGAGCGCACCCGGGAGATCGGGGTGCGCCGCGCCGTGGGCGCGGTGCCCGAGGATGTGGTGCTGCAGTTCCTGCTGGAGGCGATGGTGATGAGTCTCACCGGGGGCGCGCTGGGCGTCGGCGTGGGCCTGGTGCTGGTGCACTTGGCGCCGCTCATTCTGAAAACCCCGGCGGTCTTCACTCCGTCCTCGGTGGTGCTGGCTTTTGTGTTCAGCACCCTGGTGGGGCTGGTGTTTGGCATGTACCCCGCCATCAAGGCATCCCATCTGCACCCGATTGATGCCCTGCGCCACAGTGGCTGATGATGGGCGGCGGGGAGCCGCGAGCCCGGGATGGGTGTACCCTGGACGATAGTGGCCGCCAAGCGGAGGCTCGCGAACTCCTCGGCTGGATTCCTGGGCCGTGTGTGCGCGCTCGAACAGGAACAGTCATTCATCGGATCGGGGTGGCCGCAGTGACGGTCTTGGTGCTGGATGATGAGCTCGGCGTCGTGCGTCTGTTGACCATGATGCTGGAGGCGCGCGGCCATCGGGTGGTGGGGGCCGGCCGGTGGGACGCGGCACTGCTGGACAACCGCTGCGATGCGGCACTCGTGGATTGGCACATCGGCACCGACGATGGGCGGGTGGCCATCGAGCGTCTGGTGAGGGCAGGACTGGACCGGTCCCGGGTGGCCGTGATGACGGGGCATCCGGGGGCCGAGGCCAGCCCGTACCGGCTGTGGACGAAGCCGTTTTCCCTGGCTGAGGTGGCTAAGTGGGTGGAATCGCTGGGCCCGCGGTAGCGGCGGGGTCAAACCCGTGGCGCAGTGCCGGGATGGATGCCGCATTCGGTCTTGTTGCGACTTGCCCACCGCCCCGCGCGCGGGTCTTCGCCAGGCCCGACGGCCCGGGTGCATGGCGCGCACCCGATGGAGGGATAGCCCCGGTCGTGCAGGGGGTTGTATGGAACTCGGTGTTGGCGGACGTACCGCCAAACCTGCCCCGTGGTCCAGCGTACGAGCGGATTGACCTTGATGAGGCCAAACTTGGCATCGACCTCCACCACCCGTGCCCCGGCTCGAAACGGCGTCTGGTCCCGGCGAATCCCCGTGATCCAGGCATCCAGTCCGCGCAGCATCTGTCTAAGCGGCTCCACCTTGCGCATGCGGCAGCAGGCATCGGGATCCCGCTCCCAGAGCCGGTCGCCGTAGTGTTCTGCTTGGAGCGTCAGCGTGAGGGAGGGGGGCCGGCGCTCCGGCACCAGCCCATAGCGAGCCACGACGGCGTCCACCAGCGCATACGTTTCCGGAAACAGCACTCCCGTGTCCAGGTAAAACACCCGAGGGGTCGGGGTCGCCCGCACCAGCATGTCCAGGACACACATGTCCTCGACACCGAAGCTCGAAGCCAGGGCCACCTGACTGCCAAACGTTGAAACTGCCCAGGCACAGATAGCCTGGGGGTCGGCTGTCTCCAACTCGTCTGCCCAACGCGCCACCGATCCCTGCATCGCGGCCTCTCCATGGTGCCCCATCGCTGTCGCTCTCCCTCCTCGTCCCACAGCCACCCGCGCGCTCGGGCGTTGGCTGGGTCACGCCCGTAGGCTACGCGGCGGCCCTTCGTGTGCCACCCCCGGATTGTGGTCCGCCGCCCCTACAAGCCAGCCGCACACCGGGTGCGGGGCCAGCAGGCGGGCTGTCAGTGCAGCGGGAGTTCACGCGGGAGTCGGCTTGCGGCTCGGGACGCCGTCAGCCGGACCGCGCCGCGGACATTTGGGCGAGCGGGTGCTGGCGCTTGCGGGTGACGATGAGTCCATGCCCAAGGAACGCCGCAAATTCTCGGGGTCCTGCGAGAAAACCGTGTGCGTGTGGGTCGCCAAGCCGACGCCACGTGGCGCGGCGCGCTCTCGGGTCTGGCCTGTGTGGCCAGGCCGCTGCCGGAGCATCGACCCGCGAGGTGGCGAGCCGCAGCCCGCCGGAGCAATGGCCACCCTGCAGGCCGTGAACGGCGATCCCCGCGCTTAGGCCGTCCTTGCGGTGTTGGCCGACTTCGCGCGGTCAAGGGGAGATCTCGCGTCAGGGATTTAAGGTACGTGGCACTTGATTTTTGAAAGCCAGCACGTCCAGGGTCGGGGCAATCGTCGCGTAGCCCCAATTGAGCAGGGACTCGGCATCGAGATACTCGGTGGTGAACAGTTGGGCATGCAACAGCACGCCCACCAGTGTCACAGGGTATCCGTTGACGGTCCGCTGGGCCGCGAACACCAGGGTGCAGGCCGCCTGGGTGGTCCACCCCGTCTTCAGCCCGATCACCGTCGGATCCCGCCAGAGGATGCCGTTGATGTTGATGACCGTGGGGTTGTTGGGCAGGCTGGCGGTCTTGGTGCGCACGATTTGGCGCAGCACGGGAATCTGAAGGTCCAACTCTGCGAGACGCAACAGGTCACCGGCACTGGAGGTGGACCCCGGGGAGATGCCGTCGGGGTCCGCGTAGTGGGTGTGATGCAAGCCCAGCGACTGGGCAGTCTGGTTCATCAGGCCCACGAAGGCGGCGGTATGGCCCGACACCGCCTGGGCCAGCGCCACCGCCGCGTCGTTGGCCGACACCATGAGCATGCCCGTCAGCAGCTGCTGCACGGTAAAGCGCTCGCCCGGCTGCATGCGCATGTCCGAGCCGCCGGTCGCCGCGGCGGATGGGGAGATGACCACCACCTGGTTCATGGGCAGCGTCTCGGCCACCAGGTAGGCGGTCATCAGCTTGGTGGTGGACGCGATGGGACCCTGCTGCGTCAGGTTCTGGGCGTACAGGAGCTGGGATTGCCCGTAGACCGCGAGCGCGGCGTCGGGCTCGTGCAGCGCGAACGGCAACGACGTCCCGTTCGGGATCCAGCGGATGGGATGGGTCGCGGCGGACGTGGCAACGTCGTCCCGGCGGGCGGCGGCGTGGGGCCGCACGGCGGCGCGGGACGAATGCAGGGCCAGAGATGCCAGGATGCCGCCCGCCACGAGCATGGCCAGCGCAGCCAAAATATGACGCACCATCGGGCGGATTCTTCTGCGTCGTGCCACCGGCGTCCCCCCGGACTTGAGATGCCGTGGGCGGGCGGCGACCTCCTGATGCCGGACGTTGCGCGTGCCCCCGGTGGTGGCGTCATGCCACCCACATGCCAGATTGATTGTACACAGTCACGGGTCGGTCTGCACGGCGGGGCGGCCGGCCCGCGTGTTGGCAAATTGGCGCTGGTGCGCCTGAAAATGCTCCCACCACGCTGGGTCCCGCTGGGCCAGGTCCCACAGCGCCTCGATCGCCTCCAGGGCCTCCGCATCCATGAAGTGCTCAATGCCCTCCACCACGTCGTGGATGCGGAGCGGATCCCGGAGACCCAGCTGCCGCAAGAACCGCTCCAGGGCGTCATGACGCGCCGCCAGCGAACGCCCCCGGCCCTCGCCCAAGGGCGTGAGCGTGAGTCCTCGATAGCGCTCATATTTCAGCAAGCCGTCCTGGTCCAGGCGGCGCACCATCTTGCTGACCGACGCCACGGACAGGTGGAGGCGCGCGGCGATGTCGCTCACCCGCGCCGCACCGCGGTCGCGGGTCAATATCCAAATCGCCTCGAGATAATCTTCGCGGCTGGGGCTGGCCATCCCATCGCCTCCCCCGTAGGATATGCATGGCTCCTAGAATATGGGTGGCCCAGCAGGCCACCCCTTCGTTGGGTGCCGTGTTTACAGCTTCTTGACCTTTTCGCACAATCGGCCGGTTACAATGCGCGCGGGGGGGATGGCGACGGACGTACTCACCCGGCTGGTGCATCCGCCTCGGGTGGCGGTGGTGGATCCACCCACCGTGCCGCCCCTCTATGCGTCGACCACCTATGGCGCGGAGGCCTTGGACCGTGTTGACGGCGTGTTGGGCGGCCGCGAGACGGGTTTCCAGTACAGTCGGCAGGGCAATCCCACGGTCGCGGCCCTGGAGGGGGCGTTGGCCGACCTCGAAGAAGCCAGCTGGGCGGTGGTGGTGGCGTCCGGCATGGGGGCCATTGCGGCGGCGCTGGACGCGGCCGTGCCCCCCGGGGCGCTCGTGCTGGCGGCCCACGAACTTTACGGCGCCACCGACGCGCTGCTGACGACCTGGCGGGACCAGGGGCGCATCACCCTTGCGCGGGCACCGGTGGGCAGCGGGGCCGAGTTCCTCACGGCCATTCGGGTGCAGCGACCCGCGGCCGTATTTGTCGAGAGCGCCTCGAATCCTCTGTTGCGGGCGGTCGACGTGTCGGCGCTGGCGGAGGCGGTGCACCGCGCACAGGGGCGGTTGGTGGTGGACAACACGCTGCTGTCGCCTCTGGTGTTGGCTCCCTTGGCTCTGGGCGCCGACTTGGTCGTGGAGAGCCTCACGAAGTTCGTCGGGGGCCACGGTGACGTGACCGCCGGGGTTGTCGCCGGGGTGGACCCCGACTTGGCGCGCGCGGTGGTTACGCACCGCACCTACACGGGAGCGTCGGCCTCGCCGTTCGATGCGTGGCTGGCCGCCCGCGGGCTGAAGACCCTGGGGCTCCGCGTGGAGCGGCAGATGGCCACGGCCGCCGTGCTCGCGGCACGCCTAGCCGCCGCCGGCCTGCCCACCTGGTACCCGGGGCTACCGAGCCATCCGGACCATGCCACGGCAGCGCGCCTGTGGCAGGGTGGATTCGGCGCGTTGGTATCCGTGGACCTGCCCGGCGGCCGGCCGGCCGTCGACGCCGCGTGGCGTGCGTTTCGCCTCTGGGGCCGGGGGACGACGCTGGGCGATGTCGAGTCGCTGGTGCTCTACCCGGCCGTGGCGAGCCACCGCGGGCTCACCGCCGACGAGCGCCTGGTGCGGGGAATCGGGCCGGGCTTGCTACGTCTGTCGGTGGGCATCGAAGGCGTGGAGGATTTGTGGGCGGACTTGGCGGCAGCGCTGGGTGTTCCCCGTCGGCCCGATGTTGTAGTCTAAAGCCCAATCATATACACGTATGCGAATGGCCAGATGATGAGCGGCGCGACAAGGGCCAAAGACAGGTTGGAGTCAGTAGTCAGCTGGGGGGACGAAACCAGTGCGAGTGTTGGTGTTGGGTGCAGACGGATACTTGGGATGGCCAACAGCGTTGCATCTGTCGGCTCGTGGGTTTGATGTGGGCGTAGCCGACAACTTTGCGCGCCGCCAGTGGGATCAAGAACTGGGCGTCGACAGTCTGGTTCCCATCGCGGGCTTTCACGATCGGATTCACGCGTGGAAAGACGTGAGTGGGAAAAGCTTGGAGCCTTTTGTCGGTGACATGAGCCACTACCCATTTGTGGCGGAGATGCTGGCCGGCTTTCGGCCAGATGCGATCGTGCACTTTGCGGAGCAGCGCTCCGCGCCCTATTCGATGATCGACCGCGACCATGCCGTGTTCACCCAGGTCAACAACGTGGTGGGAACCTTGAATTTGCTGTACGCCATGGCGAATGTGGTGCCGGCCTGCCACCTGGTGAAGCTGGGCAGCATGGGGGAGTACGGGACGCCCAACATCGACATCGAAGAAGGGTTTATCGAAATTACCCACAAAGGTCGGCGAGACGTGCTGCCGTTTCCCAAGCAGCCGGGATCTTTCTATCATTTGTCGAAGGTTCACGACAGCCACAACATTATGTTTGCCTGCCGCACCTGGGGTCTCAGGTCCACGGATCTGAATCAGGGCATCGTGTATGGAGCAGAGACTGAGGAAACGGCTATGGATCCGCGACTGGCGACGCGGTTCGACTACGATGGCGTGTTTGGCACCGTGCTGAATCGGTTCTGCGTGCAGGCGGTCGTCGGCCATCCGCTGACGGTGTACGGCACGGGTGGGCAGACGCGCGGCATGCTGGACCTTCGGGACACGGTGCGGTGCGTTGAGCTCGCGTGCGTGAACCCGCCGGCGGATGGGGAGTACCGCGTGTTCAACCAGTTTACCGAGGAATTCACGCTGACCCAGCTGGCCGACCTAGTGAAGGAACTGCGGCCCGCCGCCAAAATCGAATACCTGGAAAACCCCCGGGTGGAGGCGCCCGAACACTATTACCATGCCAAGCACACGCATCTCATGGATCTCGGACTCGAGCCCCATCTGCTATCGGACACCCTCTTGCACCAAGTGTTTGGTGTGGTGGAGCGCCATCGCGACCGGGTCAACCTGGCAGCCATCCGCCCGGCGGTAAACTGGCGGCAGGCGCATCAACTGGTGGAGTCCGAGTCCCGGCGCTCCTAAGCGCAGCCCACAGTCAAGGGAAGGCTCCTCTTCCTTTGGTCGTGGGTCGTGGGTCACTGCAGCGCCAGGAGCACCTCGTCGGGATCGGGACGCTCGTCATCCCCATACACGTTGACAAACTCAAGGGGCCCGTCGGCCCCCACCACCAGCACGGCCCGCGCCGCTTGGCCGTTGTCCTGCAGAACGCCGTACGCCTTGAGCATCGCCCCGTGGGGCCAAAAGTCGCTGGCCAGGGGATAGGTGAGCCCGCCGAGGCTCTTGGCCCAGGCTGCAGTGCAAGGGACGAAATCCACACTCACGCCCACTACGTGGGCGTCCACCGCGCTCAAGCGCGCCTCGGCGCGGCTGAAGGCGGGAATCTCATTGGTTCAGACGGGAGTCCACGCCTGCGGGTAGCACACCAGCACGAGCCGATGCTCGGCATAGTCGGCCAGGCAAATCGATGAGGCCCCGGTGGTCGGCAGCGTGAAGGCGGGAGCCCGGCTGCCCACGGTCAGGGGCTTGGTGTAATTCATGCGCATCTCCTCCCAGGTTCCACGGGTGCCCACCCTGCAGCCGTCCGACAGTCGTTTGCTAAGATGAGCCCAGGCTAGGATGGACTCGGCAGCCCATCCGCATGCAGGAGGAGCCATGGACATCTGGGTCATTGCCATCGTGGTCGTATTGGCGGGAGGATTTCTGGCTCTGCGGTGGGATGGACAGCGTCGGCCTCGCCCGATGGCGGTGTGGATGGAGTCGATGTTTCTCGACAATCCGTTTCGGCGGGCGGTGTTCCCGCCCAGGCTCGTGACTCTCGCATGGATGCCGCCCCCCGGGGCGTGGGTTGGGGAGCTGGGCGCCGGAACAGGCATGGTCACAGCGCTTTTAGCGCGCAGCGTGGGGCCGACCGGACAGGTGTGGGCGATCGACCGGCAGGGCGCGGCCGTGGCTCGCGCCTTGCGCCGCACGGCCGCGTGGCCGCGGTGCGCCGTGGCGGTCGGGGATGCGCGCCGCCTGCCGTGGCCGGACGGGCAGTTGGACGCGGTGGTGAGCGTGGCCATGTTGGGGGAGGTGCCCGAGCACGAGCGTCCCGCCGTGCTGGCCGAGTGCCGCCGCGTGCTAAAGCCGGGGGGCATGCTGGTGCTCGGTGAATATGGGCCGGATCCTCACTACTTGTCTCCGAAGACGCTCGCATCGTTGGTCACCCAGGCTGGCTTCCGCATCGTGCGGCAGCACCGGGGATGGTGGCAGCACGCGTTGGCGGCAGAGGTGAAGGGGCCCACGAGCCCCTGAATCCGTGGGCCCGAGGCCCCAGAGTCCACGTCTGGGTCTCACCCGCGGATGCGCGAGGCGGGATGCGCAAAGCAAGGGCGGCCTCCGAAGCCGTGCGCCCACGCCTCCCCACACGCTGGCCAGAAGCATGGGGGCAGGACGTCGTGTTCAGGGCTAACCCAAAATCGGGCGGAAGGCGGCGGACGGACCCATGGACGCTGCGGGGCGAACGCTTTCGCGTCGTGTTGACCTTTTTGAACGCGGGCGTCCAAAATGGACAAGGCTCGGACATGCGGGCCCTCGTTGCGGCCGGAACCTCTAGGTTGCACCGCATGACGGGGGAGCCTGCCGGGGGTGAGTTGCGCCAAGGCTCCCGATCCGCGCGTGCTGGCCGGCACGGCCGGCAGGAAGTTCTGAGCCGGGCGGCGCGAGGCCCGTGCGCGGGTCCAAGACATCGCAGCATGGCCGGGGTCGGCCAAGTGGGGGCGTCCCCCGGAAATTATAGGGAGGCCATGAGGATGGAGCGGATCGAGAAGCCGTGGGGCCATGAAATTTGGTGGGCGGTCACCGATCACTATGTGGGAAAAATCTTGTTCGTGCGGGCGGGGCAGGCGCTGTCACTCCAGTACCACGAAAAGAAGTCCGAGTCGATGTACTGTCAGAGTGGGCAGGGGCGCTTGGACCTGGACGGCGTCGAGCACGGGCTGACGCCGGGAACCGCCTATGACATTCGACCCGGTATGCGGCACCGGCTCACGGCGGACGAGGATCTGACGGTGGTGGAAGTGTCGACGCCGGAACTGCACGATGTGGTGCGGCTGTCCGACCGATACGGGCGCGAGGGGACCAATGCTCCCTGATCCCCATCTCGCGCGGGGACAAGGCGACGGACCGGCTCACGTGGGCCGAGCGCGTGAGCGGGCGCACGGCGGATCATCCCCGGGTGCTCCGTGACGGCGGCGTGGTCTGCCCGCAGAGGCCCGTCACG
>JAKARZ010000001.1 GCA_021828405.1 Bacillota bacterium
CCGAGCCATTCGTGGGATGAATGGGGCCCGACAAACTCACCGAACCCGGCGTGACCGTTGGGGTGCTTTGCGCGAAAACCGCCGTGGCGGGCAAAATCGACATCCACGCCAACGATGAGGCCATGGTAAGGCCGGTGAATACCTTGCGCCTTCTCGCGTGATCCACTAGTTAGATACCCTCCTCATGGAGACCTTATCGGTCCCGCAACCAACCTGCCTTGGCAGAGCCTCTGGCCTGTGGCCGTGGGATCGGGCGTGGCCCGCATCCCCCAGCTTTTCAGCAGCTCTCTGCTCTCCTTGCTTGCCGCCAGGAATCCGGATCAAACATTCTTCCGACAATGACAACATTCGTCCACTTCCCCATCGATTGGGGGGTGTGGGCAAACGCGCCGGTTTCCCAAATGCCTGCTGATTCACGGCAGACACGGAGGCAGGTCCACTGCTTCCGCGGCCATAATACCACGCCGGTTCCCAAAATCCTGCTCCCGCGTGCAGAATTTGTGGTCAGCCCCGGCTTTCGGCAATGATCCCGTCCACGTGGCAGGGCTGGAAACCCTGTTTTCGGGGCGTTTGCCAAAGTTCCGTGAACAACGCGACATATTCTCGTCCAGTCTCGGCAGGGTTGAATTCCGCCTGCACACGGCGCCGGCCGGCGAGACCGAGGGCTGTCAATTGCGAAGGGTTGGCCGCCCAGCGGGTGAGCGTGTCGACGTACTCCGGGACGCGGTCGGGGTTCGACACCAGCGCCCCGGTGTCCGGCCCCACAATCTCGCGCACGGCGCCCACGTCGGGTGCCATCACCGGGCGGCCATGCGCCAGCGACTCCAGCAGCACCAGCGGCAGTCCCTCCCAGGCGCTGGTGAGCAGCGTCGCGTGGGAGCGAGCGTACCAGCTGGCCATGGCTGCCTTGGGGGCAAAGTCGTGCAGCGCGATCCAAGGGTCCAGGTGCTCTTTGGCCACGGCGGCGGCCAAAGGCGCCGCGAGCGGCCCATTGCCCAGCACGTGAATCGTGAGCGGTACCTGCTGCGCCTTTAAGGCTTTCGCAATCGCCACCAGCGTCAGCGGCGCCTTCTGTTCGGCCAGGCGTGCGGGGTACAGCACCTGCAGGCGATCGGCTGGCGGCGGCGGCGGGACCCCATCGGGGACGGCCACGCCCAGGTGGATGGTGCGAATCTTGTCGGCGGGCGCATAGTAGCCGGTTTCGACCCGCTCCGCCAGCTGATGTGACACCGTTACAATGCGGTCGATGAGGTTGCCGTACCGGCTGAGTCCGTAAAACACCCAGCCGCCGTTGCCTACGGGTTCTTCGAGGTGAAACTGCGCCACCACGGGCACCCGCCGTGCGCGGCGGAGGGGCGGCAACGCGTCAAAGCCCACCCGGGAGTGCATGAGGTACAGCGCATCGATGTCCCAGCGGAGCGTGAGCTCCACCAAAAGCGCCACCCGGTCCGCATCCGTGGGGGCGAGCGCGCCCACATCCCAATATTCTTTGACATATGGGAGGGCATGCCGAACCCAGGGGTTCTGGGATGGCTCCGTGGTGACCAGATACACCTCAAAGGGTGCCCCGGTCAGCACCGGCAGCAGGTCCAAAATCGCGCGGTCCGCTCCACCGGTGACCAGGCACGGCGCCACCACCAGCACGCGCGGTGGGTGGCGCCGCCCCACGACCCCGACGCCCCAGGCGTGCGGCTTCATGGCCGCATGCGCCAGCCGATCCGCTTCCTGCCCCAGCACACCGCGCAGGCTGTCGGCCACGACCACGCCGTCAAAGAGAGGAGCAGGGGTCCAGAACGCCAGGTCACGCACATCCACCCCCGAGGCTTGCCAGGCCAATGCATCCAACGTGGCCAGCGACAAATCGGCCACCGTGACCTTGTAGCCGTCGGCCAAAAGGCCACGGACGGCCTCGTCATCGTGACCCAGCACCAGGGCGCATCCCCCCGGCGGAGCCGGACTTGCGGCACGGGGGAGGATGGCCGAGGGGTTGGCCAGGTGGGGGGCCGCGTGCCGGTAGCGGTGGACCATCACGGGCTTCAGCGGCGGCTTCATCGGTGGCCGGGCGTCAGGATTTATCGGCAGCCAGTGGCGAAATCCCACCTCCACCTGGTGGCCCGCCTCCTGGGCCGCCGGGGACACCAGGGCAAATTTCGAGGTCGTGGTGTCGGTCGGCGCCGGCACGGCCGCTCGCTCGCGCCGACGGCGCCGCATCAGGAGAAAAACCTCCCGCTGATGAAAGTAGATGCCCGCCGCCCGCTCAAACCCGATGCGCGGCGCCACCTGCCGCTTGCCCAGGTCTTTTAGCCAGCGAGCCCAGCGCCGGGGCTTTCTCTCATCGGGCACCGCGACGGGCGCCTCCCTGTCCGCCACCCAGGTCTGGCGGTTGACATCCCAGGCGGGGACGGGAAACACCAGGTGCAAAGCGCGGTCCAGCGCGGCGTACGTCGGGGACTCGAGCGCGGGCCGCTCCTCCAAGAGCCGGCGGGCATGGACCAGGCGGGCCACCACCGTGTCCCCCTCGACGACCCGGATGCCGCTGAACTGCGGCTGACGCTCAAGAAATCCCACGAGCTTGTGCAAAAGCGCCGGATCCTCGGCCAGCATCCCCTCCTGCCCCGGCACCACCAAACACCAGTACTTGCCGCGCACCCAGGGCAGGGCCGCCATCATCTCGCCTTCGGTGCGGGCCAGCCGCGCATCCCGGTCCTGCAAGGTTTGGGCCATGAGCGGCACCGGATCGGCCAGGAGCACCGTGACGCCGGGCGCCCACGCGCGCTTCACGCCCGACGCCACCGGGGGAAAGTACAAAGCGCCTTGCTGGCGCCGGATGTACGTCTTGAGGTCGTCCCGCTGCTCGTCGGCCCAATTGACCATGGAAAAGCCCCAGCGCCGATAGAAAAATGTGCGGCCCGCCAACCGCGTCCCAATCTTGTCGTGGACGCCGAGCCGGAGGAACAACTCCCAGTCCTCGTAGCCCGCGCGCATCCCTTCGTCGTACGAGAGGTGGTATGTCTCCAGCACCTCGCGGTCAATCAGGGCGCACGCATCGCTGAAGTTGTCCTGCATCAGGACGTAGAGATTGTACTCGCTGTGCGGCACCCAGCCGTCTTCGGCCCCAAACCACACTTTGTCCTGATACACGTACGCCACCCGGTCGTCCTCGCGGTGGCGGGCCCAAAACGTGGACACCAATTGACTCACGGCCTCGGGGCTAAGGCGATTGTCGGCGTCCAGCGGGAGCACGAAGCGGCCGCGGGCCCGTGCGAGCCCGGCGTTGCGCGCGGCGGACAAGCCTCGGTTTTCCTGGGTGATGAGGGTAAACGCAAACGAGGCGGCCGCCGCCCGAATCGCCGCCTTGGTGGCCTGGTCCGACCCGTCGTCCACCACGATCGTCTCGACGGCCGGGTAGTCCTGGGCCGCCACCGACCGAAGACACTCTCTCAAGAAGTGCCCCTGGTTGTAGCACGGCACGATTACCGTGACCAGATGAGGCATCTGGCCGCCCACCTCGGGGCGGTCCGGCGTACCGTCAGGAGCGGCGAGGGGTTCTTGGACAGATGCAGCACCGACGGGGCGCATGAGGCTCGTTGAACTCACTCGGCTGGCCCCCCTGCTTCCTCGGCATGATTGACTTCTAAGAAGTTGCCGGCGGCGTCAAGGCACTTGGCGACGGCTTCAAGGGCGGGCCGCTGACCCGGCTTTCGGGTCGGTGGGCGGGCCGGCCATGCCCCAGCCCACCGCCGCGGCCCAGCGGCGCCGCAGTCGCATCGCCGACGGCAGGCGCGCCGCATTCCAACAGTGGGCGCGCACCAGCGTCCAGGCCACCCGGGGCTGGCGCAGGCTCCGCAGTGCCGTCCACGCATCGCGCGCGCCGCTGGCCACCACGATGGGCCAGGGCGCGTACTTCAGCAGGAGCCGCACGCGGGCGCGCTCCGCGAGGTACAAGCTTTCGTTTGCGATCCGCTCGCTGGGCGGCCGGCGGCCGAACAACACTCCCTTGACCCGCGCCAGCGCCGCATCCGAGTGGCCCTTCTTGTGAACCACCACCAAGGACGGCTCGCGCCACACGGCACCGCCCACCGCCCGCGCCTGGAGCGCCGCCTCGGAATCATCGTGCCACTTGATCGGCGCGGGGTCCAACTCCAGCGCGCGCGCCACCCCTGCCCTGAGAACCATGCCGCAGCCCATGGCGTAGCCCGTGGGCGAGGCTTGGCGCCTAGGAGCCGCCGCCGTCCCAGGCGCCGCCCCAAAGCCGTCGTCGTGCCCGTGGCCCCAGCCGTCCAGATGCGCGCCAAACCCATTTAAGCGGCCGTCGGGAAACTCGACCCAGGACGCGAGGACGCCGGCCTCGGGCCGGGCTTCCATACATCGCAGGGCTTCGGCGGCCCAGGTGGGGGCGGGCTCGGCGTCAACATCCAAGAAGCCCAGCACGGTCCCGGTGGCGGCCGCAATGCCCGCCATGCGGCCGCCGGCCACACCCCGATTGGACGCGAGGGTCACCTCCGTGAGCTCGATGCCGCTGCGAAGCGGGCAAGCCCGGAGCCGGGCCCGGCTGTCGTCGGTGCTCGCGTTGTCCACCCAAACCACTTGAAAGCTCGGAAGGGTTTCTCTGTTCAGCGCGGCGACAAGGTCGGGCACCAGGTTTCCGCCATTCCAGTTCACCACCACAATCGACAGGGACGCGGATCGGCCGGATTCGCTCGTGTTCATGATTCCCCCCGGAGCCACGCGGGGGGCTCGTAGCCGGTCGCGCGCGTGGGGGTGCTGGCCAGGTACTGCGGCCCGTTGGCGTTTAGGAGGCCCGCCAGCTCCACGGCCCACTGACCCACCCGCTCACGGTGCTTGGCCAAAAGCTCTTCGTACAGAAACATGAGCGATTCGGGTCGAAACGCCCGCGCCATCGAGTCGGCTCGCACCCGATAGCGAGCCAGCGGCGCCGGCAGCGCCACGCCACCGAGGCCCGCCCCCACCATGCGCACCACCGCCTCCCAATCTTCCAGGCCGTACACAAAGCGGGGGTCGTTCACACCGTGCTCCAGAAAGTCGGCGCGGCGAACCACCAGGCAACTGCTATGCAGCGTGTTGTGGTAAAGAATATACGGCAGCTCAGGGTTCCAGGCTGGCCAGAGGTCCTGGCTGTCCCCGAAGAACTGGGCCCACGCACCCACGAAGCTCACGTTGTCGTACGCGTCCAACACCCGGAGCGCCCAGGCCCAGTAGCCGGGCTCCACCGCGTCGTCCGGATCCAAAAACGCGAGGAAGCGGCCCCGGGCCGCCTCGGCTCCCCGATTGCGGGCGCCTGCGAGCCCGCGGTTGCACCCACGCACTACCTTGAGCCCCGCGTAGCGGGCGTCCTGCTCCAGGGTGTACAGCGCGACGATGCTCTCCGGGTCCGTGCTGCCATCGTCGACAAGGATCACCTCGTCGGGGCGCACGTCCGAGGCGTACACGCTGGCCAGGCACTCCTCCACATAGCGCCCCATATTATAGAAGGGGATCACCACGGACAGACGCGGACCTCCTGTGGGGCCGACGGGGCGGGGGCGCGGCGCCACGGGTTGGACGAACGGGTACACGCGTCGCGGGCCGGCCGCGCGGTGGCGCTCCACCACCATCCGAAACAGCGCGGACTTTTCCTGGGCAATGCGGTCGGGGTCGCACTGGTCACGGATCGCATCCCGCGCCCTTTCGCCCAGCCGCTCCCACTCGGCGTCCGACAGTCCCAGCACCGCGGCGATCCCGTCCGCAATTGCCCGGGGGGTCGGGGCCACCAGCCAGCCGCTCTTGCCGTGAACAACCAGTTCCCGCTGGCCGCCGGTGTCTGAAGCCACCAGCACCCGGCCATGCGCCATCGCCTCAAGCGCCGTGTAGGGCAGATTGTCAAAGCGGGACACGACGGCCACCACGCCCGCCGCCGCCACCCGGGCCGCCACCGCCTGGGGCGGCTCCGCCCCGCGGAAGATGAGCCGGCCCTCCGCGACATGGCGGGCATAGCGGCGCGCCAGGTAGTCCTGGACCCCTTCGTGCCGCGCGTGGAAGCGGCTGTCGCCGCCCGCCAGCTCCAGCACCACCGCGGAACCCTCGCTCCACAGGTGGGCCATGCCCTCCACCAGCTCCAGCGTGCCCTTGAAAAGCTGCAGTCGCCCCACGGCCAGCACGGCGTCGCGCCGTCGCGGCGGCGGGACAGCGGCGGGCAGCGGCAATGGGTTCCGCAAGACGGTGGCGGGGATGGACGGAACCACAGCGGCCCGCAGCCATTCGCTCGGAAAGATGGCGTGGTCGGCCGCCGCCAAGACGGCCCGTTCCATGTGGCCAGTCCAGTACCGCGGCAGCAGGTGCCGGGTGCGGTGCTCGTAGGCGTCTAAGATAAAGTTGGGATTGTGCGCGGTCACCACCACGGGAAACGAGGGCACGGCGCCGTCTAATGCGCGCTGGCGCATCAGCAGAAAGTAGGCGACGCCGTTAAAGTCCTGGGTTTCCAGGATATCGGGGGGACCAAGGCGCCTCGCCCAGTCGGCGACCGCGTCTGAGTATTGCCAGGAAACCTGTGCGGCCTCGTCCAGCGCACCGGCGGCTTTTCCCCCGTAGGCTCCCCCAAAGCGCACGACCGTGAGGGCCGGCTGGGGGGTGTCCACCACCAGCCCTGGCTCCATCACGCTCGCATCGTAGAGAAACACGGTCACCCGGTGGCCCTCGCCCAACCACCCGGCCACCGTGAGGCTCGAGTACGTCCCGATGCCGCCCCCAAAAAACGGAGGATACTCGGCGGTCAAGTACCAAATGACCAACCCGTCCCGGCTCATTGGGGCTCGTGCTCCGCGGGCGGCTTGGCCCGTCGGCCCAGCAGCACGCGCCGCGCGCAGCGCAGCGCGGGCGTCCACGCCTTGCCGGCCTCCAGTGCCCGCCAGTAGCGATTTACCAGCCGCCAACCGCGCGACGCCTCGATAACCCTCAGGCGCTCCGTCACGCGGACCAGCTCCTGGTGTTCCTGCCGCCAGCCGTCCTGCGCCTGCTCCAGGTCGGCCACTCGTGTCGTCAATGTCGCGATGTTTTCGGCGCGGTCCCGGCTGTCGTCGACCAGCACCCGGTTCTGGTGCCAGAGCGCCTGGTTCTCGTCCCGGAGCCACGCCTCCGTGCGAGCCGCCTCCTGGAGGCGCTCCTGCTGCGCCTGATCCCGGAGCCGTGCCGCGTCGATCGCCTCGGTCAAGCCATCGACCCGAGACCACAAGTTTTTCAGTAGACGGCGGCTCGACTCTACGAGAAAGCCGCTGGGCTCTACCGCATCGGCCGCAGAGGGATCGTCGGCCGCCACCGCCAACAGCGTGAGGTGGGTGTCGTGCCCCACCGGCACCGGCCGGGCCCCCTCGTCGGACAGCTCGAGGCCAAAGCCGCGCGCCGTCCCGCCGCGGCTTGGGTCCCGGGCGCCGTCCCAAATAATGCTCGCCGCGTTGAGCTCCTGATAGTACAGGCGCACCGTGGCAAACTGCTGGGCCAAAAGGGCCCGGAGCTCCGCTTCGGTCAACTCGCCTAAGTGATACGGGTTGTCGGGAAACTCCCGCATGCGGTCGTGGTCCGGGGTGGACAGCACCAGCACGCCAGTCGGCTTTAAGACCCGCTTCCATTCTGCCAACGCGGTTGGGTGCTGGTCGCGCGGCAGATGTTCCAACAGTTCAAAGGCCACCACGGCGTCAAACGTGTTCTCGCCAAACGGCAGGCGACCTGCCGATGCGGTGAAAAATTTCAGGTTGCCCTCCCGATAGCGCTCCTCGGCCTGGGCCACCGCCCGGGAGTTGACGTCGACGGCCACCACCGTGCGGGCAGACCGGGCCAGCACCTGGGCCCCATATCCCTCCCCGGTGCCCACGTCCAAGACGTCCCAGCCCGCCAGTGCGGGAGCGACCGCCTGGTAGCGATGCCAGTGAAAGACCAGTTCCGCATCGTCGGAACTGTCGGGATGCAAGCGTTCCAACGGCATCCCCGATCGTCTCCTCCGCCCGAATGTGCGCGGGCGCGCGGCGCCGCCAGCATGCTTAGAGTGCCCGGACCAGTGGCCGGGCGTCAAGCCGCCGCCCGCGTGGGCCAAGGTGGTAGCATACGGGCAGAACACGAGGGGGGGAGGGGAACGCGTGCGCGTGGCACTGGTGCACGACTGGCTCCTCACCATGGGTGGTGCCGAACGCGTGCTGGAAGCGGTCGCCGACTTGTATCCGGACGCCCCCATCTTTTCCTTGGTGGCCAACCCCGACGCCCTGTCACCGGGGTTGGCCCGCCGAGTGCATGTGGAGAGCCGGCTGGCGCGGATGCCCTACGCAAGGCGGTGGTACCGCCGGTACCTTCCTTTCATGCCATCCGCCGTGGAACACTTAAATCTCCAGGACTTTGACCTGGTGCTGTCTGACTGCTCGGCCGTATCCAAAGGGGTGCGCACGCGCCCCGACGCCGTGCACGTGAGCTACATCCACACCCCCATGCGCTACCTGTGGGATTTGTACGCGGCGTACCGACGCGAGGCGGGCCCGGTCGGCCGGCTGGTGATGTCGGCGACGTTCCCGCGACTAGCCCAGTGGGACTACGCCGCCGCACAGCGCCCCACGCGGCTCATGGCCAACTCGCGGGCGGTGGCGGCCCGCATCCAGACGCACTACGGGCGCCCGAGCGTGGTGGTGCCTCCGCCGGTGGCTGTGGACCGGTTCACCGCCGACGCGCCACGCCAGGACTATCACCTGGTCCTGTCGCGGCTGGTGGCCTACAAGCGCTTCGACCTGGCGGTGGAGGCAGCCAACCGCCTGGGGGCTCGCCTCATCGTCGCCGGGGACGGGCCCGATCGCGAGCGGCTCACCCGCCTGGCCGGACCCACCGTGACGATGGTGGGGGCTCCCACGGACCGCCAGGCGGCCACCCTCCTGGAAGGGGCGCGGTCGCTCTGGTTCCCGGGGGAAGAGGACTTCGGCATCGTGATGGCCGAGGCGCTGGCCGCCGGCACCCCGGTTGTGGCGTACGGCGCCGGCGGCGCGCTGGACATCGTCGCGGACGGCGACACGGGGATCCTGTTTGGCGCCCAAACGGTGGACAGCCTCGTGGCGGGGGTCGAGCGACTGGCGCACCTCCCCCTAGACCACCATCACCTGCGCCAGGCGGCCCTCGTCTTTCGCGTCGACCACTTTCAGGCGGCGTACCAGGCCGTGGTGGCCGAGGCGCTGGCGGCGCGGGGGTCCGCCTGATGCAGGTGGTGGTGGATGCCCTGGAATACGACGACCACCCCGCCGGCGTAGGCCAGTACATCGCGCACCTGGTGGCGGCCTACACGGCGCAGTTTCCCCAAGACACCGTGACGGCGCTCGTGCCTACGGGTCAGTCCCTGCCGGGCGCCGAGGCTATCCCCCTCATCGCCCGAGGCGCCTCGAGCGCGCACCGGCTGTGGGTGGAGCAGCGGCGGCTGGCCCGCTGGATCCGGTCGCGGGCGCCGGACGTGGTGCACTTTCCCGACTACCAGCGGCCGGCGGCGCCGCTCGGGCCGTCGGTGCTCACGATCCACGACTTGGCGGCGTTTCTCTATCCCGAAACCTTTCCTGCCCTCACGGGACGCGTCAAGCGCACGCTCATGCGCCGCTCCGTGCCCCGCGCGACGCGCATCATCGTGCCCACCCACGCTATCCAGAGCGATTTGGTGGAGCGGCTCGGGGCTGACCCCGACCGCGTGCGTGTGGTGCCGCACGGCGTCGCGGCGCCCCCCCTATCCATCGACCCCATGCGGCACCCCCGCCCCTATCTCCTGTACGTCGGCACGCTGGAACCTAGGAAAAATGTGGTTAGGCTCTTGACCGCTTACGGTATGCTGGCTCAAGATCATCCCGATTGTCCGGACCTGGTGCTGGCGGGGGGACGTGGGTGGCTCGCCGCGCCGCTCGACGCGGCGCGGCAGGCGCTTGGCCGCCAGGGGCTGGGTGACCGTGTCTCCGCGCTGGGCTACGTGGGTCGCGACGATTTGTGGCGATGGCTCAAAGGAGCGGACGGATTCTGCTACCCTTCGTTGTACGAGGGGTTTGGCCTGCCGATTTTAGAAGCGATGGCCGCGGGCACCCCGGTGCTGACCAGCCGGGGCGGGGCCACCGGCGAAGTGGCGGGGGATGCCGCCGTGCTGGTGAACCCGCGCGACGTGCACGACATCCAGCGCGGGTTGGATGAACTGGTATACAGCGGCGCCCGAGACCGAAGCGGGCGCGTGGCGGCCGGTTTGGCACGGGCAGCCCAGCACACGTGGGCGGCCACCGCGCGCGCCACGCGCTTGGTATACGTGGAGGCCGCGGCGGGCCACTGATGGGTGGTGGCGCCCGTCGTTAGGCGCCACCAGGGCGAAATGGGAGGAATGCTCGGTGGAGGAACGTGGTGCGAACGAGCCCGCTGCGGCTTTGCCGTCCGAACCCGGACGGGGGTGGCTCTTGCCCCGCGCGGCGGCCTGGCCGCTGGTGATCATGGCGCTCGGCGTGCTGATGGCGCTGTTGGTGCGCACACCGGGCTTGGTCATCTTCTTTGTGGGATACGTCTGGCTCGCCTTCACGGCGCTGGATGTGTCACTGGCCGCCTTTGTGCTGGTGGCCAGCATTCCCTTGGGCCTTACATTGCACGGGCACAGCGTCAACTACTCGGACCTCATGGCCATCGTCATGGCGCTGGGGCTGTTGTGGAAGTATCGCGATGTGGGCTTGAAGCAGGTGGCGGCGCGGGTGTTTCCCCGCGCCTGGGCGGCCCCGCTGGTGGCGCTGTTGTTTTTCGCGGTGCTGTCGCTGCTGCACGCGCAGTCGCGGCTGGGCGCCACTGTCAAGATTTTGGAGCTGGTCGAATTTTTCGTGGTCATCGTGGCGGTGGCGGCGGACATGGGTCTCGCCCACAAATCATGGCGGCTCGTCATGCTGGCCCTCTTTATCTCAGGCGGGGCCATGGCGGTGTACGGCATCGTGCAATTTCTCTGGGCGCTGGGCTCCCCGTCCTTCCTGGTGTACAGCGATCACATGCGCGCATCGGGTACATACGGCCAGCCCAATGTGTTTGGGGCGTTCATGGAGCAATTGCTGCCGCTGGGGCTCGCCATTCTGGTGCTGGGGCCGAAGGCACCCCGCGCTCGCCCTTGGCTCCTCGCGACCATTGTCCTGCTGGCGCTGGGCGTGTGGGTGTCGTTCTCGCGGGGAGCCTGGGTGGCGGACGTGGCAGCCATTGGGCTGATGGGGCTTTTTGTGTACGCCAACCGGCGCCAGCTCGTGGCCCCGTACATTGGGTGGGGCATCGCCATGCCGCTGGTGATGTTTGGCGTGGCCAACCTGTTGGGCAAGGTGCACATCGTGCCCAACATCGCGTTGGCGCACTCGAAGCACTACTCCGTGGGCGGCCGGCTCACGTCCATCACCAACGGCATCAATTCGTACGACAACCAGCAGCGCCTGCTGATCTGGCGGTCGGCTCTAACGGCCATCCGTGAGCACCTCCTGACCGGCGTCGGCATGGGCGAGTTTCACAACTGGATCGCCACGCGCATGCCCAAGGGCCTGGTGGGCGTGCCCCCCCAGGCGTCCAACCTGTATCTCGAAATCGGTGCCGACACCGGCGTGTTTGGAATTGTGGCCATCATCTGGCTGCAGTACCGCTGGTTCGCCCAAACCGTGAAAGCCATCTGGGGCCGCTTCGGCGACCTGGACCCCTGGTTCTACGCGCTAGCGGTCGGCTCGCTCGGCATCTTCACCGCGTTTAGCGTGCACAACCTGGTGGACTACATGATCGACCACGGTGTCATCGTCCCGCTGTTGCTGGCCATGGGGGTCATCGCGGCTATCGTGCGGGAGGCAAAGACCCCGTCGACCGCCGCGGCCACTCCGTCCGTGCCGGAGGGTGCCGAGCGCGCATGACCGTCACGGTGGGGTTGGACACGGCCCCCCTGGCCGGTCAGCACACAGGCACCGAAGAAGTGCTGGAGGGCCTTCTGTACGGCCTCGCCGCGGTGGGCCAGCCGGTCGTGGCGCTGGCGCATCCGGGCCAGCGGCTGGATCCGTCCGTGGGGGGCCTGGGGGTGAAGCCCACTGCCCGGCCCAGCCACAGCGCCAAGTGGCGCTGGGAAACCCGCGGCCTCGCCCGAGCGGCCGCGGCGGCCCACGTAGATGTGGTGCACGTGCCTTACCTTGCCCATCCGCCGCGCCCGCTGCCGGTACCCACCGTGGTGACCGTGCACGACCTCATCCCGTATTTGTACCCGGGCTACCAGCGGCGGGTCCGCGCCCAGATTTACTTCCGCCGCGTGGCGCGACACGTGGGGCACGCGCGCCGACTGGTGGCCGTGTCGGAATCCACGTGGCATGACATTGCCGTGGTGTTCCCCGCCTGGCACGCGCGGGTTGTCGTCATTCCCAACGGCGTGCATCCCGCCTACTTTGCCGACCCCGACCCCATAGAGGTGCATGCCGCTCGCGCCGAGCTCCACCTTTCGGGCGGCGAGCCCCTGCTCCTATATGCGGGCGGGTACCAGCCGCACAAAAACGTGCCGCTCCTCGCGGCCGCGGCCGAGGCGGCCGCCCGCACCACCCCGGGCCTCAGGCTGGTGCTGGTGGGCGCCGCCAGCTCTGTCCTCCAGGCTGAAAGCGCGGTGGCCACGCCGCTGCCGCGGGTGTCGCGGGCGCGCCTGCGCGCTCTGTACGCGCTGGCCACGCTGGTGGTGTGCCCCAGCCGCTACGAGGGGTTTGGGCTCCCTGCGGCGCAGGGACTGGCCGCCGGTACGCCGGTGCTGGCCAGCGACATCCCGGCGCATCGCGAGGTGCTGGGCGACGCCGCCTGCCTGTTGCCCGTAGATGCACCCGAGCGCTGGGCGGACGCCATCGGGTCCCTGGTGCAAGAGGCCCGCCGCCGGGAGGATCTCGCGGGTGCGGGCCGCGAGCGGGCCGAGGCATTTCGCTGGGAAGTCGCGGCTCGCCAGTATCAGGCGCTGTACCGTGGGGAAGGGTCGTGAGCCGCCGGCTCGCGGTCCTGATGATTTCCAAAGCCTCGGTGACCGCCCTGTACCGCGAGAAGCAGCGCCAGATGGTGGCGAGGGCGGGCGCGGACGGGGTGGACCTCACGCTGGTGGTGCCGCCCGAGTTTGGGGGCATTGCATACGAGCCGGATCCCGCCGACACCTACCCGATTGTGCCGCTGCCGCTGTGGTGGGGGCGCCGGCACCACCACTTCCATATGTATCGGGGTCTCTCGCGTGTCTTTCGGGCGGCGGCCCCGGATCTGGTGCACATCGACGAGGAGCACTACAGTCTGGTGACGTGGGTCGCCACCCGACTCGCCGAGCGCGCCGGCGTCCCGTCGCTGTTCTTCACCTGGCAAAATCTCTATAAAAACTACCCGTGGCCGGTGTCCGCCTGGGAGGCGTCCGTGCTGCGCCACAGTCGGGGCGCCCTGGCCGGCAACCAGGAGGCGGCCCGCGTGCTGGCAGCCAAGGGATTTCAACAGCCGGTGCAGGTGATTCCCCAGTTTGGCACGGACCCCGACCGATACCGCCCGCTCACGCCGTCCGAGCGGGCGGCGGTGCGCGCGCCCTGGGGGGTCCCGCCCGATGCCGTGCTGGTGGGCTACGTGGGTCGACTGGTGGCGGAAAAGGGACTCAGCATCCTCACCGACGCCGCCGCTCCGCTGCTGCACCAGCATCCCGCCTGGCATCTGGCGTTCGTGGGCGACGGGCCGTGGCAGGCGCAGGCAAGCGCCTGGCGGGATCGGGAGCGGCTCGGCGGCCAGGTGCACTTTCTGCCGCGGGTGCCATCGCCCGCCATGCCGGCCGTCATGGGGGCACTGGACATCCTGGTGCTCCCGTCCCTCACCACCCCGCGCTGGAAGGAGCAGTTTGGCCGCGTGCTGGTGGAGGCCATGGCCGCCGAGGTGGCCGTCGTGGGGTCAACCTCGGGAGAGATTCCGACCGTCATCGGCGACGGGGGGCTCGTGGTGCCCGAGGAGGATCCCCAAGCACTCCGCGGCGCGATAGCCACGCTCGCCGGCGATCCCGCCGGCCGCCACGCTCTCGGTGTCCAGGGCCGCGCCCGCGTGCTCACCCACTACACCCCTCGCGCCATCGCGGCCGACACCATCGCGTTCTACCACCAACTCTGCCCCTAGCTCAAGCGCTCACGCGAGCGCGGGCCCTCTCGCGCCGCCGGTCCAGCGCCGCCTCGGCTCGCACCAGCCGTGCGGCCGCCTCCTGGCGCTCCTCGTCCGTGGCCGCCCGGCGTACCTCGCGCCGAACCGCCTCACGGTGCTGGATCGCCTGGGTCCACGCCATGAGTGCGCGGGTTTCGGGACTCACGCGGCGCACAACATCACCTCCCCCATCCTTCTTCGCCGTCTAGGCTTGTCCCGTCGTCAGCACCGGGAGCCCCCGCCTTCATGAATAGAACGTTTGGTCCATACCAAGAATATCACCCCACGGCGGCCGATGCAAGGAGTCACCGGTCGCGTTTCACATCGTTTTCACAGGCGGTCTCGGAGAGGGATGGCGCCGGAGCGGCCAGGCATGCCCGCGACTGGTCCACCGCCTGACCGCGGGCTTGCTAATGGGCGATAGTGCCTGGACCGGCAGTGGCTCCCATAGATGAGAGCTTTACACGTCAGCTTGGAAAGGATTTTATGAAGACAACCCTCGCCGGGCAAGCCAGAAGCGGCGCGATGGGCGTTAAGGCATGGTAGGCTCCATGTGAGGCCTTTTCAGGGTCTGTGGTATTCATCGGACTTCAGCGGACGGAGAACCCGGCCACGGAGCCCGGGGACAGCGGAGGGGTTTAGGCGTGCAGGTAGTCGTGCTGGGTGCAGGGTATGTGGGGATGGCCACCGGCGTCACGCTGGCGTATCTGGGACACGACGTCGTGTTGGTGGACATCAATCCAGAGCGGGTGGCCGCAATCGCGGCGGCTACGTCGCCCATCCTGGAGCCGGGCATGGACGCCATGCTGGCAGAGGTGCGGGCCAGCGGACGGCTCACCGCCGCCACCGAGGTGGGTCCGGCGGCCGCGACGGCCGACGTCGCCTTCATCGCGGTCAACACCCCCCCGGAGGCGTCGGGGGACGCCAACATGACCTTTGTGCGGGCGGCCGCCATGTCCCTGGGCCAGCAATTGGACCCGGCGCACCGGGTGGTCATTGTCAACAAGTCGACGGTCCCCATTGGGTCGGCCAACCTGGTCAAGAGCTGGATCGAAGACGGCCTGCGCGTCACGCACCCCGGCACCCCGATCAACGGGACGTTCACCGTGGCGTCCAACCCCGAGTTCCTGCGCGAGGGCCAGGCGCTATCCGACAGCCTCTACCCGAGCCGGATCGTGCTGGGCACTGACGTCGCGTGGGCCATGGAACGCCTGCGGGCGCTGTATGAGCGCCTCATTGCCCAGTCGTTCACCGCTCCCGCGCCACTGCCCCGTCCCGCCGGGTTCGTGGCCCCCGTCCCCGTCGCGGCCACCGACCGCGTGTCGGCCGAGCTGGTCAAGTACGCGTCCAACGCCTTTTTGGCCACCAAAATCTCGTTTGCGAACGAGATAGCGGCCATCTGCGAGCGCGTGGGGGCCAATGTGACCGAGGTGATGGCGGCCGTGGGCCAAGACCCGCGCATCGGGCCACAATTTTTGGACGCGGGCGTGGGCTGGGGCGGCAGCTGCTTTGGCAAGGACCTGTCGGCGCTCATGCACACCGCGCGCGAATACGGCCTCGAGCCGGTGCTGGCCGCGGCGGCCGTCGACGTCAACCGGCGCCAGCGCCGCTGGCTGGTGCAGCGCCTGCAGGCCACCCTGAAAACCTTGCGGGGGCGGCGGGTGGCGGTGCTGGGCCTAGCGTTCAAGCCCGGCACGGACGACCTGCGCGACAGCCCCGCGGAAACCGTGATTACTGAGCTCACGCGGCTTGGGGCGCGCGTGGTGGCGCACGACCCCGTCGCGGCCACCATTGCTGCCGAGGCGTGGCCCTACCCCGTCGACTACGTGGGCACGGTGGACGACGCCATCATCGGGGCGGAAGCCGTGCTGCTGGTGACGGCCTGGCCGGAGTATGCCGTGATCGACTGGGCGCGCGGCAAAGAGCGCATGGAGCGCCCGCTGGTGCTGGACGGGCGCAACCTCTGGTCCCCCGACCAGATGCGAGGGCTCGGCATCGAATACTACAGCGTCGGCCGCTGAGTGATTAAATAGTTCAAAGCGCGGCCGGCAGGAGAGCCGCATGTTGCGCTAGGAGGTGCCCGTGGCCAGCGATCCCCCATCCGCGCCGACCGTGAGCGTGGTGATCCCAACCTACAACCAGGCCCGCACCCTGCCCGCCACGCTTGCCGCCGTGGCCGCGCAGTCGGTGCCGCCCCATGAGGTGGTGGTAGTGGACGACGGGTCCACCGATGAGACACGGCAAGTGCTCGACGACATCGGCCGGGACTACCCGCTGCCACTGGTGGTGAGACGCCAGGCCAACGCCGGGCCCGGCCCGGCCCGCGATCTGGGCTGGCGGACCGCGAGCGGGACGCTCATCGCCTATACCGATTCCGACACGATTCCCCGCCGGGACTGGCTCGAGGCAGCGCTGCCGCTGTTTGCCGACTCCACGGTGGCCGCAGTGGAGGGACGCGTGACAGCCGAGAGCGACGGCGTGCCCACGATTTGGACCCACCAGGTCAAAAACTTGTTTGGCGGCCAGTTCATGACGGCCAACATGATTTATCGTCGAGACGCCATCGCCGCCGCCGGCGGGTTCAAGACCCGCCACCGCGAAGATTCGGACCTCGCGTTCAGCGTGCTGGAGCGGCACGGCCGCATTGTCTACGCCCCCCGCGCCGTGGTGGAGCACCCCCCCCGGGAAGAGAGCCTGGCCTTCTACTTTCGCGTGGCGAACCAGCGCCGCTATGACGGTGAGCTGCTGCGGCGCCATCCCACCGTGGCGCCGCAGTACGTGCACCGCCTCCAGCCCACGGGACCTCTGGTGGTGATCGGCGAGGTCCTGGTGCTGCTGGGGCTCTTCCATGCGGGATGGGCCGTCACCGCGCTCGGCCTCGCCTTCCTGGTGGTGGGCCTGCCCAAACGCGTGCTGGCCTGGCTCGACGGCCGATCGTATTCCTATCGCGACTACTTGACGGTGCTCATTGTGTCGCTGGCGCTGGTGCCAGTGGAAACCTATCACCAGTGGCTGGGACTCGTGAAGCCCCCGCACCCCCCTGCCGCGCGGAACACCGAGTGAACCCCCCGTCGCCGTCGGTGAAGCGCACGCCCAGCCTAAAGCGGTGGGCTTGCGCTCGCCGCCTCGGTCAGATCCCGCCAGACACGCCGGAGGCCTTCCTCCAAATCAATCTCTGGGCGCCACTCCAGCGCCGCGCGGGCGCGCGCGATCGAAACGCGGACGGCAGGCATCTCGCCCGGCGGTGGGGGAACATGGTCGCGCTGTACCGTCCGTCCGGCGATGGCCTCCAACGTCGCCAGCAATTTCAACACACTGTGCGACACACCGCTTCCGATGCTGAGGGGGCCGGAGAACTCCCGGCTGATCACCAGGCTCAGCGCCCGGCACACGTCCGCTAGGTACACAAAATCTCTCACCTGGGATCCGTCCCCATATACGGTAACCGCGCGACCCGTGGTGAGGGCGCGAACAAACCGTGGAATGACGCTGTCCTTGAGCTCCATTCCGACACCATACACGTTGGTGAAGCGCAGGGCGGTGCCCAGCACGCCGTAGGAGTGAGTGTACGCGCTGATGAGCATCTCGGCCGCCGCCTTGCTTGCCCCATATGGCGTCAGGGGGTGCAGTTCGGACGCTTCGTCAATGACATCCCATCCGTGGTCCCCGGCTACGGCGTTGGTTGACGCAAACAAAAAATAGCGGAGCTGGATGTCGCGCGCCCGCTCCAGCAACAGTTGGGTCACCATCACGTTATGGTCGTACACCGCCTGCGGATCTGATTTGGACTGCAGCACGGATGTCAGGGCCGCCAAGTGAACCACGGCGTCTGTCCCCGGGGGCAAGGACGCCTGGACGACGGCGTTGTCCCGCAGATCGCCGAGAATCGCCCGAACCTGGAGCCCTCCCCGGTAGGGCACACGGTCGACGGCCGTAACCTCGTCGCCGCGCTCCGCGAAGTAGCGGACGACGGAGCGCCCAATGAACCCCGCCCCACCCGTGACCACGATCTTCACGCAAAACCAGCTCCTTTGCTGTCTGACGGGTCGGGCATGGGTGTGGTGTCCTCCCTGATCCCCCAACCGCCGACCGCGCGGTTCATCGCCTCGCCGGGGCCGGCCCCGGAGACAGACCCTCGGGGGTCGGGGCGCTTGGCGCCGCGGTGCTCCCCCAGGGCGCGCGCGGAGGCAGGTCACTCACGCGCGCACCCGCGGGCAGCGGGCCCAGGCCGGTGTCGGGCGGCGCCCACACCCAGGGCGTGACAAGCGCGCGCGCATAAATCACGAGCTTGTACCAGGGCGTCACGATCGGAATGGCCAGCGCGGACAGCGCCTCGCGCGGGCGGTAAGCCCGCATCATGAGGAAGCTGGCGGCCCGCACATACACCCCGAGTGCCCAGGCGGCCAGAAATGGCCACATCCAGGGTTGGTCCAGCCACACCAGCGTGCCCACGAGTCCCGCGTACTGCATGACATCTGTGATCCCCACCATCGCCGACGGCAGGCGGTGCTTGCGGGCCAGGCGCACAGCGCCCGCCTGGTAGCGCACGCGCGCCAGGTGGCCCTTTAAGCTGGAGGGGCGCGGCGGATGGTCCACCGCCATGTCCTCCACGAAAACCGGGTCCACGCCCGCTTGCCGCGCATGGAGCGACCAGTCCGTATCCTCAAAGGCCGGATGCGGGAACCGGCGGTCAAAGCCGCCGCACCGATCGAACAGGTCCCGCCGCACCGCCAGGTTGCACGTGGGAAAGGGCCCTGCGGGCTTGGCCAGCACCGTCAGCTGGTGGCTGAAGACCGTGGGCGTCGCCATGGTGGTGGTGGTGGTTTTCCCCACCAGCACCTCGGCCGACGAATCCGCGGCCGCCGCCTTGATGGCGGCCATCCAGCCCACCGTCGGCACCACATCGTCATCCAAAAACGCGATCCAGTGCGCGGCGGGCGCCACGGCTGCGGTTTGACCCTCGTCCGCCATCCAGATCCCGAGATTTCTGGCACGCGCGGGCCCCCCGTTGGGGGTGGACACCAGCGTTACGGCAAACGGCAGCGCGAGCGCGTTGACGCGGCGTTCGGTGTCGTCCGTCGACCCATCGTTGATGAGCACCACCGAAAACCCCCGCTCCGTCTGGCGCGCGAGACCCAGGAGCGCGCGCTGCAACAATTCCGCCTGGTTCATGGTGGGAATGACCACCGTGACCACGGGACGCGGGGGAAAGTCGTTGACCATAAGGGCAGTGTACCTGGGGCGCGGCGGCCTGCCAAACCGGGAGCCGCCGCGCCCCCCATGCCATGGCCTCTCTCATACCGGCGACAATTTCCCGGGTAATCTGACCGCCGGCGACCCCAGGAAAAGAGGATTTTTGCGCGTGGGCCCGTATAACCCCAGCAGGATGAGCGGGGGTCTCCAGCCGCTTTCGGGCGGTGGTGGGACTGACCGAACTTCCCACTGCTTTTGGCCACATGTCAACCTCGGTGCGCTGAAGCCCGCCTCGCGGACGCCGTGCCCCATCAAGTTGTTTGAACGGAGGGTCTCACCGCAATGAACCCCATGGACAAGCCAACACAGACGCCGCCCGTTCTCCGCACGCGCTTCGCCGCGCAAGGTGCTCTGGGGCTTGCATCGTCCCTGTTGTGGACCCTGCTCCTCCCGGCGGCCGCGTGGGCCGCCACGCCCGCTGCCCAAGTGGAGGCGGGATCGGTCAAGGTGATCGCCAGCGCCCACACGGCGCCCGTCGGCGGCAGCGTGACGTTTACGGCCAGCGCCAGCGACCCCGGCGGCACGCCCGAGTACCAGTGGTGGGTGGAAGAGCCCAACGGCCAATGGACCATCGGCCAGGGTTATGCCACGAACGCCACGTTTCAGCTCAGCACCCCCAGTGGGGGCGACTACGTGGTGGTGGTCGATGTGATGGACCAGCAGGCCGTGGCGCAGCAGGACTGGTCTCTGGCGCAGTCCACGCTGCCCGATGGCGTCTTTGTGAACAGCACGGTGTCGGCGACGGCCAGCGGCGAGACGGCCGGCCAGCCCGTCACCCTGTCGGCCGTGGCGCGGAACATCTACGACCCGCTGTATCAGTTTTGGGTGGAGTCCCCGTCGGGCACCTGGTTCCAGAGTGGACCCTACGGGACCAGCACCCACTACACCTTCACCCCCGCAACCCCGGGCGCGTACCGCTATGTGGCCTTTGCGAAAAGCCCGGTGGCGGCCAACGACCCCGCCGGCGCGCTCATGAGTTCTGTGGGGTCGGCCTCGGTGTTTGGCGCGGCCGCCTCGGTGTCCGTGGCCGCCACCAGCGCGCGGTTTGCCGCCAACGGCAGCGGCACCGACCAATTGGCCGTCACCGTGGCGAATGCCTCGGGCCAAACCGTGGCGCAGTTCTCGGGCCAGGTGGTGCTGTCGGCGGGCAGTGGGCTCCTGTTCAACAACGGGACATCGTCATCGGCGACGGTGACCATCAGCGGGGGCAGCGGCACGCTGGCACTGGCCCTCCCCTCCACCGATGTGGGCACCTACACCGTGACGGCCGAGCAGCTCACGTCCACCGACGGTCCGGGCGTGGCCTCCACCGTGTCGTACGGGCAGGCCACGGTCACGGCCACCTACCCACTGATTTCCGTGGGCTGGGGCTATTTCTACCCCCAAAACTTCCCCGGGGGCTACTATGACCTGACGCACCACTACGCCGACCTCACGGCCATTGCCCCCGACTGGTACTATCTGAACATCAATGCGTCGGGCAACGTGGGGACGCCGGTGCTGGACACGTACCCCCCCACCAGCATGATCGCGCAGGTAAGCGGACAGGCCGCATCCCACAACGTCATGATGTGGCCCTCGATCGGCTGGGCGGCCCCCGGAAACCTCAACGCGCTCCGAAGCTCGGCCAACGTGTCGGCCATCGTAAGCGGCATGACGACGCTCGCGGTCACCAACGACTACCAGGGGCTGACCATTGACTTTGAGGGCATGGGGAACCCGTCTGCCACGATACCCACCGACCCCACGCCCGGCTACCAGGTGTTCAATAACTTCGTGGCGGCGCTGGCTGCTTCGTTGCACCAGGTGAACAAGACCCTGATGGTGGCTGTCTACCCGAGTTCCTATCCGAACACCATCTACGACTACCCGGCACTGGCTGCCTCGGCCAATTACCTGGACGTCATGGCGTATCCCGAGCACAACACGGGGTATCCGACCGGCCAGAACCCCTATCCCGGCCCCACGGCCGGGTATCCGTGGGTCAGTTACTGGCTTCAGCAGGACCTTGCCACCGGCGTCAACCCGCACCAGCTCATCTTGGGGCTCGCCCCCTACGGCCACGGCTGGACCTACACGTCCAGCGGCTATGTGTGTTCTCCATCGGGAGCGGTATACCCCGAATGCCAAAGTTACATCTCCAACTACACCGCCCAGGCGCTCATCAGCGCCGACGGCATCACGCCCACGTGGGACCCGTGGCAAAAAGAAGAGGTGTTTACGGCCGGGCCACCGGCCGTGGCCCCCTCGGGCACCCTGTCCAGCGCCACGACCAGCACCGGCCCCTCCACTGCGGTGGAGAGCCTGCAAAACCTGCTGGACTACGTCCTGATTCGGTACGCCGTGGAAAGCGGCCAGAGCGAGCCGCCGCTCCTCTTCACCGACGGCTATTACAACCAGGCGACCCAGTCGGCCGTCGCTTTGTTCCAGCAGGACGTCAACATGGCGGTGCCATCAACGGACGCGGGCGTGTACAACGCTGCGACCGCATCGGCCCTGTCGACGTTGATCTCAGAGTCGCACATGGGCGCCACGGTGTACTGGACCGACACCGGTCGCTCCACGCGCGACCGCGTGAGCCTGTCGGCGGCGGACCACCTGGGTGGCATTGCGATGTGGCGGCTCGGGTTTGAAACGGAAAACTACTGGCTCGGCTTCGAATCTGTGGGGTCGGCCATCAAGCCGGGCACCTGACCAGGGTGCGTCGCACGCGGGCACCGAGCTTGACGCGAGGATGAACAGGAGGTCGACATGGCGAAAGTCGGGGCACCGAGGCAGGCGCGGGGAATCACGGGCACGATGGCTGGCTCGGTGCTGGCCGGATCGGTGCTCCTGGCGGGGTGCGGGCTGTTTCAGTCCGCACCGCCCGCGCACCACCACACCACCGGATCGACGAAGAAGTCAGGCCCCCATCACACCACGAAAAGCCCCTCCAATTCCACCGGCAATGGGACCGGGATCAGCAATGGCACCGGGAGCGGCACGGGGAATAGCACGGGCAACGGGACCGGCACGGGCAACGGGACCGGCAGCGGCACGGGGGGCAGCCAGGCCCCGCCCGGGCCCGGGTCCTATTCGTCCCTCACCGTCCAGGTGGTGAGCATGACGCAGGTGGGCACCGCGACGACATCCGGCAGTCGGCTGCCGGTGTGGCTGCTGCGCCTCTCGATCACCAACCCCACCACGGCCATGGTGCCGCTGGTCCTGAACGACTTCAGCGTCGTCGCCAGCGGGGCCACCTCCACCTATTCCTGGAACGACAGCGCCGCCGGCGCTCTCACCAGCGTCAATTCCCTGTTTTGGCCCATCAACATCTCGGACCCGGCGGCGCACCCCGCGTATGTGCCATCCGGCGCCACCGTCACGGGGGATGTCACCGTCGAGGTCCCAACCTCGACCGACTACCGCTGGGTATGGGGCAACCCGTCGAGCGGAGCCACCGCCACCACGTTCAGCGCCACCGGCTAGCGTGCGGCGGGGGAGAGCCACGGCGTGGGCCTCTTTCGCCCCGCGCCCGCCGGCCCGCTTCGGACAGGGCGGGCAGACAAACCCTGTCGAAGTCGCATGGGGCCCGCCGATCCGTTGTCCCCCAACGCCGGCCCCGGCGAGCAGCTCACGGCCGCTTCGGCGGCAGGGCGCCCAACTCCTCCACGATCCGGGCCAAGTTCGCCGCCGCACTCGTGTAGAGGGGTGAGGACACCGCCGCGGGCCCCACAAGGGCGCCGGCAGCGGCCCACTCCGCCGTGAGCGCCTGGGCCGCCTGCTCGAGCCCTGTGCACGCCGCGTCGTCGGGATGGGCTACCCAGGTGCTGTACCGCCCCAACACCTCCCGCATCACCGCGCGCAGGCGATCAAATCGCTCAAACCGCCGCCGATCGGCGCCCGTGAGCTTCCGCACGGTGTCCTCCAGGTCCAGCACGCGCCACGTGAGCCGCACCAGCACCCGCTCGGCCCGCTGGAGACGTGTCAGGCGGCGCCGGCGCCCCCGCAGCAGCGGGGCAAACCGCAGGCTCTCGGATGCCCCGTCGACCACCGCCCGCGTATTGGCCAGCCGATCCGCCAGGGGTTGGCCGGTCCCCGGCGAATCCAGCAGATCCGTGAGCCGGCTGCCGATGAGCGCCAACAAGCCGGACACCGCCTCCACCGCCGCGGGTGTCGCGTCGGGCGGAATCAGGAGCGCGTTCACCAGCACCGCCACCAGCGCGCCTAAGATCGTATCCACGAGCCGTGATGCCGCGTACGAGGGTTGGGTGCCCAGCGCCATCACCAATAGCCCGGTGATGGCCGACTGCGTCACCGCGTTGGGGCCGAGTCCCAAGGCGGCGGTCAGCCCCATCGCGGCCATCACCACCAGGGCCACCGCCCCCGCGGACACCCCGAGCCAGTGGGCCACCGCGAAGCTCACCACAATCCCGCCGGCCACCCCCAAAATGCGCTGGCCGCCCCGGCTGACCGATTTGGCCACGGTGACCTGAATGGTCAGGATCGCGGCGAGCGGAGCGAAATAGGGCCGCGCCCGACCAAACAGCGCCTCCGCGAGCCACCACGACACGCCGGCCGCCAGCGCCGTCTTGGCTAGCTGAAGACTCACCCCAGCCCGTGCGAGCAATTGCCGCATCGTGTCCTCTCGCCCCTTTTGGCTCGTCTGGCGGTTTTCCGCCCGCTCGCCTTATAAGTTCCCCACGGCCGCCAGTGGCCCGCCCGCCGCGCGGCTCGCCTGGGAAGAGTCCCACCCTGGCTTGGACCCACACGGGTCGTTTACAATAAGACAAAGGGTTGGCAATACGCTGGCCCATCCGAACACCAACAGGTCAGGCGGCCCCAACGCGGCCGGGCAAGGAGCACACCATGGTGACAACAGTGGAAAAGGGCCTCTTGAACGCGGAGGACCTATTGGCCTTGGCCCAGCAGGCGCCGCCGGCCACGCCGACGCCGCCGCCCGAGGGCTTTGCCATCGCGGCGTGGAATCCGGCCGGCCCGTTTCACCGGCTTTTTACCGGAGTCCTGGTTTATGACTCCCCCACCGAGCGCCGCTACTTCATCCCCCACGGCAGCCGCGTGTGGAACTGGTCCGCCTCAGGCTGGTCGGCATGGCGCACGCACCACCCGTCGTTCAAGCGCTTCCTCGCCGACCGCTGGTGGAACGAGACCCTCATGGGCGACCCGGTGACCGGGCGCTACTACGACGTGGCGTCGCCGCCCTGGTTTCACCCCGAGGGGGCGGTGGGCTATGTCGACATGTTTTTGGACGTGCAGAAGCGGCGCGGGCGGCTCAGGGTTCTCGACCAGCGCGAGTGGGACGCCTTTGTGCTGGAGCATCCCGTGGACCCCGACGTGGCACAGCAGGTGCGCGACGCCACGGCGGAAGCCAGTCGCTACGGAGCGGTCGCGTGGCGGAACGCCTGGGACCGGATGGAGGGAGAATGCCGCGGGTGGGTCAAGGCCCTCGTGGTGCAGGCCATGCGGGAAGCGAACGTCAATCCCTCTCCCCGCGTGCTGTCCCCAGCGTCCCTCGCCGTTGTGCTTCGCCGCGTGGGATCCCGGACGGGCAAGACCCTTCAGCCCGGCCAGTTCGGCAAAACCCCCGCGGAACGGCTGCCCCGTGCTATCTACGATCACCTCACGGCGGTTCCCGCTCCCACGGCGGTGGGCCGCCCGCGCCGGGCCCGGCCTCGGCCTCATCGCTAACGCCCGAACCGAGTCCCCCGCCGCCGACTGGCTTAGGTCCCCAGTGCCGCCCCCCCGTGAGACCCGGGATGGCCACAGACACGCCGCGGTGACCGTCAAGCAGGGATTTGCGGCTCGCGGCGCGAACTGTGCGCCGGACCGGAATTGGGACCCGCGGCGACCGGCCCCGGCCCGTCTGCCGAAGCAAGGTGAGCACGAAGGGATGGCGCCAGATGACCCGCCGAGACGACATATTGGAGTTGCTGAAGAACGAGCACCAGCCGATCCCCGGCTATGCCCTGGCCCAGCGGTTCGGCGTATCCCGGCAGGTGGTCGTGCATGACGTGGCCATCCTGCGTGCGGGCGGCGCGCCGGTGGAAGCCACGCCGCGCGGCTACGTTCTCATGCGGCCGCCCGACGGGCTTCACACCACCGTGTTTGCCGTCAGGCATCGTCCTGAGGAAACGGCGGCGGAACTGACCAGCCTCGTCGACCTGGGCGTATCCGTTGTCGACGTGCTGGTGGAGCACCCGGTGTACGGCGAGATCCGCGGAGCGCTGAACCTCCACTCCCGTGCCGACGTGCAAGACTTCATCGACCGCATGACGCTCCAGCACGGCCAGCTTTTAAGCCTCCTGACGGACGGGGTGCACTGGCACACCGTCCGCGCCCGTGACGCGGCTACGCTGGAACGCGCCCGCCGGGCCCTGGCCCAGCTCGGGTTTCTCGTGGACGACTCCAGTACCCATACGTGACACCCGCCACCAGGAACCCCATATAGTACGCCACGTCGGCCCCCCCCCAGGCACGGGCCACCCACCCGGTCCAAAGCGTTTGAGACATGAACGGGACCGACGCGGCCACCCCGATGAAAAAGGCCCACACACCCGGCCCGATCGGCCGCAAGGCCGCAAGCGGGCGGCGGTGCTCCCAAAACAAGATGGCCAGCCAGGGCGCCACCCAGTACGACAGCAGTAGCAGGAAGTTTTCGTACTGGGTGGCAAACCCCCCGTTGATCCCAATGAGCGTGAGCCCCGAGCCCAGGATGCCGGTCAACACCGCCGCCTGGACCCGATCCCGCCCGATACCCAGCGTGAGCGTGGAGGTGGCCCCGGTGTATACGTTCAGCACGTTCGCCGTCACGGTCCCCCCCACCACCGCGAGATACGCGACCGGGGCCAGGTGACCGGCGCCGGCCGCCAGCAGCCCCATGTCCGATGTGACCCGAAACCGGACCGCCATAAGCACCCCCAGCACCATCACGCCGGCGGTGGAGGCCAGCGAGCCCAAGAAGGCCCACCAAAACACCCGCCGGGCGGGCGTGTCGGCCGGGAGGTAGCGAGAGTAGTCCGCCGCGTAGGGTCCCCAGCTGAAGAGATACGAGGCGGAAATCGCCACGGTCAGAATCGCCATGGGCCAATTGGCCACCCCCGCCGCCACTGGGACAGGTGCGCCCGCCGTGTGCACCGCCAAATAGGCAAACAGCAGCAACAGCACTACGCTGGCGGCGCGCTCCACCCGATGAATCATGTCGTAACCGAAAATCGCCAGCCCCACCTGGACGACCACCATCACCGTGAACGCGGGGGCGACCGGCCACCGCAACAGACTCTGGACCGCCTCCGTCCCCAGCACGGTGTTGACCGCGAACCACCCGGCGCACGACACCCAGTTCAAAAGCGCCGGAATCTTTACGCCCACCCGGCCAAACGCGCGCGCGGACTGGGGCAGAGACCCCAACCCGGTCCCCGGACCCAGCGCCGCTGCCCCCGCGACCAGCCCCGAGCCTATGAGCGCCCCCAGCATCACGGCACCCAGCGCGAGGTGCCAGTCCGGCTCCAGGGTCACCGCCAGGACGCCGATGACCCATGCTGGAAAGCCCAGGTTCGCGGCAAACCACAAGGTGAACAGCTGCGTCGGCCGCCCATGCCGCGCCGCGGCGGGCACCGCCTCCACCCCACGCCACTCCAATACCCGTGCCGCCACCCCATCTCCCCCAGTTCACATGCTGTACTTACACACCATGATCTGTTGTTACAGCTGTCTTGTCAACAGGGGTCCCATTGCCCCGGTTGAACGTTCAGCGCTGACAGCAGATGAGGCACGAAAGCAGAATCCCAAGGCCGGATGGGTTTCCCCTGGGTGCCGTCCGCCAGGCATCGCCGGAGGCATGGCGCACGCCAACCCGCCACGATGAAGTGCGTTGGCAGGGGTGGAGCGGGCCGAGGCACGTCTGCCGCACCTGACTCGACCCACACCCCGTATTTCGTGCGCCGTCGCTGCAGGCTCGCCGGCGTGAACTTCTGCGGAGCGGAGTTCCCACTCGAAAAAAATGGCTCGGTGTGAGATGGGGGAGCCGGAGGGGTACGGCGTGGATGGCCCGACGCGCCAGAGCCGGGCCGGTGGGTCTACACGGCACTCCCCTGCGCCCGGCGGTTAGCCGCGGCGCCGGCGAGTCCCGACCCACCGGTCCCACGAATCCGTGGGTGTCGACCTGATCCTCCCTGAAACCGATCCCGGCCATCGAGACGCTCGCGCTGGGATAACATACAGAAGCCGAGGGAGGACGCCTGGGTGGCGTCCAGGAGCGGCGAAAGAGACAACTGAAGGAACAAGCAAGGACAACGATAGGTGTCAAGAGGAGATTGAGGAGGCTGCCGTTGATGGCTACCCCGTTGACGCTGGTGACCCACGACCACTGTTTGGACGGCGCCACATGTGCCGTTCTGGGTCTGGCGGCTGGGATGGTCCCGGCTTTTGTTTATCCTGATGGGGTCCAAGCCTTCTTGGCGGCGCTACCGCCGGACCGCCCCGTGGTGCTGGCCGACGTGTCCTTTCCGGTGGACGTGTATCCACGCGAGGCCGACCGTCTGGTGGCCCTGATTGACCACCACCAGTCCGCGTTGCCGCTGGCCGACCGGCCCCGGGTGCACATCAACCAGCGGCACTGTGCCAGCACGCTCTTGTACGAATGGCTCACCGCCACCGGCCGCCTCGCGGCAGACGACGCACGCTGGCGTCCGTTGCTCGAGCCGGTGGACGACTACGACCTGTGGCGAGCCGACCACGTGGCCGGCCAGGCGCTGAACCGCCTCAGGATGGCGCGCGGCTGGGAGTGGTTCCGCGACAAGTTTCGCGACGGCTGGTCGCCCCTCACCGAAGACGAGCGCCAGCAATTAGCCCAGTTGGAAGAGGAAGAGGAGGCGTTCATCGCACGCCACACGGCGCGTACGGAGTTCTTTTCCGCCAGCGCCCACCGGTTCGCCGTGGTGCAGCTCGACGAGGAAGGCGCGGTGAACGAACTATCCCATCGTCTGCTGACCGCGCACACGCTCACGGCCGTGATCGCCATTAAGCCGGATGGGCGGCTGTCGTGCCGCACCAGCCCACGGCTGGACGCCGCTCGGTTCATGGAGGCCGGATTTCAAGGGGGGGGTCATCCTCGGGCGGCCGGCGGCCGGCTACCGGCCGGGATTCAACCGGCGGACGGCGTGGGCTGGGTCAAGGCACAGGCGGTGCGGACGGTGGCCGAGCAGGACCTTTGAGCGAAACGCGGCCCCAACCTTCGTCTAGGAGGGCAGGGTCAATGCCGCTGGCTTCGGGCCTCCCGACGGACCCGGGGATTCGGGGGAAGCCCCGTCCGAAAGGGCGAGCAGGGTCCCTCACGTGGTGGCGGGAATCGGGAGCACCGTCACCAGCGTCCCGTAGTGCATGTAGCCATACACCGTTTTGGCGGTGGGCACCGGCAACTCCACACAGCCAGCGCTTTGGGGAAACCCGTACTGCTGGCGGACAAACCCGTGCACAGCGTCGTTGCGCTCGAAGTAGTTCACCCAGGGTACGTTCGGATAGTAATAGGCGCGACCGGTGCTGGGGTCGATGCCGCGCATGGATTGGGACGTATAGCGCAGGAACACCGGGAAGGTGCCCACGTGCGTGACCCCAGGGGGCTTGGCGGTGTTGGCCAGCGAGTTGACCATGAGCCGCCCGTTGAACCAGAGCCGGAGCCGCTCGGGGCTCCCTTGCGATACCTGGACGTACGTATAGCCTTCCGTGTTCTGATCGTTGGCCGCCAGCTTGGCGGCCAGGTCGTCCCAAAAGAGCGCATTCGTTGGAGTTTGGACAGGCAGCCCGGTTTCGCGCTCAAACTGCCATACCGCCCCGGTCGTGAGCACGTTGCGCGTTCCGGCCGTCCAGAGCGACGTGAGCGACGCGGGCATGGGATAGCGCCAGATGAACCGCCCCACGCCATGCGCCAGCTGCTCCCACCGCAGCGGCAGGTAACCCAACTGGGCCAAATCCCGCTGCAGTGTCAGCACCGTCGACCCGGTCGACACTCCGGTCCACGTGAGCGCTGCGGGCGACGACCACGCCTCCCACGGTGCTCCGCGCGTTTCGACATCGACTGTGCCGCGCGCCCCCTCGACCGCCTCTCCCCGGGTATCGCGGTCGGCCACCACGGAGACCGGGCGGGGGCCCAGCCCCCGCACCTGTCCGGCGCGCGTGAACGCCGCCAGCACTGGTGTGCCCGCGGTGATCGCCTCATGGTGAAACACCAGCGCGGGTGCCCGGGGCGTCCGCAGCTGACGCGACATCACCTGCGACTGCCCGGGCGCCCAGGCCAGCCACGGCGTCGTGGATACCGTGACGCGGACGTCCACGCGCGCGCCCGCGGGGATCGGGGTCCTGGGGGTCAGCGAACCAGTGGGCCCCACGGCCAACACCGTCTGGTGCCCGCCCCACGACACGGTCGCGGAATCTACCTGTGTCGCGCCCGCCAGCGTGAGGCGCGCTAGCGAGGATCCGCCCGCCATGAGATGTGCGGACGGCCGCAGCGTGGCCAACCCCACCAGCCAAGCCAAAGCCATTATTACAACGACGAGGCGCCCACCGCGCACGCGGAGGCGCCGGCGCCCATGGGGGGCGCGTCGGACTACATGTCTCACAACTCTCGCAACGCATGAAGCGGTCGAGAGGTTACGGCCCTGCAGAACATATTCCCGTTGAAATCCCCGGCGCTTGCTCAAGCCCCTGCCCGCTCGAAATGTGCCACCACTCGCCTCCGTTCTCCTTAGGAACGGGCGCCCCGCACAGTGCAAGGTGTCACACCCAACTATACCTCAGCAGCGATCACCCTGCCATTGGGGTTAGTGGCGGCGGCATCCATTACAGTGCACCCCTGGCCGTCCGGAAAAATCTTGGGGACGCCGGGGAGGGACAACGCACCAGTCGGGCGACCCGTCGTACCGTGTATTGCCCACGGGCAACAAAGTGATCCCAGGGCAACACTCGACTCGGCCGACGACGGGTCCAGAGGACGGGACGAAGGCGGGCGGCTGGCAACATCCTGTTGGGAGACAATGGAGGAGGCATCACGCGTGCGCGATTGGCGACGGTCGCAGGCGGACGGCGGCATGGACATGGAGGGGCGGCGGCGCGACCGCCTGGCCGTGGAGCGTGCCCGCCGCCGGGGATCGCTGCGGGTGTTCTGGCTGATTCTCGGCCCAGGGATCCTCGTGATGCTAGGGGAGAACGATGCCCCCAGCATGCTTTCGTATTCCGCCACCGGTGCACGGTTTGGCCTGGGCTTCTTCCTGCCGTTCGTCATCCTGACGTTTGCGATGGCCTTCGTGGCCCAGGAAATCACCGTGCGGCTCGGGTCTGTCTCGCAAGCGGGGCACGCGGAGCTGATTTACCGGCGCTTCGGCCGCTTCTGGGGCCACTTCGCCATGGGCGACCTCTTAGTCACCAACTTCCTCACCCTCATTACCGAATTCGTGGGCATGGTCGCGGGCGCAGGCTTCTTTGGCATCCCGGCCTGGGCCGCGGTGGCCACGGGCCTCGCGCTGAACATCGGGGCCATTTTGTGGCACCGCTACTGGTCCTGGGAACGGGTTGCTATGGCGACCGCGCTGGTCAACCTGGTGTTCATTCCCGTGGCCATCGCCAGCCATCCCCAATGGGGGGCGGTGGGGCATGCGGTGCTGACCTGGACGCCCTTGCCGGCAGGGGGACTGGACTCCGCCAACTTGACGCTGCTGCTGGCGGACATTGGCGCCACCATCACCCCCTGGATGCTGTTCTTTCAGCAGGGCGCGGTCACGGATAAAGGGCTCACGCCCAAGGACCTGCGCCACGGCCGCCTGGACACGGCGCTGGGTGCGGGACTAGCCGCCGCCGGGGCCGTCGCCGCCATCATCGCCACGAGTGTGCTGTTCACCCACGGGATGAAGGCCAGTCAATACGGGGCCGCCCAGTTTGCCCAGGCGCTCCGTCCGTTTGTCGGACACGCCATGGCAGCCCTGTTTGCCGTTGGGATTGGGGAGGCGGGCCTCATCGCCTCGCTCACCATCTCCAGCGCCTCGGCCTACGCCGTGGGGGAGGTCACGCGCCAGCCCCACAGCCTGAACCTCTCCCTGCAGCGCGCCCCCGTGTTTTACGTGGTGCTGCTGGGGCTGGCGGCGCTGGCGGGCGCGATTGTGCTGCTGCCGGGCTTTCCCCTGGAGAGCGTGGTCATCGTCGTAAACGTCATTGCCGTGCTGACGATGCCACCCGCCATTGCGTTCCTACTGCTGCTGGTCAATGACCGCGGCGTGGTTGGGGCGCACCGCAACACGCCCCTGCTGAATGGGCTGGGCATTTTCGTGGGGGGGCTTTTGACCTTGGCCGGCATTCTGTATGCCCTGACGGCCATCGTCCCTACCCTGCATCTGTAAACCGGATCGCCACCGCGGCTCATCCGATGCGACTGGACGTTCTGGAGGCCAACCGTTGTGGAAAGGAGTGGGTTCGATGCGAGCGAGCGCACCGACGAAGGGATTGGCAGCGAGAGACACGACCGAAAGGCTGCCAGACGGCGACGTCCTGGCCTACCACCGTACCGCACGCCAGCAGGTGGAACGCTTGGGGCTCGGTCAGCTTGGCCGCGGCACGCGCGTGATGCTGTGGGGGCTCCGCGGGTACGTGGTGTTTATGGCAGTGGTGGTCGCGGTACAGGTGGCCCAGGCTTGGCACTGATTGCGATGCTTTCCCCAGGCTATGGCGACGTAGGGGGGGGGGGGCTGGCAAGACCTGGTCATAGATGCGGAAACGACTGATCGGCGCCCGATCCCCTGGACTTGTGGGCGGCCGTCGCCCGACGAGTGCGGGCGTGCGACCCGGGGGTCGGAGCGAGTCGCGCCCCGCGAGGGGCCGGACGGAAATTCGTGGCAAAGAAGCCCGGGTCTTGATTCATCCCCGACAGGCTCGTGCCGCATGGCCCCTCAAAGACACGGGCCCACACCCCCCAGCGCCCCAGCCCGGCCGGGGCGGTTTCCGGGCCCCCGGTCCTGGGGCCGGACCCCGTCGTGGGTCCGACGGGGTCCTCAGCACGCGCTATCGGGTGGCGGGAGGGGAGAACCTCCGCTGATGCGCGCTAACGCGCGCCCGCCACGCCGCTATGCCACGCATGGCCAGCCCAAACAGGTGTGGGTCCGGTCCCTGGGCCCCGACGGCGCGGCACCGCTTCAGGGATCTGCGCGGAGGATGAGGACCATCCGAACGGGGCATGGCCCGCTTGCGCCTCCCCCCCCCCCCCCCCCCCCCCCCCCCCCCGCGCTGCGCCTCCTCCACTGGCGGCCGATCCTCAACGCCACCCGGCCCCCGTGGCAGACGCGCTCCTCGGCGTCGAGCGCGGTCGGCCCCGTGCATACCGTTCAACGCCCCGGGCGGCCCGTCGGCGGCGGCGCCTGCTCGCTTCATGCAGCACTCTCGGTCGTCGCTTCCGCCCCGAAACGACTGAGACTTTGACGTTATCATGCGAGGGCGGCGGGCAGCCGTGCCCCCCTTCGGAATTCATGGTACGTTGGCCAGGTGAGCTGCCCCGGCAGCTTCCGCCATATCAGCCGACGCCCATCGGCCGAAGGGAGTGCCCTCGTGAACATAGAGAGCCTTTGGGGAATCGCCACGTGGGGAGACCTCGCATGGGACCCGACCCGCGACCGCCTGTACTTCACGGAGTCCCGCCAGGACAAGGCCCAGAATCGTGCCACCCACCACCTGATGATGCTGGCGGCCGACCCGGGCGCCACACCGGTGGCGCTCACCGCCGGCCCTTCCGACACCGCGCCCGCCCCTTCCCCTGACGGCCGTTGGCTCGCCTTCTTATCCCGTCGCTCGGGATCCAATCAGGTGTGGCGCCTGCCGCTTGAGGGCGGCGAGGCGCGCCAGGTGACGGCCATCGCCGGCGGCGTGCGCCACTTTCGCTGGGCCCCCACCAGTGACGCGCTGGTGGTGGTCGCGCATATCCGCGATGGACGCGTGGATCCCGAAGTGAAGGCGACGGAACCCGGACCTGACGCGCCCGACAGCGTCTTGGATGAGCACTACAACCGGGACGTGCGGCACATCACCCACCACCACTACAAGTTGGACGGCGAAGGGTTCTTCGATGCCGGCCGCAACCAATTGGTGTGGGTGGACACGGAGACCAAGGCCACCCGCCTCCTGACGGACGGCCGCGACAACTACGCGGAGCCGGTGTGGCATCCCGACGGCCAAGCCCTGTACTGCCTGCACCGCTTCTACGACCCCGAAGGATCCCACCCCGGCCTCACCCGAGTCGAGCGCCGCCCGCTGGACGGAGGAGCCCCAACGATTCTCCCCCTGCCCGACTGGTCCATCTCGGGCCTCAGTCTGGACGCCAGCGGGCAGCGGCTCGCGTTTTCCGCGACCGACCCGGAGGACCACGGCTACGGGCTCACGATTCTTTACGCGTTTGACCTCAGATCCGAATCGCTGGTAGACCTTTCGAGCGCCACTGACCGCCCGGTGGGGGACCACAGCGGCAGCGACATCCCCGTGCGCTCGGCCGCTCGCCCGGTGTGGCAGGGAGACGATGTCCTCTGGCTGCTGTCGGACCAGGGCCGCGTCCAGCTCGCGGCGTTCAACGCCGGGCGCGTCACGCGGATTGCCGACCAGCCGCGGGTGGTTTATGACTTTGCCGTGCGAGATGACCGCGTGGCGCTGGGCATCGCCGATCCCACCCACCCTTCCGGGCTGGTGCTGGGGCTCCAAGCTAAGGTGGACGGGGAGGCGGTCCACTGGGCCCCGGTCCCCTGGGGGACCGAAGACGGCCCTGTGGCGCCAGCCGACTTTTGGGCCACCGAGTCCGACGGCATACGGGTCCACACCTGGTGCCTCACGCCGGCTCTCGTGACCGGCCGCGTGCCCACGGTGCTCGAGATTCACGGCGGCCCCGCCAGCATGTATGGGTATCGGTACTTTCATGAGTTCCAGTGCCTCGCGGCAGCCGGCCTGGCGGTGGTGTATTCGAATCCCCGGGGCTCTGTGGGGTATGGCCGCGAATTTGGCCGGTGCATCATGGGACAGTGGGGCGACCGCGACTACCGCGATGTGATGGCCGCCTTGGATGAGGCGTTGAGGCGCACCCCCGAGCTCGATGCCGAGCGGCTCGGGGTGGCGGGTGGCAGCTACGGCGGTTTTATGGTCAACTGGATCGTGTCCCACACGGAGCGGTTTCGGGCCGGCGTCACCATGCGGTCCGTGGTCAACCGCCTGTCAGCTATGGGCTCCAGCGACATGGGGTGGCTCCGGGTTCCCCAGTACGGCACCAAGCCCTGGTGGGAAGACATTGAGCCGTACTGGCAACAGTCGCCGTTGCGCTACGCATCGGCCATTCACACGCCGCTCCTGATCGAGCACCAGGAACAGGACTACCGGCTCCCGATTGAGCAAGGGGAGCAGCTGTATAACGCGCTGCAGTACCTGGGGCGCGAGGCGGAGTTGGTGATTTACCCCGGCGAGTCACACGGCATGAGCCGGGGTGGCAAGCCGTGGCACCGCATTCATCGGCTGCACACCATCGTCGACTGGTTCAACGGGCATCTATAGCCGGGCGCTGTCGGATTGAGCCAAGCGGAGGCATGACGACCGCTCCTCCCCGGTGAGGAAGAGCCATGAACGTGTCGGGTGTCCGTGAGGGAACCACGCCTGGTCTTCCCACGGACGACCCGAGGCGCCGCGGCAGCGAATGCTGAACCGGCGTCCCCGGGCGCCCGCCGCCCTGCCCATGCCCGCATGGGCCTCTCACCGGGCCCCCCGCATGAAGCCGATGACCACCGCCACCACCATGGCCAGGATGTACACCCGCAATCCCCAAAACACGGCACGAATCAGCGGCGACGGCACGACCCGCTCCAGCGCAACCGGCTGCATGGCATCGGAGCGCGCACGGGCAGACTCTCGGGCATCGTTCTCGACAATCTCGGACATCAGGCTCCCTCCTCTCGCTTCGGCGTTCTGCCCGGGGGCTCCGCGACACAATGCGCGCCCTGAGACGGCCTCACACGGTACCGGGGAGCGCGACAGACAGCCCATACAGCGCGTTCAGCCCCACCAGCACGCCCACAATGCCGATGGCGACCACGTTTTGCCATCGGCGGTTCACATAGGCACCCATAATCTGCCGGTCGTTCAGGAGCAGCAGCAGAAACAGCATGGCCGCCGGCATGAAGATAGACGCCACCACCTGTACGGTCAGGTTCAGGAATCCCAACGGCGCCTGCGGGATGAGGACGATGGCGGCCGCCACCACCGCACTCAGCAGCCCGGGCGCATAAAATCGCCAGGCTTGGCGGGCTGGCAGGTTGATGCTGCGCGGCCAGCCAAACGCCTCACCCATCGCCCACGACGTACTGGCCGTCAGGGCAATGGCCGCAATCGTGCCAGCCTCCACCAAGCCGAGTGCAAACAGCCGTTGCCCCGTGGGACCCAACCGCTGGCCCAAAATCTGAATCAGTTGCTGGATGTCGAAGTTGGACGCCCCCGCCCGACCGAACACCAGGGTGCCCGTCAGCACCACGATCGCGACCGCGACCACCACCATGGCCAGCGCTCCAAGCGCCGTGTCCAGCTGACCGTGGCGCACCTCGTCCACCGTCAGACCCTTATCCACCACCGCCGACTGTTGAAAAAACAGCATCCAGGGCGCGATCGTGGTGCCAAAGTTGGCCAGCACCACAAACAGAAAGGCCGCCGTGAAGCCGCCGGGGATGGTCCACCGGCCAAATGCCGTGGCAACGATGTTCCAGTGGGGGTGCGCCATGAGCGCCAAGGGCACAAACACCAAGTTGCCGGCGGCGATCCACAGCGCCACACGCTCCCACGGGCGGTAGCGCAGGATCAGAAGGATCCCCGCATCCACCCCCACACCCAGCCCCGCGCTTATCCAGGGACTCACACCAAATACGGACATGCCGACCGTAATGCCGATGAACTCGGTGATGAGAGTGAGAAGGTTGGCGAGCACCAGGTCTGCCAGTGAAAACCAGCCCCAGGCCGACCCGTAGCGACCCCAGATCATCTCGGCGTGGCCGCGGTGCGTCACCGCCCCCAGCCGCACCGTCATCTCCTGCACCAGGTAGGCGATGCCCCCTCCTAGCACGAGCGCGGGAACAAAAAAGCCAATCCCATAGGCCGCACCGGTCTGCGCGTATGTGATGACGCCCCCGGCGTCGTTGTCGGCGATCATCACCAAGATACCCGGCCCCACCACGGTCAGCAGAAACAGCAGGCGGCCCAGCCTATGATCAGAGCGCCTCAGTGCCGTCCGCTGCGCGTGCTCCGCGAGCCGCACTTCCACATCGTCGTCGAAGGGGGCGCGCTGCTCCGCAAGGTTCCCATCAAAAACCTTCAGCCCTGTCTCCAGGTTGCTGTCGAACCCACCCATCGTGATCCCCCCTCGCTGGCGCGGAGGGGGTCACACGCTAGGCAGACCCCTCTCCGCGCGGATAGTCGGCGCACATGCATCGGCTGGCGTCACAGTCCACGCCACACTTCTATGGCTGCCGGCATCGCTCGACACCCGCGGTCCCCCCTTCAAAACAGCAACGTCCCCCCGCCGCGGCAGGAGGACAAAGGCCCACGTCCTCCTGGTTGAGCTTTGGCACCACATCACGTAGCAATCCGACGGACAGAGCCACCTCGGAGGAAGCCTTAATCCGGCCACCTCTGTCCTACACCTTAGTGTCTTTCGACAGGTCGGTGCAGTGGCGTGTGTTGATGTGGACGCCTCGCCTAACGAGGCACGATCCGGTTCATAAGCCACTGTAGTTCCCCGGCAAGACCGTGTCAAGGGTTTTTCGGCAAATTGGGTGCGAGAGAGTTGATGGCAGACCACCAGCGCTTCGAATCCGGTTGGCACGCTCTCTAAACGCGATTATTTCCTGCATGCTCGGTGCCACGCCAGCCAAGACGTCAGGGGGCAGTTTTGATGGCGAGCTCCACCACCTCCGGGTCGCATATGGCTGAGAAGCTGATGAGCAACGGACATCCGGTGGGTCGCGCGCCGAACTTGGCCGTTCGGAGTCCGACGTCATCCTGACTGTCCCCACCCGCTGCGGCAGGTGGTCGAGCACCGGGCGCTCCTACCTCAAGTGGCTCGCCAGCGCCGCACCGTCGGGGCTGCCCCTGCTGCACGCGTTGCTGATTCAACCGCGCGATGAGCGCGGCCCACACCGGACTTGACGCGGACGTGCCCCCCACCACGGTGGGTTACCCCTGGAACGCGACGCTGCATCCCGTGTCCGGGTCGGCCACGAGCGCCACGTCGGGGACGCCGCGCCCTGTCCCGCCGATAGGATTCACGGGCACCTGGGCAGCATCTTGCCAGGCGGGGAGATCGAACACCTGGCTCACGCCCCCGCCCGACGCCCCGTTGTTATTGGCGTCGGTCCAGCCGGTGTCCGTCTGGCGCTGGTCTGTGCGGGTGAGCGTGAGGGTGGTCCCGCCCACCGCGAGGATGTGCGGCACGGGGGCCGGGCCATCCACGTGCGGCACCAGCCGTCCGGTGCCGCGGATGCCGCATGCCCCCGCATCCCCCGACGCCGCCAGCACCGAGATGCCGCGCGCCGCTAGCCGCATGGCGGCCACATTCCACGCATTGAGCGCGCTGGACGCCAAGCGGTCTTCGGCCGCGCCGTACGAGATGGACACTACGGTCGACCGATGTTGCCCATCCGTGACAACGGCGTCCAGCGATTTCAACATAGAAAGGGCAAAACCGGCGTCGCTGGTGCCGGCCATCGCCTCATACACCACCATTTGGGCGTCGGGCGCCATCGCGCCTGCCCATTCGACGTCCAGCATGCACGCTATGTCGACCGCGTGGATGCCGCCATCGTTGGGGGTACCATCCACCGATACAAACGCCACGGAGCGCACCGGGTCCACGCCGGGGGGTCGAACTCCGTGTCCTTGACAGGCTCGCAGCACCAGAGGGAAACCGATCTCAGTGGAAGGCTCCTCCCCCTTCGCCACGCCGATTTTTCAGTCCTGCCACGGGCCGGCACGACCATGGGGTCTCCTTTGTCTCTCGCGACGCGCGGCCGTCCAAACTTTCACCAGACAAACTACTTCCCAGGCTGTTCTGTTGGCCGCGCCCCGAACGGCGTCAGCACAAACGAGGTTTGTACGAGGCAAGTGGGACACAGCACCAGCACCTCGGTGTCGCCCCGCGTGTTGGGCGGCAGGGCATTCTTAATGCCCTCGGCCACCTCGCCGGATGGCACCACCTGATGGCACCGGCCGCAAACCGACAGGGTTTCCCACGGGGGGTGGTATTCGGCCATGACTTCCCCGATGGCATCCGGGCTCACCCAGAGGGCAGCCGGCAACGGCCCCTGGTGGCGCGCCGCCTGAATCGCCCGGCGCCCCACGGTTTCGAGGATCTGCATCTCACTGGAGAACGGGTCGCGCCGCGTGAGATGCATCCACAACGTGCGCGGAAACACCACCGACACCAGCTGGTGCCCACCCCCGGGCTCGGAGAAGATGGCCCACGGTCCCTCCGGTGCCTCTCCCACATAATGCAGAAGCTCCGCCGCCTCCGGCGATTCCTCCGCCTCCCCCATCCTGTCCGTGTCCGCCACCTGCCTTGCCGCCTCGCGGCGGTCTGTCGTGGCCGCGTCGCCGCGGTCCCCTCATGATAGATCGCGAGAAAGATGGCCAGAAATCGCGATCGATCATGACGCCGTCGGGAGAGGTCGGAACGGGCGGCGCACGCGCACGGCCCCTTGATACAATGGCGCCATCAGAAGGTGCATGGGGTGGAGGGCTGGCGTGGACGGGCAATCGGCGGCATCCTCCACTCCCCATCGGCGTTTTCTGCGCGACGCGGGCCGCTATGCGCCCATCACGCTGGCGCGAGCCGCCGCAAGCCTGGTGGGCGTCCTGGTGTTTTCCCGCATCTTCACGACTGCCGCCTTTGGTCAGTACAGCCTGGTCACGGCCGCCATTGGGGTGGTGGTGCCGCTCTTGGGGGAATGGGTCGCCCAACCTGTGGGACGGTTTTTCAACGAGTATCCTCCCGGTCCCGAGGCGGCGACGTTTCAGGAGGCGGTTAGCCACGCGGCGTCCCGTATGGGAACCCTGGCGGTGCTGGTGGCGGCCGTGGGGGCGCTTTTGGTGTGGGTGGCCTCGGGGGAAACCTGGCCGCTGTCCCTGCTTTTGGGGGGTGGCGCGGTCGTGGTGGTGCAGTCGGTGTCGGTGCTGGTGAGCCCGCTGCTGCCCGCCCGTTTTCTCACATCCGCGTATCGGAACTACACCGTGGCCACGGGCGTCGGCGGACTGGCGCTGGGACTCCTGTTGGTGTGGCTCCTGGGGCGGCAGGTGGCGTGGCTGGCCTGGGGCACGGCGGCCGTCGGCCTTTTGATGCTCCCCTATCTGTTGCATCACGCCCAGGTTCGCCTCGTGGTGCCGTGGTCCCGCGTTGGCGACGCCGCCAAGCAGATCCAGCGGCGCTTTTGGCAGTACGGCGCCCCGCTCACGCTCTGGTACATCCTAGGACACGTGCTGTACAGCGGCGACCGCTATGTAATCGCGGCGTTTTGGGGAGCGGGGGCGGTAGGGGTGTACAGCATTAACTACAACCTGGTGAACCGTGGCATTGGCTTTCTCACCGTGCCGCTGGCCACCGCGTCGTGGCCCATCCTGATGCGTCAGTGGGCCGACGGCGCCCAGGCGGAAGCCCGCGCCACACTAGCCCGCATGACGGAGACGTACGCCCTGGCGGGCATTGGGGTGGTGGGGTTGGTGGCCGCTATCGGCCAGGCCGCCACGGAGCTGCTGCTGGGTCGGGCGTTCCAGGCAGGCTTTGTGATCCTGGCCCCGGTGCTGGCCGGGCTGGTGCTCCGCACCAGCGCCAACCTGGGGGCCAAAAGTTTGGAGTTTCATGAGAAGACCCGTTGGATGGTGTGGGACAGCGCGGTGGCGGCGGCCGTGAACCTGGGGCTCAACCTCTGGTGGGTGCCCCGCTACGGGTTCATCGCCGCCGCTTGGGCCGCGCTCGTCGCCTTTTTCGTGTATGCGCTGCTCATCTGGTGGCAGGCGCGCCGCCTCCTGCCGTGGGACATTCCCGGAAAGTTGCTGGCCATCCTGCTCCCGGCGGCGGTGGCCGGATGGCTCCTGGCGCACGGCGCCGAATCGCTCCCGCTCCTGGCCCGCACACCGTGGCTCGAAACGGCCGGGGGAACGGTGGCCTTCGCCCTTTGCTACGTTGCCGGGATGCTGGCGTGGCGCGCTCTCACGCGCCGGACCTCATGAGCTGGGCTCTACTGGTGAACGGGGGGACGGTAGAGGGTCGGGCCACGAATAACGCGCAGGGCGAACCGCAAGCTCGGCCACGAAGGGATTTTCCGAGTGAATGATTCTTTTCGCCCGCCGCCTGATGAAGGGACGCGCTGCAGCCCTATCGATCGACTCCATGCTTCTAATGTCGCGCCCCATGTGGGTCACGGCGGCCCCCACCACCCTGTACGGGAATCCCACCGGACTCCCTCGACGGGCACCGGTTCGACCTCCCCGCCGGGGAGCGGGCCACCACCAGGATTGGCCGAGTGCCGGAGCGGTCGGTGGATCGGCTCCGACCCTGACGCCAACCTGCCGTCCGCGCATAGACGTAGCACGGGTGACGGGACCTGACCCGCTGGCGGACAAGCCGATGTCTCCCGCGGACACAACGCCGACCGTGTGCTGCTCTGGCAGCTGGCCCGGTCGGTAGTAGGTAGATGGAAACGCAAATCCTACATAATGGCAGACCGAGGCTTCACGGCCCCGTGCGTACCCCGAGCCGGAAGTGACCAAAACACGGGGGGTGACCGTCCACTGGGCCAGAAGTCCCAAGAGGCCCTGTCGGGGGCGCAGTCCGCCGCACCATCCCGATATCCTTGTCCCCGCGCCGTCGCGTCTGACCCGAGGCGTGGTCATCTGTGGGGTCGCTCTCGTCATCGGAAGCCGCATACGGCGTTGGATTCACGGTTCACCGCCGGCCGGGCCACCCACCCGGCCACACAAAGTCTCGAACATTGCGCCTGCTGGCATGGGGAGCCGGATGGAGGATGAATGCGGTTGTCAGAGTCAGATTCCGACGGGGACTGGCTGGAAGCCTGGATGGCGAATTACGGGGACAAGCTGGTGCGCTTCGGGTTTGCCCATTCGGGTGACGGGCAGCTGACACAGGATGTGGCCCAGGAGACATTTCTCCGCCTCTACCGATGGCATCGAAGCCACCCTTACCGCGAGATCACGCCGGCCTGGTGCTATCAGGTGGCCTACCACCTGCTGGTGGATGACCACCGACGCCGCACGCGCGAGCGAAAGATGGTCCTGGATCCGTCACGCAGTGTGGATCCCGCAGAAGGGCTGGGCGGCCGGGCGGCCATCTTGGGAGCCCTGGAATCTCTCTCGCCCCGCGACCGCGAGTGCCTCTGGCTCTTCTACTCCGAAGGCTGGTCAACGGACCAAATTACGAAAACCATTGGTCGCACGCCCGCAACCGTTCGCACTCGGCTCAAGCGAGCCCGAGATCGCTTTCGCGCCGCGTTTGTCGGCGCCGAGTCTGATCACAGCCAAGCAGGGAGGGTTTAACGTACCATTCCATAAGGTCGAGCAGGATGACGACGAATTGCGGACCGCACTCGCCACGGCTGGGGTACCGAATCTGCCCGACGCCGGAGCCTTCGACGACAAGCGGTGGCACACGACCACCTGGCCCCGCCAGCGCCGCGTGAACGGTCCGGGATGGATGGGGTATGCTGCAGCGGCGGCCGTGATGGCCGCCGTTGGCCTGGCGACCCCGCATCTTTTCCCACGGCCGACCGCCACACCCGCCGCGAGATACCACGACACAGAAGACCTGGACTTGGTGCTTGGGGAGGGTCCTGCGCTTTTGCAGCACACGGTGCCTCGGCGCCTTCCTCTGAGTCTCGAGCCGCTTGACGTCCCCACGTCGTCCCCGAGTCCACGGAGCTTGCAGTATCCACAGACGCTGGTGGTGAGTCATGCGTGGACGCCGCCCATTTCGGGCCATCTGCTCTCGCTGCCGGTCGTATCAGGGTCGGGCCCAATCCCCACGCTGCCCGCGGGCGAAGCGTTTCCGGTGACATCCCGGGTACCGGGATACTCCGTCATTTTGGGCAACGCCGCCCGGTCCAACGGCCTGGGGCCAGCGGGCCTGCTGACGCGTACGAAAAGCCTCCACGGGAGTGTCCTCGCGTTTATCGGCGAACCGTCCTCAGCCGTCAGGCCGCTCGCCGGAGGCGTGAAGGTCGCGCTCGGGTCGGGCCTCAGCGGGCACTTCTATACGGCGAAGCCGGTCGACACCGGGGGCGGCCACCAGGCCATTCCTGCGGCTCTTGTCACCTGGGCCGAGGGAGCCGACACCTATGCCGTGTCTTCGGCCGACTTCATCAATCCGTTGGACAGTGCTGCGCAACAGCAGGCGCTCCTGACCGACTGGGCCCGCACCATGTGCCAAAGTCTCATCACCCGCGTGACGCCCATCACGGTGCGTGTCCGTCGGTTCAACGACGCCAACGTCATGTGGACCCCCCCCCAATTCCAAGGCGTGCTCGAGACAGAGACCGTGGCGATCCGTGCGTCGGGGACGCCCGGGTATCGCACGCTGGACGGCCTCGGCGTCCGTATTGCGCAGGGCCAGCGCCCCATCAGCGCGACGACCGCACCGTCCTGGCCGGCACCGTCGCCCAGCGATCCCGTGTCGGCGCTGGCCAGGGCCGTGCCCTACCTGTCTGCCGTCCACATCCCGGTGCGCCTGCCGTCATACGTACCGCTCCAGCGGGGTCTCTGGCCTCGCCTTACGGTCAACGCCGGGACGAGCAGCTATGCGGTGGACGTCCGGGAAAGCGGCGTCAATCTCGCGCCCAACACGCCCTATGAGGTGGGTTTGGGCCTCGGCAGTTGGGTGGGTACGGTGGAAGGCTCCCGACAACCCATGCCCCTTCAGGGACTTCCGCCCGTGAACGCACCCTCCGTCCCGACCAGTCAGGTCACCAGTGCCTGGCTCACCCCGTTCTTGTCCAAGGGTCATCACCTGGGGACGGTCATCCTGCCCGGCGGCGTAAGGGCCTTGATGTACGTCGACGCCGCTGGGGACGGCGACCACACCGTCATCGTGTTCCACGACCGCAACACGTACTACGAGGTCACTGACTATCCTTCGGCGCGGATGGCGCTCAGAATGGCGGAATCCATGGTGCTGATTTCCCCTCCCGGTTACTGAGACAGTAGCCGACACGCCTCGGTCTATTGCCACGCAACCGGGACCCGAACGGCGCCCACGCCCGCGCACTGCTCCATAGCCAGCCCCGCCCTAATGGGGCGGGGCTGGCGGGTGCAACCGCGGCTCCCGTCGGCGCGGGCCTGTTACACTGTTACACGAGTTAAGCACCCTGAGCCGCACAAGCGACGGCTCAGGTTCGAGGAGGTGGTGAGTATGGACAGCCGACGCTGGGCGCCTGCCACAGAGCGGCTGGCCATTGGCCAACATCGGGATCGTCGCGTCGCACATTCCGCCAAACGGCCCTAAGGGACAAGTCTGCTCTGGTGCCCTTGGCGGGTGCGCGCCGCGTGACAAGCAACGTCTTCCGCGGGTGGTTGCACCTCATGCCCCCCACGGAGGAGGATTGTGGTGTCACGCTGGGTTCAAGCCGCGACCGGCCGGGCCACACCGGCGGTTCGCCGATTTTATGCATACTCGGGACTGAGATGGTTTCAGCTGACCGCAAGCCTCTGGCTCCTTTACCTGGTGCACCTGGGGTGGCCGCTGTGGCAGGTAGGGTTGGGCGAGGTGGCCTTTCATCTGACGTCGCTCGCGACCAATCTGCCCACCGGCGCGTTTGCGGATCGGTACGGCCGGCGCACGGCGCTTCGTGTCGGGCTCGCCATTGCCGCCACCGCCCCGGTGGCCATGCTGACGTTCGCACCGCTGTCGTTCGGCTGGGGTCTCATCGCAATGGCGTATCACGCGTTGGCCTGGTCGTTTATCGGCGGGGCCGACCAGGCCCTCCTCTATGATCTGGCGCCCAACAAGCGGGACTTTACCCGCTTCTACGGGCAGGTGCTGGCTATCACGTCTGCCAGTGGCGCTCTGGGCGCGGTGGCTGGGGGATGGCTGGCCACCGCTTTCGGCTGGACAGCCGTGTACGCCGCCGCCGGCGCGGTGCAGTTCGGGGCTCTGCTCATCGTGTGGCGCCTGCCTGAGCCGTCACGGACGCGACCGGAGGCCCTATCCGCCGAGCCCCGGCCTGACTCTCATTTGGGGATAGCCGCACGCATCCGCATCATGGGCGTCGCCCTGCGCCAGGTGCCGGGGCTCTCGGCCCTCATCCTCTTCTACGGGTTGGTGAGCGTGTTCATTACGACCAACCACCTGTATGGGCAAACCACCCTGGCCGCCAAAGGTGCGCCCATCCTGCTGGTGACGCTCATCCTGGCGGCGGCCAATGTGGCGGCGGCCCTATCCAGCCTGCTGGTGGGCCGCTGGGCCGCGCGGCCCGCGTTTCCCGCCGCCCGGGTGCTACGCACCGCCACGGTGCTGCTGGCGATCCTGCTGGCCGCGGTGGGCGCGCTGCCGCTCTTCGGGGCCGCCACCGCGTTTGTCGTTGACGGCGTGGCCGACGGCACGGTGGATCCGGTGGCCACGGCCACCCTCTCGCGGCTGGCGCCCGATGTGGTGCGGGCGACCGTGCTGTCCGCCCCGGACACGCTCTTCAGCCTGGGCATGGTGGTGCTGTTCCCGGCCGCCGGCTGGCTGATGGGTTCCCGTGAGCTCGGCATCCCCCTCACCTATGCGCTGCTCGCGGGCCTGTTATTGGTGGCGGTCGGCGGGCCGCTGGCACGGTGGCGCGGCCCGGGCACGATGCCGGCGGCCACGCCACCGTCCCCGGGGCCAGGTTAGTGGGCGCGCCCGCGCGCCACGTGAGCAAGGGTGGCCCAGGAGGACCGGGCGGGAAACTGGGCCACCGCCGCGAGCGCGTGGCGCAAGGCGTGGAGCCGGTGCCGCTGAGCGAGCGCGTCTTCGGCCGCCGCGGCGTGGTGGCGGCCCCAGAGGATGCGGCGCGCCCCGCGGTGGCTCGGCTCGACAATCGCTCCCGCCGTCCGCGCCAGAGCGAACGCGCGCTGGCTCCAGTCCAAGCCGACCGCGGCCATGATCCCCTGTCCCTCCCGGTACACCACCAGGGGGTCGGCCAGATTGGCGAGCCGCGCCCCGCGGTCGGCGGCGCGGAGCCACAGGTCATAGTCGTCGCCCCAGCCCACCAGGCGGGGATGCTCGTCAAATCCCCCGAGTTCGGAAAACAACTGCCGCCGGAGGATGACCCCGCTGGTGGCAAACGGGTTGGCGGCCGCCAGCGAGGCAAGCGTCACCGCTCCGGCGGCCGGGCGGTAAACTCGGCGCACGCCTCCGTCCAGACCGACGGCGGTCACCCCGCACCCCAGCAGATCCACCCCGCCCTCGTCCAGGCGGGCCAATTGGCGTGCCAGCTTGCTCGGCTCCCACCGGTCGTCGTCGTCGAGAAACGCCACCCAGGCGACGCCGTCAAGATGCGCGAGGGCCTGGTTGCGATTGCGCCCGGGATGACCGGTGTGGGGCCCCTCTGCCCATACCACCCGCCCTGGCCACTGCTCCGCGAATTCAGCAACCACCTGCTCAGTCTGGTCGCCGCTGCCGTCATCGCACACGATGATGCGCTGAGCCGCACGGGTCCCGTCGGCCACACTGGCCAGCGCCCGGCGAAGCAGCGCCGGTCGCCGATACGTCCCAATAATGACGCCGACGGCGCTTCCTGCCGGGGTGGTTTGGGCACTCATGCCCCGGCGCGCACCAGCGTACGCCACCCCTGGCCCGCCACCTGGCGGAGGTAGTGCACCTCCTCCGGCCCAAGCCGCCACATGAGCACCCCGTATGCCACCAGTCCCGCGGCCATGACCGCGACGAGGTCCGCCCCCTGCCACCACCCCACCCGGCCTGCCGTGGGCACGAGGCCAATGGTAGCATGGTAGCCCACGTACAGGACCGCGGCCATCACCGCACCGCCCCCGAGGGCTTTGCCCACGGTGGCCAAGAGCCGCAGGCCGCCCAAGGGTCCCACGCGCCGCCGGAGTCGCCAGAGCATCACGCCGGTGAACACCCACTGGGCAATGGACGTGCCCAGCGCCAGGCCGCCCTGCTTCAAGGGGTGCACCAGCAAGAGATCCGCCACGATGTTGACCGCCACGGAAATCAACGCAAACAGCGTCGGCGTCTTCGTGTCCTTCAAGGCAAAGAAGGCGCGGGGCAAAAGCGCCCCAGCTGCGCTCGCCACCAGCCCGATGCCCAAGAACATCAGCGCAAAGGCGGTGCCAGCGGTCGCCGTGGCGGTGAACGCCCCTCGCTGAAACACCAGCCGGACGAACGGCGCCGCCAGCACGATGACGGTGGCGGCCACGGGCACGGTGACCAGCGTGAGCACGCCCAGCGAGCGACGCACGGCCGAAACGAACCCGGGCTGGTCGCCCCGCGCGGTGAAGCGCGACAGCGTGGGATACAAAACCGTCACTAGGGCGGTGACAAACAGGGAGAGCAGGAGGCCGTTCACCAGGAGCGCGTAGTTCAGGTCAGACAGGCTGCCACTTTTCAAGCTCGAGGCCAAAAGCCGGTCCACGATGAACCCCGCCTGCGCCACGAAGGTTGACAGAAACACCGGCAGCACCATGATCGCCATGCGCCGCAGATCCGGATGCCGGACGTCGAGGCGTGGATGGAACCGAAAGCCAGCGCGGCGCAGCGCGACCCCCTGCACCACCACATAGGACGCGCCGCCCACAAACGACCCCACCGCCGCCGCGAAGATGGACCAATGCGAGGCCAGGAGGGCAATGGCCGCGATGAGAATCAGGTTCTGGGGAATCCCGACGGCCGCCGGGGCCGCGAAGCGGCGCTCCGCCTGCAGAATGCCTTCCTGCACCCCGGCCAGCGCAATGAACAGCAACGCGGGCAGCATGATCCACGTAAGCTGGAGCGTCAGGATGATCTGGGGGCGCGACAGGCACGCCCGCGATACAAACCCAGGAGCATACAGCGGCAACACCGGCAACGCCGTGGCAAATCCGACGGCCAGCAACACCAGAAGCGCCAAAAATAACGTGGTCAGCACCGTGTTGGCGAAGGCAAACGCCTGGGTCTGGCCGTCCCGCTCGCGCACTTCCGTGTAGAGGGGGATGAAGCTGGTGGCGAGCGCGCTGCGGAGCCCCGCAAACAGCACGCTTGGGTAGACCGTGGCAGCAACGTAGCTGTCGGTCAGGCACGTGGCCCCGTAGACATCCGCCAGCACCAGTGTGCGGGCAAAGCCGGTGACCTTGCTCACCAGCGTGATCCCCGCCACCAGCCCCGTGGCCTTGGCCACCTCTCTCCCGGTCAACCGCTCACTCCTTGCTGGCCGCCTCCGGCCGCGGCGGTCTTGCCGCCGATGATAGCGCGCGGCGGTCCGGAACGCCACGCGGCTCATCGCCTCACGCGTGCCACCCGGCCACCTGCAGCACGCGCCGCGCGGTCTTTGGCGCATGGGCCCCCCATCGTGGTGGCGTCCTGCTTGATCGTTTGGGCCTCGACCCGCAGCGCCTGGTCTCAATTAGTCAGCGGTACTTGGGCCGCAAGCCGGCAACCCCCGCCGCCTGGTACGGGGCCACCCAACGGCGCAGGGTCTGGGGAGACAGCGGCTCGGGACCGCCCTCTGAGTGAGCCTCACCACCCAGCAACGAAGGGGTCGAGTTGTCGGCGGCCGGGCAAGCCGGTCACTAGGCGCCCAGCACGGACACCGCATCGTGGACGCACCGCGGGTCAGGTAGGTGGTCCACGGGGAACTCGCGTGAGGCTGGTTCGGTCACTCGTGGCTCGCCCCGGCGCCCGGCCATCTGTCGCGACGTGAGCGTCTTGCGCCCCGGACGCCCACACCAGCAGGGCGCGCCCACCGGGCGCCGTCTATTTCAGGCCGCATTACGCCGGCAGCTACAGGTTCCCATCGGGAACAACCCGAAAAGGAGAGCGGTCGACAATCAACGCAGGGAGGTGATGCTCGATGACACGGCAACAGTACGATGCGGAGTTTAAGACCCGAGGCGTCGACATGGGGGCCCGGCAGACGAAGCTGCCAGTGTGATCGCCGAGGAGCGCAGCGTACCCCCCAAGACCCGGTCTGTATCACTGGATGGAGGCGACCCGCCAGCACCCAGCCGCGCCGTTCCTGGGCCACCGCCATCTCAGCGCCGCCGACCAGCGAATGCGAGACTTGGAGCAGGCGGTGCGCGATCCTAAGAAGCCCAAACGGCCAGAAGTAAAGTTGGCGTTCACTGACGATTGCCGCTTCCGCTTCTCGGTCACGAAGATGTGTCAGGTGCGACAGGTATCTCCAAGCGGGTGTCCCGCGTGGGCGCCGCCACGGCGTCCCCCCCTATGCCGGCCACGGCCTACCCCGGGCGGACAACGTGCTCGCATGACGCAGGACTGGATCGTAACGGCGTTAGCTCGTGCCGGTCGGGGGCCTCTACCCTCCGCGTGCGGAAGTCCATACGCCGCCGCAGCGTACCACGCCCGCCCGGCCCGCTGCGGCATAACCCCACGCATGGGCCACGGCGGGGATAACGCCTGCACCGAGTCCTCGTGGACGGCGATCTTTGAGTGCATCGAGATCTTCTACAATCGGTACCGGCTCCACAGCACTCTGGGCTGCCGGACGCCGCAGGAGACGGCCGCCGTCCTGAGTCCCTAAGGGATGCCTTCCCACTTTCGGCTGTCCACGATCTTGACTTAAATCCAATGGCCCTGTTCCTTAAGACTAAAGGCTGACCCAATCATGGCCACTTGACCGTTGTGTCCCAGTTTTCGTTGCCAGACGCTGTCTGCCAAGTCAGACGGTGTCGTTTCGCGAGTTTCTGGCCCCTGACTAACACGACGGGTTGCGAGTGAAAGATGAGAACGTGGTTCTGGTTCAGCCCAGATTGGTGAAGGTGCAGCGACGGACGCGATTAACTCGCAAACACGGCCCAAACCTCTGGAAGGATGGTGAATCTCGTGCGTGGGTTGCGGTTGTCGGTGTTCCTAACCAGCGTGTTGCTCTTGACCGCTTGCTCGGCCTTTTCGACCCCTTCGTCCAAGAGCCCTGCCGCCAAGCCGCCCACGGCCAGTGCTTCTCCTCCCCCACCTGGCCTTTGGGTTAGCGATTTGCACACGAACACTGTTACCGACTTCGAGGCACCACCCGCCGCCCACCCTCGCATCACAATCACCGCGGGTGTCGGCGACCCCGACGCGCTAGCGTTTGACGCCAACGGCGATCTCTGGGTCGCCGAAGGGGCAAGTCCACCCAGGATTGTTGAATATCGCGGAGGATCCGTCGTTCATAACGCCGCACCTGTCGCCCAAATTACCAACTTTGGCGGTGTCATTTCTCCCGAGGGCTTAGCGTTCGACAGTCACGGCAATCTGTGGATCGCGGGTGGGACGGCGGTCGAAGAATACCTGGCGGCGGGGCTGCCTTCCAATCCTCAGCCAGCTCGCATCTGGTCCGATGAGACCCATGGGCTGCCATTGGATGGGCCCGACGCCTTGGCGTTTGATCCTCACGGAAATCTCTGGGTCGCGAGCTATGACAATCGGGTCTTGCTTGAGTTCGCGGCCGCATCTCTGACCAAGTCTCATCCGGCCCCGCTACACATCCTTCAATTGCCCTCCGGGGATTCCCCGCTGGACATTGCGTTTGATCCCAACGGAAACCTTTGGGTGGCCTGCACCAACGATTCCATTTACGAATTCGGTGCGTCATCGCTCGGTCGAACCACCACGCCGCGTGCCACCATCAACTTGAGCAGTCTCATCAGCGGTGGGGTGCCGGGCATAGCTTTTGACCAGACCGGCAACCTGTTTGCAAGCGCCGTCGGATCCAGCCCCGCCGGTAACCCTGAAGGAGTTGTTTACAAGTTTCTTGCCTCCACTTTGGGAACAACGGATGTGCCCAGCGCCACCCTAGTGGCCAGCTCCAGTCAAAACCCAGGAACTTGGGCACTCGCCCTATATCCTGTCCCAACGGGAACCGGCCTTCCCTAACGAGTCCCGTCACGATAGTTAACCAGAAGGCAACGGCATTGGATAGGTGGGTGCCGGAGGACCCCGACAGTTTGGGACTGAAACGGGTTCGTCGCGAGGCATTAACGGATGGTCGCGGCCGCCGTGGGAATTCGGGCCCGGTGAACGGCTTTGAGTGGAAATACCACGACCTCTCGCCGCTTGGCGGCGGCCTCCGACGCGAGGCGCTTACACCGGCGGCATCGGGTGGTCGCGGAGGTCACCGGGATCGACTGGGCGGCGATTCGCCGCGGCCCGGCCAACGTGGACCATCCAGCCCGCAGGGCGCCCACGGCGTCCGGGCGGGGGCCGCAAGGCCTTGACGGTCGACGACCCGACGCTCCGGGACGCGTTGCTCGCCCTGGTCGAACCGACGACCCGGGGCGACCCGGAATCGCCGTTGCGGTAGACATGCAAGAGTGGCGCCCAGTTGGCCGCGGCTCTCCAGCAGCCAGGCCACCCCGTGAATCCCTCCACCGTGGGCCGCCTGCGGCACGGGGCCGGCCTCGGTCTCCAAGCCCCGCGCAAGACCCTCGAAGGACGGACCCAACATCCCGACCGATGCGCCATGCCACTACACTGCGAACCGGACCGCCGCGGCCCAACCCGCCCTCCCCCCCGTGATCCCGGGCAACGCCCACGACACCGCCCCATGCACCGTCGCATCCATCCGTGGGCGGGGGACCGACCGGGGCCGAACCCAATATCCCAAGGCGCTGGAAACCACCGATACCGGGTACGGTTGTGGAAGACGGAACGCCAACGCTTGGCCACGGACACGAGACGGACCATCCAGGTGAGCCCTCTGGCCCCGGGCACCAGCCAGGGGAACATCGAGGATCGGCTGTTCAGCGTCCTCAGCCGGACCTGGCGCGGCCCGCCGCTCACCGGATTCGAAACACTGGTCCCGTGTATTGCGCAGGCATCGAGGGGCTGCACGAGTCGCTCCAGACCGTGGTCAAGACTTTTAGGCAAGCACGAGCTAAGAACACATCGTGGCGGTAATACCGTCGCTGCCCAGGAGGCCCTGGGTTTCCCATCGGTTTTCCATCTGCGGGCCCGATCAGTGGGCGCCCCGCTGCTGCAGCACGACCGGGATAGTGCGCAGGAGAATCTTCAGATCCAGCAGCAGCGACCAGCGATCGATGTACTCGATGTCGAGGGCCACCCACTGCTGAAAATCCTGGATCTCGTTGCGTCCCGAAACCTGCCACAGCCCGGTGATCCCGGGCCGCACGGAGAGGCGCTTGCGGGATCGTTCACCGTACTGTGTCACTTCTTCCGGAAGCGCGGGACGCGGGCCCACCAAGCTCATCTGTCCCCCCAGCACATTGAAAAGCTGCGGCAATTCATCCAGCGACAGCCGCCGCAACGCACGGCCGGTTGGCGTCACGCGGGGATCGTCCGGCACCTTGAATACGGGACCCGACATGATGTTCAGGTGTCGAAGCTGATCCTGCTGGCGCTCCGCGTCGGGCACCATCGTTCGAAACTTGTAGCACCAAAACTCGCGGCCGTTCAATCCGACGCGGCGCTGGCGAAACAGCACGGGCCATCGGGGTTCGCGCCGCTTCAGCACGATGGCGATGCCCACCAAGAGCGGTGACAGCACCACGGTCAGCACCAGCGCCCCAACGAAGTCAATCATCCGCTTGATGACCCACCGCGCGGTGGGGTGCGCGGGCGAAGGATTCACCACCAGCACGGAGTTCCCATAGAAGTTGTAAAGCTGAGAGCGGCTGGCCATGGCGCCCACCTCGTCAAGGAGGAGCCGCACCTCTTTGCCCTGCACCTCCGCCAAGCGAACCGCGCCCCGCAGCACCTGGTCATCCAACGGGAGCGCCAAGACGACCGAGTCCACCACCCGCGTCTCCAGCCACTCGGCCAACTGCGCGAGCGCCCACTGGCCTGCGCTGTCGTCGCCGAGCGGCACCGGGGCCAGGGCGGCCACCCCCATCCCGGCTTCGGGCACGCCATTTAGGGTTTCGCGAAACACGTTCAGCCGCGACGGATAGCCGATCAGGACAAGCTGCCGATGGTCGGCGCCCGCACGCCGAAAGCGCGCCAGACTCACTTTGGTGGCCGTATGCACGATGCTTTGCAGCACAAGCGCCGTGAGGGGCCACAGGACGAAAATCAGGCGGGAAAACCAGGTGGCCTTTAGCGCAAACACCAGCACCGCGACACCCGCGCCCAGCTCCACGTTGGCCAGCAACAGCATAGCCAACTCGGCCGGCAACTGGTTCCACCGGCGGCTGTAGCCGCGAAAATTTAGCTTCAGGCCCAGCCAGGCCGCTCCAAGCACCAATAGCGACCAACTGAAATAAAAACCGAGGAGTTGAACCGTGGCCAGGCGGGGATTGAACTGAAAATAAAAGTGCACCACCAGCAGGTAAGCCACGTAAGCCATGCCGGTGTCAACCAACACGGACAATTCATCCCAGCGATCGGTCACCGCCTTGAACATACTTCGCCCCCCGGCCGAAAGTGCTTCATTATAACCCGTGGCGCCGAGCCTGGCTACGGAGGTCAACCAGCGCGGCACGGTAACGTCAAGGTCTCAGCCGGTTTGCAGCGGAGACGACCACGTGAAGTGCTGCACGAAGCGAGGAGGAACCGCGCACGACCGCCGCGTGGGACCGCCTCGCCCCTCCCTTGAAAAATAGGTGGGACGTACTACCGCTAGTGGGGTCCCGATCTCCGATACACAACCGGTAGCGGCGACTGGCGGCGCGGTCAGCCGGCCGCCGGGACCCGGGGTGCGAGGGTCACGTCGTACCCCAACGCCTCGAGGCGCCGCGTTTCCCGCCGCACCACCGCCGCGCGGTCCCGCTGGTCGCAGGAGTCCGCGCCGAGGTCCTGGTAGACCGTGTCCGGGGTCCGGAGACTGTGGTAGGCCACCACCAGAAGGTGGCGCCCCGTCGCCACCGCCGCCCGTGGCTGGCCCCGGCGCCCGGCCAAGCGGTGATACACGGCCCCGAGATACGTCCGCGTCCGTCCCGCCGCCTGGCCGGCTTCCCCCACGACGGGGCGGAGCGTCTTACTCCCCTTGCGGACGGGGGCCGCGTGCGCGTGGCCGCCACTCTGGCGCTGGCCGGGACTCAACCCCGCCCACGAGACAAACTGCGGGGCGGACGGAAACCGTTGCCTGTCCGTGCCACATTCGGCGACAATGGTCTCGGCGACCCGACGCCCCACCCCCGGAATGGTTGCCAGGCGGGTGAGGGCGTCCTCAACATTGGCGAGGCGCTGGGCGATTTCTCGGCTGAGCGCCGCGACTTCGGTCTCGAGAAACGTCAGATGCTGGAGTTGCCAGCCCAGGAGAAACTGTTGGTGGGCGCCCACGAGGCCGCGGAGCGCCCGCGTCCAGGCGGCTCGGTCGGCCCGCACTCGGCGGTCCACCAACGTCACCAACCGCTCGGGGTCGGTTTCCCCGTCGGCCAGGGCTTGCAGGATCCGCGTCCCGGACTGGCCCAGCACATCGCTCACCAGGGGGCTCAGCTTGATGTTGGCGCCTTCCCGCCCCTTCTGGATGCGGTTGACCTCGCTCGTGTGGGCCTGAATGAGGCTCTTGCGGTAGCGCACCAGCTCGCGCAGCTCCCGCTGCGGGCGGGCCGGGATGTAGCTCCCCTTCAGGACGCCCACCTTCAACAGCGACGCGATCCACTGGCTGTCCTGGACATCGGTCTTCCGCCCCGGCATCCCGCGGATCTGCTGGGGGTTCACCACCAGCACGGCCGCGAACGCGAATTGCTCCAGCACGTTGTAAATGGGCTTCCCGTACACCCCCGTGGCTTCCATGGCCACGTGCGTGACGCCCGCCGCCGTCAGCCAGTCCGCCAACGCCAGCAGGTCGTCGGTCAGCGTGCCAAACGAGCGCGTCTCGGTCGTGGCGGGCGTGAACACCGTCGCCACGTCAGCGAGGCCGATAGCATGTACCTGGACCGGTTGGTCCGTTCCCGGACCGCTCCCGTCCGGACCGTGACGCGCGCCCGGATTCTCACGGCGTATGTCGCCGGCGCCAGTGGTCCCGCGATTGCTCGTGACCTCGGTGTGCCCCTGCCAACGGTGATGCGGTGTGTCAAGAAGGCGTTGGCCCTGGGGCCCCGCCGGGCGCTCGAGGATTTGCCCCGGGCGGGACGCCCGCCCCGCATTACCGCGGCGGCCCGGGCGTGGATCGTGAGCCTGGCGTGTCAGCAACCCAAGGATCTGGGCTGGGCCTCCGAGTTCTGGACCCAAGGCCTGCTCGCCCGCTACGTGCGCGAACACGCCGCAGCGGCCGGCCATCCCAGTGCGGGGCAGATCCAGCAGGGGACCCTCTCGAAGCTGTTGGCCGCACAGGGCTTGCACCCGCATCGGGTGCCGTACGACCTCCAACGCAAGGACCCGCACTTGGACGACCAGATGGCGCAGGTCCTGCCCGTGTATCAGCCGGTGACGTTTGCGTTCGACCCCGTGGACCACCGGCCCACGGTGCGCTGGTCGTACGACGAACAGCCGGGGATTCAAGCCCTGCGGGCCGTTGCCCCGGACCTCCCGCCGCCCCGACCCGGGCACGGGGGAGCGGGATGACGAGTCCCCACGCCTGGGGACCCGCACGCGGCGAGTTCGTGGAGTGGTTACCAGCGCTGGACGCGCAGTACGACGCTCAGGTCACGATGCAGGTGGTGCTCGACCACCATTCCGCCCCCATCTCCCAGGAGACCCGGCGCTACTGGGCCTCCCAGCCCCATCGGTTCGCCTTCGTGTTCACCCCGGTGCACGCCTCCTGGCTGAATCTCATCAAGATGTTTTTCGCCAAACTGGCGAAGCCGTGTCTGCGGGGGATCCGCGTGGAGTCCGCGGAGGAACTCGAAACCCGCCTCCAGCAATACCTGGACGGGGTGAACCAGGACCCGGTCCCGTTTCGGAAGAAGTGGCGCCTGGAGTCCGCGGATCCACCAGATCCACCACCGGATGCTAGTTAGGAATGGCTCTACTAGACGCCCCGCCACGACCAAGGATTTAGTGGTGGCGGCGAGGTGTGGCTTTTGCGCGCCATGCTTGAGAAGCACACCCGTGCGCTCGGATGAAGAGCCCGGTTCCGGATACATTCTGTGGAGTAGGATCTATCGGCCTGGAACCGCACCCGCACAATGAGCGTCCCGCGTCTTGGCCACCTTTTCGCCTCGCGGCGGCCGCCCGGCCCGGGTGGCCCAACCTGCTATAATGCCGACGATACTGGCGACAGGGGGGACCTCGCATGCCGGATACCGCAGTGATCCTCGGCGGCGCCGGATTCATGGCCAGCCATTTGGTGGACCGACTGGTGGCCGAGGGACAAAACGCCGTCGTGTTGGACAACTTTTGCACGGGATCCCGCACGAACCTGGCGAACCACCTTGCGCACCCGGACCGGGTGCGCATTCTTGATCGGGACGTCAGCGAGCCGTTTACAGCCGCGAGCCTCGGGATTGCCGATGCGGCTACGGTCTATCAGATGGCGTCCCCGGCAAGCCCCGTGCATTATCGGCGGCTCTCGCTGGAAACGCTGACCGCGAACGCGCTCGGCGCGCTGCACGGGCTCCGCCTCGCCCAGGAGCTGGGCGCCCGCTTTGTGCTGGCGTCTACGTCCGAAGTTTACGGCGACCCGGAGATGTCTCCGCAGTCGGAATCCTACTGGGGGCGCGTCAACCCCATCGGCGAGCGCGCCTGCTACGACGAGGGCAAGCGGTTTTCCGAAGCCCTCACCATGGAGTGGCATCGGCGCCACGGGCTGGACGTTCGCATCCTCCGCTTCTTCAACTGCTACGGCCCGCGCATGCAGACGGAGGATGGGCGCGTCGTCCCAAACTTTATTTCGCAGGCCCTGGCGGGCGAGCCGCTCACCGTGTACGGGGACGGGCGGCAGACGCGCAGCTTCTGCTACGTGTCGGACGAAGTGGATGGCATCTATCGCGCGGCGACCCGGCCCGACCTCGGGGGAATGGTTTTTAACATCGGCAACCCCGAGGAGCACACGATTCTTGAGTTTGCCCAGATTGTGGCGGATGTGGCGGGGGTTCCGCTCACGACCGTCGGCAAGCCGCTCCCTTCGGACGACCCCACCCATCGCCGCCCGGACATTGCGCGCGCACGCCATCTGCTGGGCTGGGAGCCCAAGGTGTCGCTCCGCGACGGACTTCGGCGCACCATTGCGGAATTTCGGATGCGGACCTCCGCGTGAAGCTGGTTGTCACGGGCGGCGCGGGCTTTGTTGGCACGCACGTGGTGCGTGCCGCCCGCTCTCTGGAACACGAGGTCGTGGTGGTGGACCGACTGGCGCACGGGCCGTCCGGGGTACTGCCCCCCGGCGTGGAACTGGTGGCGGACGACGTCCGCCACCCGGAGCGCATTGCGCCGCGCATTGGCCAGGCCGATGTGGTGATCCACCTAGCCGCCGACGCCTCGGTGCCCCACGGAGAGCGCGCCCCCCTGGCCATGGCGGAAGACAACCTGGCCGGCACCGCCGGAGCCCTCGAGCTGGCGCAGGCGGTGCAGGCCCGCCAATTTCGCTTCGTCTCGTCGGCCGCCGTCTATGGCGACCCCGGTCCGCATCTGCCGCTCCGCGAATCGGCGCCGCCGGCCCCCCAGTCGTTTTATGGCTGGTCCAAGTGGGCGGGCGAAGCGTGGTGCCGCCGATTTGCCGACACCCGGGGGCTCGCGCTGGTGATTTTTCGTCCGGCCAACGTCTACGGTCCGGGACAGAACAGTAGTGGCGAAGGGGGCGTGGTCGCTCGCTTCTGCGAGCGGCTCCGGGCCAGCGCCCCGCTGGTGCGGGAAGGCTCGGGGGAGCAGGTGCGGGACTACATTCACGTGCGCGACGTCGCGGCGGCGCTGCTGCACCATCTCAGCGACAGGGTACCGGACGGGCCGGATGCTGCGGTGCAGCTTTTCAATGTGGGAACCGGTGTCGGTACCACCGTGAACGAGCTGGGGGCGGTCCTGGCGACCATTGCCCACCGTCCGCTAGAATGGGAGTCGGCGGCTCCGCGCCCCGGTGACATCTTTGCCAGCGTCTTTGACACCGCGCATCTCGAAAGCTGGGGGTTTCACCCGACCGTGGCACTCCGTGATGGACTCCGGGAGACCTGGGAGGACTTCCGCGCACGCTAAACCTCCTGGTTGGGGGGCGCGGGCGCCGCGGACGACTCACCGCCTCGCTCGCATGGCTGCGAGCTCGGGCAGGCCCCGTCGCGGCTCAGTCGAAGCCAAGCGCCGAGAGCACCTGCCGAGCGCGCGCGTCCCAATTGTGCTGCTCGGCCACGAGGCGAAGGGCGGCCGCGCCCATGGCGGCCAGGCGCTCGGGTTGCGCCCAGAGCGAGAGAATGGCCTCAGCCAGACTCGCCGGATCTGGCAACACGGGAAGTCCGACGCCCGCCGACGCCACGAGCGTGGACGTTTCCGACGGCCCGGTGGCAACCACGGGCAAACCATGCGACAGATAGTCAAACACCTTGATCGGGAGCGCGAGCCGCGTGTAGGCCGTATCCCGGCGCGGCACCACCGCCAGCGAGCTACTCCAGAGCCAGGGGTGGAGCGCGTCCCCGGCCGCCGTCACGGCGCGGCACACCGGGGGCAGATCCCGCGGCGCTTCCTGCGGCCGGGTGATCAGCACCAATTCGGCGTCGGGGTGCTGCCGCGCCACGGCCTCCATGGCGGCCACCGCGATGTCTACGCCGTCGTAGGGCCCGTTGGCCCCCACATACACCACCCGATGCGGATGGCGCCGGGCGCCCGCCGGCACCGCCGCCGGGGTGCCGGCGGGCGGCAAAAGCTCGCGGTGAGGGTGGGGAAAAAGATCGGCCAGCCCGTCGGTGGGGAAAAACAGCACGGCGGCGAGTCGTCGGTAGCGCCACGTCGTGAGCGCATAGGCCCGCGCCATCGCCCATTCCTTCGGGCTCTTCGGGGGATACAGGTCCGGGAAGCGCTGATACGCGTCGCGGATATAGATGCCCAGCGGCAGCCCGCGCCGATGAATCGCTGCCAACAGGGCGTGGTCGTCCAGCGTCATGGTCGACGTGCCAGCCTCCAGGTACACGCCGTCCACCTGTCCAAGGAGCCCCCCGGCCAGAAACGCCCGGATCCATGCCGCGCGCTGCGATCGGGTCCCCGAGATCGCCGTGACCGACGCACAGCGCGCCAGCGCCTCTGCCATCGCCCACGTGCGCACCACTGGCGCCCGGTCGCGATTCTCCAGGGGGTAGTGGCCGAGCAACAGGATGCGGGGGGGACTCACGAGGAAGCCAGCCCCTCGGTCCACCGCTGCATGATGCGCTCCCACGTGTAGTGCTGCTCCACGAAGTGCCGCCCCGACTGACCCAGCCGTTCCCAGACCTCGTCGGGCAAATCCGCGTAGCGGGCCACCGCCGCCGCCAACGCCACCCCGTCCTCCGGCGGCACGGTCACACCGCTGGCCGATGCGGCCACCACGCGCGCCATCTCGCCCTCACCGCAGAAAATCACCGGGCGGGCCGCCGCCCACGCCGGGAACGCTTTGGACGGGCGCGCTCCGCGAAACAGGCGGTGGTTCTTGAGCGGCACCACCACGGCGCGAGCCAAGGCGTAGTACGCGGGCATGCGGCTCTGAGGCTGGAGATCCACGAACCGCACCCGGTCCAACCCGCGGCGCGCCGCTTCTTCCATCAGCGCCGCCCGCACCGGTCCGTCGCCCACCAGTAGGAACGTGATGTCGGTGCGGGACCGCAGATGATCTGCCGCGTCGAGAATGATGCCCAGGCCCTGGGCGTAGCCCAGCGTGCCCGGATACAGAAACACGCGCTGGCCGGTGAGCTTAAGCTCACTCACGAGGCCGGGGTCGGGGTGCGTATTGGCAAAACCCGCGACGTCCACCCCGTTGGGCGCAAACAGCAGGCGCTCGGGCGGCAGGGCCGCTGTGTTCCGAACGGTGTCGGCAATCCCTTCAGTGACGGCGGAAATGCGGTACGCGTGGTGGTACAGGAACATCTCCAGCCGCCGGGTTGCGCCAATCACCCACGGATTGGTGACCAACCCCAGCGCGACGGCCGACTCGGGCCACAGGTCCGAGACTGAGAGAATATAGGGGATGCGCCGAATGCGCGAGTACACATAGGCCGTGATGCCCAAAAACAGCGGGGGCGACTCCACCAGCAGAAAGTCCGCCCGCCCCTGGCGCCACAATCCCATAAAACTCGTGGCCACGAACGAGAAATAATTCAGGAGGCGCCGCCGGATGCGGCCCACCCGCACGGCCCAGATCCACGTGCGCAGCACCGACACCGGGCCATCGTCTTCGTGGGCAAACAGCCGGCGGGCATATCGAGGATTGTGCTGCCCCAAATGGTGAGGAAAGGCCGCAACCACTTTCACGGTCCAGCCACGGGCCACCAGCTGCCGGGCCATCGCCTGCAGGCGAATCGACGCCGCACCGGGCTCAGGGGGATAGTATTGCGTGAGCAACAGCATTGTCGGGCGTTGCCCGTCGGCCACAGTCAGCCCTCCTGCCGCCGGCCGTTCCGGCGGAACCGGCGCTCCACTTGCCATGCGCGAGTATTTTAGCACGCCCGCCGCCAACGCCGCGCCGGCAGTCTGGTCTGCTCGCTGGTCTGCGGCCGGCGCCGCTCAGGATAGCGAGGAGGGCCCGCGGACCGGAAGTCTCCGCCTCCCGGGCATGGCATAAACCATCGCCGCCGCCGGGTGGCGACTGGCCAACGCCCGCCTATACGCCGGCTACTTGAGCACGCTCAGGTCAACGTCGGGCTACCGGGAGGGGGTCGGTTTCGCCGTCTAGTCTTTTCCGCCGCCAGGCCAGCGTCTCGCCCGTTTCATCCCCAATAACAGCGCGCGTCTCCGCGCTCCGCCCGCCAGCTGGCCGCACCCGGTTGAAACCCCCTCTTAAAGCAGGTGCACGAGCCCACCCTCGGAGACGGCCCAGGCCCGCCCACCGCCTGCCTTGGCTCGGTACAGCGCCACATCGGCGGCGTGATACAGCGCGTCAACCGTTCGGCCATGGCGAGGACAGAGGGCGAGCCCGGCGGAAAATCGCAGATGATCACGGGTGACGCGCTCCGATAGCTGGCGCAGGCGGGCTTCGAATGCCCCACTGTGCGCGACGCCCGTCACCCACCAGCAAAATTCATCGCCGCCCAGGCGAGCCACGGCATCGTCTGCACGGGCCAGCGACTGCATCACGGAGGCAAACTGCTGCAACGCGACATCTCCAGCGGGATGCCCGTGCTCGTCGTTCAGCGACTTGAACCGATCAAGGTCCATGAGCACAAACAAGCCCCCGGCTGTCCCCGAGCCAATGTCTCGGGTAACACGCTGCCACAATCCGCGGCGGTTCAGCAATCCCGTGAGTGGATCGGTGAACGCCAAGTCGCTGAGGCGCAAGAACTGCGCATGCATAGCGACGGCGTAGGTATCCAGCGTCGTCTCCACATCCTGCAGCCAGCGCTGGCGGATCAGCGACAGGGGTGGGCAGGGAGCCGACGGGTCAGTGGCTCTCTCGTGATAGGCGGCAAACATCAGATTATAGAGGCCCACGAACCACGACGGCAACACCTCGGCCTGGATGTGGGCGAAGCCAATCTGGCGTGCCGCATTCCGTGTCTCGGGGTCCAAGGGGGAGCTCTGAAAGGCCGGGAGGTGCTTCAGCAAGTGCGCACGAAACCAGGCCTCCGGGTCACCGGGGGGAAGCACGGCGCGCACGGATGGATTTTCGACGGCAATAGGCACCGCCATCTCGACCCACGCCCGGTACAAGGCCTCAAGACCTACGGAACGCTGCATCCATTCCTCATCGTCCGCGTCAGTCCACTTCCAAAGCATATCCAGCTCCCCAGAGCGTCCTGCTCATCCAGCCGCTGAGAGGCGAGTATCAGAGCCTCGGACGAGATTGTCCGCTTAAGCTGGCTAACACGCGCGGACCTCAAGCCTGCATGGGCGACGCGTGCAAATTTCCCTCGGACACATCCGCACGCAGTCAAATCAGGCCACGCAATCCCGGATGTTCACGAGCAACAGCGATCCTCCGCTCGCAATACCGGAAACATGTCCGAGTCATGGTGTAAAAAGCGGGCTTCGGCCGGATCGCTCAATCTAACGGAGTGTAACCGACGAAGCGGGCGGAAGTCAAAGAAGCCGCCGCATCCCACACGGTAACGTCAAGGTCCCAGCCGGTGTGCCGCGGAGACGACGACGTGAAGTGCTGCACGAAGCGAAAAGGAGCGGCTGGCGGCGTGCCGCGCGCGACCGGCACGGGGCCGGCTGCGGGCCATCAGGCGGCAGGGGACGACCCCGGCCGGAGCCCGGGGCGGTGACGGGGATGGCCGGGGCGGACCGCGCTAGACGCGAGGAGCGCGTCCGCTACAGGGTCCGGGTGGCGATGGCGGTAGTTCACCGCCCGTGGCAGATGGGGGATGTGCGAGCGGTGGAGGAGGCTCCGCGCGGTGGGGCGCCCGCTCGCCATGACCCGGGGGCATGCCCCGTCCGGATCGGCGAGCGGTCCTCGTCGTACACCCCGTCGCGCTCCCAGTGCAACTGAAGTGCGATGTCCCAAGCCCGCGGACCCACGCCCCGATTTGGGTCGCGCTGGCCGCGGCGGGCGCGAGGGTGGAATCCGTCCCACGCCGTCACCCGGCGGTCAATCCGAAACACGTGGCCTAAGGGCGGCCACGCCAAATAGTCATTCAGGGCGGTCGTCATGCGCCCCGGGCGGGTTGCGATCCGCCCGGGGCGTCGGTCGACCGTTTGGACCGGAGGGGGAAAACTCCTCGAGGGCGAGGGCCGCGCCGGCGTCTTGGACGTGGGGTTGATTGCCTTTGACCTCCATCACCTCATGCGCCGGTTTCTCCTCCACGAGGAACCGGGCCGTGGCGGTTTGGGTAGGGAGCGCGTCGGGGGTGACAATGTGCCCGGTGATGTCCCGGGGGGCCAACAAGTCGCGGAACCTGGGAATCTCATTGGTTTTCCCGTCGACGTCCCCTGGGCCAAGGACCTGGCCCGTGCGATGGACCCTCCCGGCCAAGCGAGGGACGGGGCGCGTCCGCGCCCCGTGGGCCGAGCCCCGCCGACTTTTCCCATCGAGGGCGAGGGCGTCCCCCACCCGGCGCGTTTCGGTGTCTAACCAGGCGCGGAACACGGCATCGACGGTGTCCGGATCGACCTGCTGCAAGACGCGGCACAGGGTGGGATCGCTCGGTACCTTATAGGGGTCCCCCCAGCGCGGACACCCGAACCGGCGACGCACCGCGGGGGAGGTCATGAATCCCATCGCTGATCGCCACATCATGGCGTTGCCCGGCTAACACGGCCGCCAACGCGAGCAGCAGGACCTGGGCCAGGCGGTGGCGGATCCCGCGCCGATGCCGCGGGTCTGGGAGCGTCCCCAAGCGGGCGCCGCGCCGTCGGGGCCCAGGGGGCGGGCCCAAACCTGTTTGGGCTGGCCGTGCGCGACATAGCAACGATGCTGGCACGCGAAGCCGCGCGTCACGCCGAGGGACTCCCATCCCGCCGCCCGATAATTCGTCCCGCGGAACCGGGTAGGATCCACGAAGGTTTCCGCCACCCGGTCGGGTGCCCGTAGACCGCCTCCCAGTCCACGCTAAGGCGCTGGGTGGTCGAGGCCAGCGCCTTGGAGGCCCAATGCGGCACGTGCATTCGGGGAGAATCAAGAACCGGGCATGATTCACCACGAACTTCAGCCGCGCCCCTTGCTGGGCCCGGCTCCACCCGATCCACTGGTCGCGCCCGCACCATCCAGGCCGCGGCCGCCCGCTCCATCAACGCGTCCCATTCCGTCTCGACCGACGCCGATCAACCGTTTCCGCAACTATGACAAGGCCTTGCCGCGTCTCATGGGTTCGACTCGGTCACATGGCCCCGTCACGGCGGGCCACGGTGCCCACCGTGCGACACAGGATGCCGAGGTCCCGACCGAGAGACCAACGCCGGCAGTATTCGAGGTCGAAGCGAATCGCATCCAGCGTGGAGAGGGCCCCGCGGCCCGACACCTGCGCCAGCCCGGTGATGCCGGGCTTGACAGCCAGGCGCTGCCGCATTTCCGCGTCATAAAGCGCCACGATCTCCGGCACTTCCGGCCGCGGACCCACCAGCGACATGTCGCCCACCAACACGTTCCACAGGTTGGGTAGTTCATCCAGCGAGGTGCGCCTGAGCCATCGGCCCGATCGCGTGATGCGATCGTCGCCTTCATCCTGGAACCGATACGTGGCGAGCGCCGCCTGCGTGTGGGGCGCCTGCCACCGCCGCTCGGCATCCGGCACCATAGTGCGAAACTTGATGAGGCGAAACGGCCGGCCGTGCTGGCCGACCCGGACTTGCCGAAACAAAATGGCCCCCGGCCCGTCACGGCGGATCCAAAGCGCAATGGCCAGCGAAAGCGGCAGCGTCGCGAGGAGGCCGACGACCGCGAATAACACGTCCAACATGCGTTTGGCCGCCCGCTGCATGTGTTGCCCCCTTCTCCCGTGCTGGTCGCCCGTTGTCGCTCCGGCCCCGGAACCCATTGTGCGCAGTTTGGCGCCAGTCGGCAATGGCACCGAGCCAGGATTCGGGAGCCGCGCGAGTGCAGCCGCCCATGAGCGCCACGGGCGAAGCTGGGCGCGGCGTCTCCCTTCCCCGGCGGATTCTCGTGGCGTCCATCCGCACTCGCCGGGCAGGCTCCCTACGAGATCGCGGAGTCCCTCCAAAGGTGGTCGGGCCGCCCTCGAGCCTTGCCCATGGCCACCAGGCCCTTGCGCACCAGGTGGTCGGGGTCGACGCCCGGCCCTCCCAGGGCCACCCCGATGTTGAGGGTGACCCGCAGGGATCCGGTGTCGCCCGGTACGGCAAACAGCGTGTCGCCCACCCTGTCTTGGAGCAACACCGCCTCCCGATCCAGCCCCTCAAGGGTCGACGCTGGGCAGAAGGCCAGAAAGGTTTCCAATCCGTACCGAACCAGCACGGAGCGTGACGCAAAGGCTTGGCTCGCCAGCGCGGCCACCTGCTCCAGCACGACGTCCATGCCGCCCCCGAAGCGATCATGCAGCCTTCCGAGGTTATCAACCTCAAACACCACCAGTCCGACCCGCCCATTGGATCGCCGGGACCGCTGCAGGAGGAAGAGGCTATACCTGTAGCTGAAATACCCGGTGAGATCATCCCGAACATGTCGCGGATGGATTCGGTCAAACCCATTCCACCAAACGGCTGCGCCCACGGTCAGCAGAAAGCTATCGGTCAGCGAAGCACGGGGAGCGCCCGCCCAACCCACGTACACGGCGGTATAGGCCACGCCGGCCACTATGGCGGGGCCGAGCGGCAAGCGCAGCGCCGCCAGCAGTAGTTGCCACAAAAGCAGCGGCAAATAGGGGCTCGCCGCCCCACCCGTCAGTGCGATCCACGCCGTGGTCCAGAGAAAGTCCAGCGCCGACTCCAGGTAGGCCCTCCTCGCGGAGACAAAGGGCTGCAGGGCTAGCAGTCCCCCCCCGAGGCTCCACAGCAGGCCCGCGGCGCCCACCGCCCAGAGCGTGAGCGTGGAGCTACCCGGATGCTGCAACAGGTACCCGACCACGACGCCAAAGATCACCACGCAGCGCGCACCAGCCAAAATTCGCTCCATCAGCCATTGGCGGTGGCGCCGCCAAGCGGCGGCGGCCCCGGCGCTCGGGCGGACGTTCGGCTCGGCCTCAGCCGGAGCGGGGGGCGCGGGACTCTGGCCGACGGGGGCATGCGCCCGAATCTGCCCGGGTGTCCAGTGGTCGGCGGGCGCCGGCCGGCCAAAGCCAAATCCCTGCACCGCAAATTCCCCCAGCAGGTCAAGGGCCGCCAGCACCTCCGGACCCTCCACCCCCTCGATAATCAAGGGGGCGCCGATGCGCTGGGCCCACTCCCGCCACTGAAGCAACGGACCCGGGCGACCGTCCAGCCACGCTCGCGTCAGCCGCTGGTCCACCTTGATGAAGCTCGGGCGCAGAAGAGCCACTCTCTCTGGGACGCTGTCGCCGGCGCCCGCATCGTCGACCGCGAGCAGCACCCCTTGCTCCTGCCAGTATCTGGCCCCGGCACTGGCCAGGACCGGATCGCTGACTTTGGTCTCGGTGACCTCGAACACCACCGTGTCGAGCTGGGGCCGGTAGCGCGCCAGGAGCTGCCTCGCGCGCTCGCGGTCACCGCAGCGAGCCTCCAGGAATCGGGCCGACACATTGACGAACAGGCGGCCGGGAAGCGCGGCCCCGTCACGCAGGGCCGTCTCCAAGGACAGCAGATCCAGCTCGACCCCCCAGGGGGTGGACTCGGCCGTGCCCCAAAGTTGGTCGGGCCGCAAGGCGCCGGGGGGCCGGGCCAGCGCCTCGAACCCAAGCAGCTGGCCGCTGGGCACCTGCCACAGCGGCTGGAAGCGGTGCGGCAGGTTTCTTGCCCGCAGCACCTCGCTCATCACGGCCAGCGCCGCCTGATGCGCGGCGGGACCGGGGGGCCGCCCCTCCGTCATGGGGGGGTCACCACCTCTCGACCCACGGTGTAATCATCGCGGCTGGCCGTGCTGGCCTCGGTGTTTTCCTGCGCCGAGAAGTAGTAGCTCTCCCCGGCGTTTTCCAGCAGGTAGATGTGGCAACCGCCCTCTCCCACGGCATGCAGAATGATCCGCTCGTACTGGTCGGCTAGGCGCACCAAGCCCTCCATGGACCCAACCCGAATGCTCCGACTGGATGGGGAAAAGGGCAGGGCGTCCACGGAAATCAAGAGGCTGGCGTACTGCCGCGCGATGCGGGTCGGCTCGGCCATGGCTCGCTCGGCCCGCTGCTGGACCCGGAGAACGATGACGAGCCCCACCCCCAGCAGAAGCAACAGCGCCGGGCCGAACAGACGGGCGGTCGACACGGGAATCTGACCCCCAAAGGCGGCGAGGGCATTGGGGCCCACCGAGGCCGCCGTGATCGAGCCGCGGTGCACGGGATTGAGATACGCCGAAAGGCTGGAGGTTGTGGGCTTTGCCAGTTGCAGCCAGGTTGGCTGCACGACATACGTCAAGCTCGGGGCGTCCGACGCCAGGATGGAGTGGGAGCCCACCATCCCCACCGCGTGGACCGAAGCGGTCGCGACCACTTCGTAGGTGTCGGATGAATCGTGTGTCATCGCGCTGACTTGCTCGATAGTGCTAAACAGTTGGGCCACGTCGATCGACTGCGTCAGAGACACCGTCGACCCGTGAAAGGTCACCGAGGGCTGCCCGGGGAGCCGCTGACTCCATCCACTCGTGCTCACCAGAGTCGTGGTCAGCCCCGCCGTGCCGCCGAGGCTCTTCCCGCCGGGCACCTGCAGGCGATAGGTGAAGGTCACCTGGACCGTCTTGGCCGGGGGATAGGCCACGGGATTGCCGGGGGTCACCCGTCCCTCGGGGTACAGCACACTCTTGGGCACGGTGGCCTGGTAGCCAAAATGGCCATCCTGCGCATAGGAGATGACCTGCGGCCTCGCGACCGCGGGGGGGGGCGATATAGGCCCACGCGGCCACCGCGGCGGCCACGACGGCCAATCCCGACAGCCCTCCGGCCACCGTGCTGAGCAATCGTGGGCTCGGGGCTTGCGCGGGGGGTCCCTCTCTGGTCCTGCGCATCGGTTTGCTCCTCCTCTTCCGACCTGACCACGTCAGGCTCACAAGCGATACGGCGGCCACCAGGAGCGCCGCGTGAAGGGGCTCCCGCCAAAAGGCCAGCCACGCCCCCACGCTCGGAACGGCAAACGAAAGACTGCCCAAAATCTCGGAGGCTTTCGGGTGAAAGGGATCTGGGTAGGCATTGTTGATCCCCCGGAATGTGTAGCGGTCGCCGTGCTCCGCTACGATCTTGTGGAAGAACACGCTGTGCAGAGCCGGGTACCGGTAGGCGGCGATGGCTCCGACGGGATACTGGGTCGCAGACTGCACCGCCACCAGTTCTCCCGCATGGAAGCGCGGCAACATGCTCGTGCCGGTGACCACCAAGAACGTGGTCTGCCCGCCCCACATGGGGGGAGCCAGCTGCGCCCACACGGCCGCAGCCAACAGCAGTCCCAGGACCCACCGCACGGATTTCCACGGCCCGGTCACGGTACCGCCCCCTCGCCTCAAGCCGACTGTTGGTGGTAAAGTGGAGGAGGGTCGGCAGGCACCCTCCTCCTGTGCTGTCGTCAGTGCGATGCGGCGATGCTAAGCACCGTCGAGATGGGTGCCGGGCCGGCCTCCTGACTCCATCCGATGGTGCACTGCCAGGTTGTTGAACCCGGGCCAGGGCCAGGGCCAGGACCAGGGCCAGGACCAGGGCCAGGGCCGGGCATCAAGCTGCATGTGTGGAGAGCCGACGAGGCCACGTTGGCTTGGTTGTTGTCAAACCACACCGCCACGGCGTCGGCCGGTTGCCCGCCGGGCGCCGGCGTCAGCGTGAAGGTCACATTGGCGAGGTTGTCCGGATCACCCGGCTGACCCGTCAGCGTATACTGAATGTTGCTGACGGAGTAACCGGTGATGACCCCGGCCCCCTCCCCGGCGCTGGATTGATTCACGACATTGGATGCCATGAATGCGTACGCCGATCCACCCAACAGCAGGGTCAAGGCGATAGGGGCCATCACGGTCGCGGTTTTTGAGCGTAAGAGACGCATCGGATTGCCTCCTTATCTATCGCTGTCTATCGCTTCGATACGTGTTCCGTTCCGCAGGTCTCGGCGCGCGGGCGCTTTGTCCCGTGCGCCAATCGCTGGCTTGACCCTCCTGAGCCCGAGTGACGATGGGGGCCGGTTGGCCATGCCGCGCGATCACCCGCACTGTACGGGGGCGTGGCGGGGGCCGATATCACCCCGGAGCGCCATTTTCCTGCGTCGAGCATGGGCCAGCCGGGTCATGGCGGTGGGGCGCGCGGCGGAGGAGTCCAGCGACCCGGCACCTCTTGCCCGCACAAGAGCGCCTGCCGACGCTCCGGGCGAACGGCCGGGGCCATCGGTGCTTCGGTGGCGGAGATGGACCGGCGGGCCCATAATCAATGGGTCTGGCGGTCCATCTTTTCGGCGACCAACGTTTTTTTTTGCAGGGATAGCCGGTCTGCGTCGCGAATAGCCGTGGCCCCGCTGTGTCGGAGTAGTTCTTGGAGGCGCTTTGATCGGCTTCGCTCGAGGGAGGTCACACGCGATGTCGCTTCGGAGTCCGACTATCCGTCGCGTGATCGTAACCGGAGGGTCTCCCGGGATGTGCCTGATGCTGGCCTCGTGGCTGTCGGAGGCGGACAGATCCCTCCCGCCCATCGCGGCCGCCCCGAACGGGGATCTGAACCTCATTGCCTCCAGCGCCGACGCGGTGGTGGTGGTCACTCAAACCGAGGCCGACTTAGTGAAGGTGGAATCCCTGCACGCCATTCGGCGTGCGCATCATCCGGCGTTGTTCGCCTTGCTCGTGGAGCCTTCACCGACATTGCTGGACTGTGCCCTGCGCCTCCAGGTCGATGTCGTCGCGGCGATGCCGCTGCCGAGCCGCCTCCTGCTTTCTCTGCTGAGCACGGCGGTCGGCGACGTGCACCACGAAGCGCAGATTGCCGTGTTGCCCATGGAGTTTGTGGGCCAACTCCCTCTGGTCGATGCGGGACTCGCCGACCGCCCTGTCGCCTCGGTCCTCGCAGAGGGATTGAGCCCCCGTGAGCGAGAGGTCCTGCAGTTGCTGGACCGAGACTTGACCAACGACGCGATCGCACAAACCCTGGTGATTTCTCCATATACCGTAAAGCGCCATCTGGAAAATATTTTTCGCAAACTTGACGTGAACTCTCGGTACGAGGCAGTCCGTGCGGCGCACCGAAGCGGGCTCCTGAAAAGCCGCCGCCGGGACCTGGCGGAGGACGCGTTTGTCCATAACCCCGGTGGCACGGCACTGCGCCGGGTCCACTAGTCACGCCAAACACGGGCCGGAGGTGAAGATCTCGAGGCGACCATCACCGGTGGTCCCGTGCGGCTGCGGGCCGTCCTCGCCCCGCTCGTTGTGGCAGATTCCTGGGGTTCGGGCCTCCCTTCAAGCGCGGTGCGCCCGCGACACCGCCAGCACAGCCTCGATGACGTCGTCCACATCGTCGTCCGTCATGCTGGGATACAGCGGCAGCGAGATTTCGCCCTCAAAGTAGGCGTCGGCCTGAGAAAACATGCCAGGGCGCCAGCCAAACCGCTCCCGGTAGTAGGTCATGTGGCTGATGGGGATAAAGTGCACGGCCGTGCCAATGTTCAGAGCGGTGAGCTTCTCGATGAACGCATCGCGCTCGATGGAAAGGGCTCCCCGCACGAGGCGCAGCGGGTAGAGATGCCACGCGTGCGCCACGCCGGGCGCCACGCAAGGAATCGTGAGCGCCGGGTCGGCGGCGAAGGCGCGGTTCATTCGCTCGGCAATGGCCGCCCGCCGCGCCTGCAGGGCCGGCAGGCGGCTTAATTGCACCAGCCCCAGGGCCGCCTGGACGTCGGTCATGTTGTACTTGTAGCCCGGCTCCAGGATGTCGTAGCGCCACTGGCCCGCCTTCGTGTAGCGGGTCCACGCATTCTTGCTCATCCCGTGCAGGCCCAGCACTCTCAGACGGTCCTCGGTCGCCTGGTCGGGCACCACCAGCGCGCCGCCTTCGCCGGTGGCGAGGTTCTTGGTGGCGTAGAACGAAAACGCAGCCAGCCACGGGAACGAGCCGATCCGCCGCCCATGATATTCGGCGGCGATCGCGTGGGCGGCGTCCTCGACCAGCGTGAGCCCGCGCTCGGCCGCCAGCGCCTCGAACGCGTCCCAGTCCGCCGGATGGCCAGCCAGATCCACGGGCAGGATGGCCCGGGTCGCCGGCGTCACGGCCGCCCGCGCCGCCTTGGGGTCGAGGCACCCGGTCGCGGGGTCAACATCGGCCAGCACGGGCGTCGCCCCGACATGCAGGATTACATTGACCGAGGCCGCAAACGTCAGTGGCGTGGTGATCACCTCATCGCCCGGGCCCACGCCGCTCGCGATGAGCGCCAGGTGCAGGGCCGCCGTGCAGGAATTGAGCGCCACCACCCGCGCTCCCCCCAAGTACGCCGACAGCGCCTGCTCGAAGGCTCCCACGCGGGGTCCACGCGTGATCCAGAGCGACCGCACCGCCTCGGCCACCGCGGCCGCCTCGTCCTCGCCCATCGCTGGCCGATTGTAGTCCAGGTACGTCTCCCGCGCCATCGATCTGCCCCCTTAAAATCCTGGCGTCGCCCTACGAAGACGGTATGAGGTCCGACACGATGGCCGCCGCCACCCCGGTGGCCGGAGGCCGCGGCCGGCCCCCCGCCCGCCCCGATGCGATCGCGGCGGCCAGATGGCGAGGGTCGGGCACTAGCACGGCATGCCCGTCCTCCAGCAGATCCAGCCACTCGGTTTCGGTGCGCACGATGTAGCACGGCACCCCCATGAGGGCGGCTTCCCGCTGCACGCCGCCGGAATCGGTCACGACCGCCCGGGCGTGCCGTATCAGCGCCAAGCTTTCCGGGTATCCCACCGGCGGAACGACCCGGACGCCCGCCGGCAGGCGGAGGCCGACCCCCTCCAGCCGCGCCCGTGTGCGCGGATGCAGCGGCCACACCACCGGCCCCGGAATTTCACCGAGTGCCTCGACGATGGCGGCCAGTCGCTTGACATCATCGGTGTTCTCCTGCCGATGCACGGTGGCGAGATGGTAGCCCCCCGCATTAAGGCCGAGGGTCCCGAGCCACGCGGCGGGCCGCTCGGGCACCAGCGCCAGCGCCTCATCCATCACGTCCCCCACCACCGAGACCCCGCGCCGGATGCCCTCCTCGGCCAGTTGGCGCGCCGCAAAGGGCGCGGGGCAGTACAGCCGCGCGGCCAGGTGGTCGGTCAGCACGCGGTTGACCTCTTCGGGCATGGCGCGGTTGTAACTGCGGAGGCCCGCCTCCACGTGCGCCACCGGCACCCCGAGTTTGGCGGCGGCCAGCGCGCCCGCGAGCGTGCTGTTGGTGTCCCCGTACACGAGCACCCAGTCGGGGCGCTCGCACGCGATGACCGGGTCGAGCCGCTTCAGCATCTCGCCGGTCTGCGCCCCATGCGTCCCCGATCCCACCCCCAGCGCCACGTCCGGGACCGGAAGCGGCAGTTGGTCGAAAAACACGCGCGACAAGCTCTCATCGTAGTGCTGGCCGGTGTGTACCAGCACCTCGGTCGCCACCTGCCGGAGCACCGCCGACAGCACGGCCGCCTTGATGAACTGAGGCCGAGCGCCCACGACGGTCAGGACCTTCGTGGTCATGGGCGCCGGCCGCGGTAGAACGCCGCCACGGTCTCCACCACGCGGTCCACGGCTTTTGGCGCCAGTTCGGGGAACAGCGGCAGGGCGAGCGCCTCCCGGGTCAGGCGCTCTGCCTCGGGAAAGTCGCCCGCCCCCAGGCCAAGGGCCCCAAGCGCCGGCATGCGGTGCAGGGCGTGCGGATAGTACACGGTGGTGCCAATGCCGGCCGCCTTCAGATACGCGGCCAGCGCATCCCGGTCCTTAGCCCGCACCGTGTATTGGTGATACACGTGCTGGGCGCCGCCCGGCACCGCCTGCGGGGTGACCCACTCGGCCAGACCGGCCTCGGCCAGCCCCGTGGTGTACCGGGCCGCGAGCGCCTGCCGCGACGCCGTCCATCGGGCCACATGCTGAAGCTTCACCCGGAGCACGGCCGCCTGTAGCGCATCCAGTCGCGAGTTGATGCCCAGAACTTCGTGGTAGTACTTCTGCCGCGCGCCGTGGCGGGCCATCATCCTCACCCGGTCCGCGAGCTCCGGATCGCCGGTCGTCACCAGCCCCGCATCGCCAAATGCGCCCCAATTTTTCGTCGGAAAGAACGAAAAGCACCCCAGTGCCCCCACCGTGCCGGCCACCCGGCCATCCCGGGACGCCAGGATGGCCTGGGCAGCATCTTCCACGATGGCGCCGGGAAATTGTCGAGCCATCGTGGTCAGATCGGCCATCAGTCCAAACAGATGGACCGGCAATATGGCCCGAGTTCGGGGGGTCACCCGCGCCAGCGCCCCTGCCGTGTCCAGGTTAAAAGTATCCCGATCGATGTCGGCGAAGACCGGCTGCGCCCCCGTTCTCAAAATACTGCCTGCTGTTGCAAAGAATGTAAACGGGGTGGTGATGACGTTGTCCCCCGGCCCCACACCCAGGGCACTGAGCGCGAGGTATAGGGCGTCGGACCCGTTGGCCACGCCGACCGCCGCCACGCCGCCGCCGATGAGTGCGGCCGCCTCACGCTCCAGCGCCGCCACCTCGGGGCCCTGGATAAACTGACCCGACTCCACCACGCGCGCCCACGCTGCGTCCAACTCAGGCCGCAGGGCGGCAATCTGCTCGGCCAGGGCAAAGCCTGGGATCGGTTGGGGCACCGCCGGGCGGCCGTCCTGCCCCTCCCCGCCAGGGCCCTTCTGCTGGATGATGTCCTTGATGGCTATCCCCCGCTTCTTGGCGAATCGGACGAGTCCACTCCGTCCACGGTCCAGAATACAACGACCGAGCAGTCCGCGGGCCGCACGCCCCGTTCGCGCCGAGACACCTATTTCTTCGCGGGGCATAACTTGCCGCTGATCCCATGATTACCTATCTGACTCGGCAGAGGACGACCCTTCCCAGCCAAGTGAGGGCACCACGGCACAAGATGGAAATGGCACAAGGAGGTTCAGTCGAGATGGCACTGTTTGACACTACCTTCGCCCCGTATCACCCGTTTGGCAGCCGCCTCTTGAACACCGGGGCCACCGGCACCGACGTCGCGGTCGTCCAGGCGGTGTACGACCTCATGCTGTCCACGATGAATCCAGCCTCGGGTCCCATCGGCTCCCCCATCACGATTGACGGCAAGTATGGCGCCGCCACCAAGGCGGCCGTGCGCGGCATCCAGTCCTACTTCGGCATATCCGCCGACGGCGTGGTGGGGGACAACACGTACTGGCTCTACGGCCAGGGGGTGGGATCCCACACCACCTATGGCGGCCCGGTGTACGGCAGCCGCCAGCTGGACGCCGGCAACAGCGGGGGCGACGTCACCATCCTGCAAAATCGCCTGAACCTGTTTCGCTATGCCAGCCTCATCGGCCACCCGGCCACCACCACGTTTGACAGCGCCACCGCCGCGGCGGTCCTCGCGTTCAAGTCCGATGCCGAGTCCAACGGCGACACCGGCTTTCCGCCCAACGCCATTGCCGGCTTCGGTTTCTACGACGCCACGTGGATCTACACCTTCGCCGGGGGCCGCGCCGTGGAGACCGGGCGCAACGGCTTTGACGTGGCGTTCCTGCAGGTCCTGTTGAAGGAGCTGGGGTACTACGCCGGGCGCGTCACCGGGTACTACGACGACGGGACGCGCGACGCGGTGCGGTCGTTCCAGCGGGCGGCGGGCATCACCGCGGACGGCGTCGTGGGGCCCGCGACGTTCTATCAGCTGGGCACGCGCAACCCGCACGCCGCCCCGAATCCCCTCGGCATCGCGTGGCCGCCCGCCGTCACCCCCGAGGTGTCGGTGTGCTCCGCACCCCTGGCCGCCGCCCTGCCGTCGAATCTGCACCCATTTGGATCGGCCTCGCTCACCATCAACGAGTCCGAGGGGTTTGAAGCCCTGAATGTCATCGGCAACACGATGCCGGAGCCGGCGTCCTTTGGGACGCGCTACGGCACCTATGCGTTCACGCTCACCAACCCCAGCACCGGTGCCGTCGTGGCCAACCAGCTCCTGACCCGGCTGCCGGGCGGCGACGACTGGGGCGGCAGCCTGAATGTCGGCGTGGCCACCATCCCCAAGGGGGAGGTGGCGGTGTACCCCACACCCCCGGGTTCGAGTATGGGCCCATACGGCCCCCGCGTGCTGGTGGGCACGCTCGCGGGCTGCCACTGAGCCAAACGGGCGCCGAGGGGGCGGCGGCCACCCCCTAGCGGCTCCCGCGGGGGTCGGGATAAAGCCACTGCTCTTTGGGGGTGTCCCGCACCTCACGAGCCGGCACGCCCATCACCACGCGGTACGGGGGCACGTCCCGGGTCGCCACCGCGCCCGCCGCCACCACCGCCTCCTGCCCCACGCGCACGCCGGGCAGCAGCACGGCGCCCGCACCCACCCGGGCGCCCCGCTCAATGTGGGGCCCCCGTTGCCGCGCGTGCCGCGCCTCGGTGCGGGCCAAACAGGGGTCGTTGGTGGTAACCACGTGGGGGGCCAGAAACACATCGTCCTCCACAATCGAGCGGGCCGTCAGATACGCGCCCGTCTGCAGCTTGGTGCGCGCTCCCACCACGCTGTCGTTCTCAATGGTGGCCAAATGCCCCACCACCACCTGGTCTCCCAGCCGGCAGCGCTCGCGCACCTGCGCCCCGTCCGCCAAAAAGACGCGCTCCCCTACTTCGGTGCCGGCATAGAGAACGGCATGGGTCCCCACATGGGTCCCGTGCCCCACCACCAGCGGGGCGAGGTCCGACACCGCGAGCGTGCTGGTGGCCGAGCGGGCGGGCGGCTTGCCCAGCACCGCGTAATCCTCCACCACCACATCGTCGCCGAGCCGCGTGCCGGGATACACCACCACGCCGTGGCCCAGCACCACGCGCGCCCCAAACTGGGCCCCCTCCCCGATCTGCACCCCCTGACCCTGCCGCTCAGGTGCCTTGGCCATGTTCTTCCTCCGATTCCTCCGATTTCTCCACGGTCACCGGCCGGTGCTCCGCCGCAGACCGCGTGAGCGCATCGACCAAGTGAAGCGCGTCCAGCGTGGACGCCGCCGACAGCAGAGGGGGCCGGCGTGTCGCGATAGCCTCGAAAAAGTCTTCCAGTGCCTGTTGGTGGCTGGCCCAGGTGGGCTCTGCCGGACGCTCGGCCAGCGCCCGCAGCACCCCCGCATCGCGGTCCGCGTCCGCCGTGCGCAGCACCGCCAGTTCGGCCGCGGTCGGGCCCAGCACGGCCACCCCCTCGCTGCCCACGACCGTCAGCCGCTCCTCAAGATTGGTGTGGGGCACCGACGTGGTGACGGCGACCGTTACCAGCGCCCCGCCGCGAAACCGGACGGCGCCCGCCACCGTATCTTCCGCCTCGATCGCGTGCGTCTTGGTGTCCGCGTAGCAAAAGACTTCGCCGGCGGGTCCGAACACCTCGACCGCCAGGTCCAAGGCGTGCACCGCCTGGTTGAACAGCATGCCACCATCGAGAGCCCGGGTGCCGCGCCAATTCGCCTCGTCGAAGTATGCCTGCGGGCGGGCCCATCGCACGGCCACCCCGCCGGACAGCGGGGTGCCCAGGGCGCCCGCCCGGACCAGCGACAGCAGTTCGGCCGGGGCGGCCAGCAGCCGATTGAAGTGGGTCACCGCCAGAATGATGCCGGCATCCTCGGCGAACCGCGTCAGCTGGCGCGCCACCCCGATGGATAGGGCCAGCGGCTTCTCCACCAGGACGTCCAGCCCCTGCTCCATGGCCTCCATCGCCTGTTGGGGATGGAACCCCGACGGGGTGGCCACGATGACCGCATCCAGCCCTTCGTGGCGAACCAGGTCCGTCGGCCGCTCGTAGGCCGTGGCGTCAAATGGTACGCCCGCCGCCTGGGCGCGCTCGCGGTCCGTGTCGCAGGTAGCCACCAGCGTGGCTGCGGGCAGACGCGCCAGCGCCTGCAGGTGCTTTTGGCCAATCTTGCCGCAGCCGATGAGCCCTATCCGAATGGCCATCGGCTACAGCTTGACCACACGAGCCACTGTGGCCTCGCCGGGCACGCGGCCCAGGGCGTTCCGCGTGTCCAGCACCAGCCGCGCATGGCGGCGGACCATCGGGTAGTCCACCGCCGAGTGGTCCGTGGTGATCACCACCGCGTCGGCCCAGTCGAGCCGCTCGGGCGTCAGTGCCACCGCCGACAGAGTCCGGGGGAAGGCCGCCTGAGGCTTCACCGTGGGCACGTGGGGATCGTGGTACACCACCTCGGCGCCCCGCGCGGTCAACAGCTCGAGCACTTTTAGGGCCGGCGACTCACGCGCATCGTTGCTGTCGCGCTTGTACGCTACGCCCAGCAGCAGGATCCGCGCCCCCTTGAGGGACTTCTCCTCATCATTCAGCATCGCCTGCAGTTTGTCCGCGACAAAGTACGGCATGCGCAGGTTGATCTCCCCCGCCAGTTCGATGAACCGCGTCGAGAAGTCGTATTCGCGCGCCTTCCAGGCCAGGTAAAAGGGGTCCAGCGGGATGCAGTGGCCCCCGACGCCCGGGCCCGGGTAAAAAATTTGAATGCCGAACGGCTTCGTGCCGGCGGCGTCCAGCACCTGCCACACGTCGATGCCCATGCGGTCGCACAACAGCGCCATCTCGTTCACCAGCGCAATGTTCACGGCACGATAGGTGTTCTCAAAAACCTTCGCCATCTCGGCCACCGCGGGCGACGACACCCGAATCACCTGGTCCAGCGACTGGCTGTAAAACAGGCGGCCCAATTCGCCGCAGGCGTCGGTTACCCCGCCCACCAGTTTGGGGGTGTTGCGCGTGTGAAAGCGCGGGTTGCCGGGATCCACCCGCTCCGGGGAAAACGCCACAAACATCTGCCGCCCAACCTCGAGACCGCTGGTTTCCAGGATGGGGCGCAGCACCTCTTCGGTCGTGCCCGGATAGGTGGTGGACTCCAAAACCACCAGCTGGCCGGGCCGCATCACCGACCGCACCCGTTCGGCCACCGCCAGAATATACGACAGATCCGGTTCTTTGTTTGGCGTGAGCGGGGTTGGCACACAAATCACAATGACGTCCGCGCGGGTCAAATCCTGGTACTGCGTGGTCGCCGCAAGACGCCCCGCCGCGACCGCCTCCGCCAGCGCTGCGCTTGACACGTCGGGAATGTAGTTCTCCGCGCGGTTGACCCGCGCCACCTTGTCGGCGTTGTCGTCGAGCCCGATCACCTGAAAGCCGGCGCGCGACTGCTCCACCGCCAGCGGCAGCCCCACATAGCCCAATCCCACCACCCCCACGACGGCACGGCGCTCCGTCAGGCGCTGAGCGAGAGCCTCAGCGTCAGGACTCCAAGCCATGCGCCTCACCTCTCACGTCGACCCGCCTGGAAGCACCGGGCAACGCCGTCACGCGATCGGCGCGGCTGGGCCGATATTCCGGCAGCAGCGCCATCAGCGCCGTCAGCACGGCCTCATCCTGGCCCGCCTCGGCCAAACCCAACAGCTCGTCCAGCCGGCTCAGCACCTCGCCGCCGCGGCCAGCCTCCTGCCGGGCCACGAAGATGCGCTCATGGCGGCTCACCCGGGCCCGGTCCTCGCCCGTGAGGAGTTCTTCGTAAAGCTTTTCGCCCGGCCGCATCCCGACAATTTGAATGTCGATGTCGTCGCCGGGGACGAGGCCCGAAAGCCGGATAAGATTCATAGCCAAATCCAGAATGCGAACCGGCTCGCCCATATCCAGGACGAAAATCTCGCCGCCGCGCCCCATGGCGCCCGCCTGGATCACCAATTGAGCCGCCTCGGTCGCGGTCATAAAGTATCGAACCATGTCGGGGTGGGTCACCGTCACCGGGCCGCCGGCGCGGATCTGCTGCTCAAAAATCGGCACCACGCTGCCGCGGCTGCCCAGCACATTGCCAAACCGCACCGAAACAAATTTGGTGTGGCGGGCCTGTTCCGCCAGGGCCGACATCAGGAGCTCTCCCGCGCGCTTGGTAGCGCCGTACACGCTGGTGGGGTTGACCGCCTTGTCGGTCGAGATGAACACCAACCGGTCCACCCGATACCGCTCCGCAAGGTCCGCCACATGCCAGAGGCTTCCCACGTTGTTCCGCACCGCCTCGTCCGGCTGCCCCTCCATGAGCGGGACGTGCTTGTGAGCCGCCGCGTGAAAAATCACATCGGGGCGCTCGCGCTCAAACAGGCGCTCCAGGTTGGGCTTGTCCCTGAGGTCCGCCACCAGCGGCACGGCTGCGAGGGTGGGAAACAGCCGGGCCACATCGCGGTGAATGTCGAAGATGCTGGTTTCGTCCAGCCCCAGCAGCAGCAGCCGCCCGGGGTCGAAGCGCGCCACCTGGCGCGCCAGCTCGGACCCGATGGATCCGCCGGCGCCGGTGACCAGCACCGTGCGGCCTGTGATGTAGCCGGCAATCTCGGCGAGGTCGATGTGCGAGGGCTCCCGCTGCAGCAAGTCTTCAATTTCGACATCGCGGATCTGGCTGACGTGCACGCGGCCATCAATCATCTGGTTGACGCCCGCCACCACCCGCACCCTGAGCGAGAGACGGCCCGCCTCCTCGACCACCCAGCGCAGGACGCGCCCCTCAACGGACGGCATCGCCACGATGATTTGGTCCACCGGGCCATTGGCGGGTCCCTGCAAGTCCGTCGCCCCCACGACCCCTTCCAAGTCCGCCAGTCGCCCCAGCACCCCCAGCGTGCCGATCTGCATGCCCTGCTTATGGGGGTCGTCGTCCAAAAAGCCGACCGCGTGACCCACATCCGGATGGCGCTCCATTTCGGCCGCCACCATCTGGCCCATCTTGCCGGCGCCAAGAATGAGCACCTGCGACTGGTTGAACCGGCGGCCGCGCCACACCAGATCGGTCATCGACCGGCGCACAAAGCGCGTCCCCCCCATCAGCAGAAGCCCCAACAGCCAATACAGCGCAAAGACGGCCCGCGGATAGTGCGCGCCGCCGTTGGCAAAGATATCGAGCGTAAACCACATGGCCGACAAACTGATGGCCACGATGAGGAGCAGGCCGTCGCGGGCCGAGGCGTACTGCCACAGCCGGTGGTAGATGCGCATGCCCCAGAAGATCAACACCGAGCCCACCGTGAACACGGGAAGCGCGTGCAGATAGGGAGCCAGGTAACTCGGCGGCACATGGGGGGTGTCGAACCGCAGATAGAACGCGAAGTAGACCGCGACGTTCACCAACACCGCGTCGATGAGCATGGCGAAAGCCATGCGCGCATACCGGCGGCCCCGTTCGGTGAACGCCACCGCTTCTCCCCCCTCGCCACGTCGCCGCTTGATTATACCGCACGCGGCGCCGAGCTCATCTTCGCCCGCACTGCGGGACCTGCCATATTATTGGTGTATTCACTGGTTAGGCTCGTCTCAAGGTTCGCCCAACACTTGCCATGGTGGAACCGCCTGCGTATACTCACCGGGGTATCGATCCGGGCCGCTCGCACGAGGGCGGCGATGGGTGTAAATGTTTGGCCGACGCGCTTACCAGGTAGATGAGCCGTTCGTATAGCGAAAGATGCCGCGAGAAAGGTCAATGGCCCACACCGGTCCCGCCCGCGCCGACGCCTTGCAGGAGTTGCCGGTCCCGATGACGAATAAGATGCACGATCCGCTTGAGGTCTCGTCTAACAGACACAGAGGCAGACGTGGCCCAACTCCCTGATTCCGTCAGGTTTCTTTTGCATTTCGTCCGATTCTGTCCCGTTCCGAGTTCGTTTCCCAGATGTTCGGAGGGAGGATCGCGATGAGTTTGATTCCCATCTCGAAGCTCGGGCGCTGGGCGTTTGCGGGCATTGGCTCGCTGGGCCTGCTGCTGGCCGCCTGCGGGGGCTCGCCCGCCGCGACCGGCACGGTGCCGAAGCAAATCACCCTGGTGGGCGACGTGGCGTCGAACCCCACGTGGTGGTTCTCGGTGACGCCCGTCTCGTTTAATTCGACGTCCAACTTTGCAACCAGCTACATGTACCAGGGACTGCTGTGGATTTCGAAGACCGACACGATCAACTACAGCCGGTCGATCGCCAGTAGCATCACGCCAAGTCAGAACGACACCGTGTATACGATTAAGCTGAACCCCAAGTGGAAGTGGTCCAACGGTCAGCCGGTGACGGCTGCCGACTGCGTGTACGCCTGGGATCTGGCCCACTGGTCGGCCGCGACCGGTGCGCCGTGGGTCGACAGCAACGTCGGCTCGCACTCGTTTGACGAAATCACGAGCGCCGTGGCCCCCAGCACCTACACGCTCGTCGTAACGGTGGCCGCGCCCATCAGCCCGCTGTACGTGGAGCTGGCGTCGCTCGGATATCTGTCCCCGGTGCCCAAGTTCGCGGTGGACAAATACTCGAACCACAACCAGGAGCTCAGCTACCTGGAGAAGATCGGGGTCAACCCGAGCAACCCGCTGTTCAAAATCGTGGACGGCCCGTATGTCGTCTCCAAAGTGGTCAAGAACGACTACTTCATCATGAAGGCCAACCCGACCTACGCCGGACATAAGGCCTCGATCAAGACCATCGTGTTCCAGGACGAGGCTACCGCGGCCTCGGAGTTCGCGGCCACCAAGACCGGCTTGTTTGCGCAGACCGCCCCCGGGGCCGCGTACTACACCGCTGGCAAGCAGATCAAGGGCTACCTGCAGAAGCCGGTGCCGTACAACTATGGCTTCCAGATGATTGAACCCAACTACTCGTCCAAAGCGCCGGTAATCGGCGGCTTGTTCAACCAGTTGTACTTCCGCCAGGCGATGCAGATGGGCATCAACCAGCCTGCGATCATCAAGGCGTTCTACCACGGCTACGGCGTCCCCGAGTGGGCCCCCGTGCCGCGGCTGCCCGCGAGCCCGTTCTACGACACCGCCACCAAGGGCTATGCGTTCAACCCGGCGGCCGGCTTGAAGCTCATGGAGCAGAATGGCTGGACGCTGAACAGCAGCCATATCCTCACCCGCAACGGGGTCACGCTCAGCTTCACCATGATGGTGACCTCCGGGTCCACGACCATGACCGACGTGGCGCAGTACCTGAAGACCACGTGGGCGGAAGAGGGCATCGATGTCCATTTGGACCTCCTGCCGTTCAACCAGCTCATCACCTTCGTGACCACGCCGTCCGACGCCAACAAGTGGACGCTCACCTGGTGGGGCGGATGGAGCACGGGCCTGGGCTTCCCGCCGCTGTCCCTGTATGAGACCGGGGCGGCCAACAACTTCGGCGGCTTTGCCAGCCCCAGCCTGAACGCGCTCGCGCTGGCCACCTACCGCCCCGGCACCATCTCGCAGGTGTACGCTCGCGTGCACGCCTACGACCTGGCTGCCGCGCATGACCTCCCGGTCCTGCTGCTGCCGGAGACGACCCCGGCCTACCAGCTTGTGAAGCCCTGGCTGCACGGCGTCGAGAAGTACTCGGTGCCCATCGACGCTTACCAGGAGCTTTGGCGCTGGACGGTTACCGCCCAGTAGCTGACTCGGTCGATTCCGCGAAACCGCCCTCCCACGCGGGAGGGCGGTTTCGTTTCCGTCGCCCAAGTCGCCCTCAGGGTGGCGGGAGCGTGGGGCGCTCCGGCGTCAGCCCGGCATGGCGCGCCCACCAGTCCGCCACCGCCAGGACGCGCGGGTCGGCGCCCGGCGCCCCCACGATCTGCAGGCCCGTCGGCAGGCCGCCGGCGGAGCGCCCCATGGGGACCGACACCGCGGGGAACCCGAGCACGCTGGCGGGCAGGGTCAGCGCCACCAGCGCCTCCCACACGCTGGTGGCTCCTCGGGGCAACATGACGTGGTCCTCGCCCACCTGGGGCGCGACGACCCCCACGGTGGGCAGAACCATCACCCCCGTTCCCAGGCGCCTCTGGTACTGCGTCACCAAATGGCGCCGCTCGGCCTGGGCCGCAAGATAGTCCACCGCCGAGACGTCGCGGCCCTCCTCCAGCCGGGCGGCCAGGGTGCCCCCCAAGCGGCTGCGGCGCGGTCCCTCCAGCACCCGCTGGTGCACCCAGAACGACTCGGGCCGGCGGACCGCCAGAAACACGTCACGCCAGTGGGCCCAAGGGTGCAGGGCCATGGGCTCCACCCGCGCACCGGCTGCCTCCAGAACGCCGACGGCGCTGGTCCACGCGCGCTGCACCTCGCCATCCAGCCGCCCCGCCCAATAGGCGTCCGGCACCAGCATGCGAATCCGAGCACGAAAGCCTGGCGCGCCACGTTCGCCCGCCAGCCCTGCCATGCTGCGGAACAGCGCGGCCGCGTCGGCCACCGAATGGGCCAAGGGACCCACCGTGTCAAACGACGGGGCCAGCGCCATGATCCCGCGGGTGGACAGGCTACCGAACGTCGGCTTGAAACCCACCACCCCGCACAGCGCGGCCGGAATGCGAATCGACCCCGCGGTGTCCGTCCCGAGCCCCCCCATGGCCATGCCCGCCGCCACAGCGGCCGCCGTGCCGCCCGAGGACCCCCCGGGAATTCGCCCCGGGTCCCAGGGATTGGCAGTCGGCGCGGTAATGACCCCGAAGGCCAGTTCTTCCGTGTTGGTTTTGCCCAAAAGCACCGCGCCCGCCGCCCGCCAGCGACGAACCACGGCCGCGTCGCGGGCGGGCCGCCGCGAGTAGGCGCGCGAACCGCCGGTGGTGGGCATGCCGGCCACGTCGGCAAGGTCCTTCACCACCAGCGGTGCCCCGGACCAGGCACCCGGCAACGGTTCGCGCGCCGTGCGCTCGGCCGCCGCCCGGTCGTAGTGCAAAAACGCATGCACCCGGGGCTCCCACAGGTGGATGGCACGATCCGCCTGCTCCCACAGCGCGTAGGGCCGAAGCCGCCCAGCCTTTACGGCGCGCTCGGCCGCCTGCCAGTCGGGCCACTCATCCGAGAACACCGGCCACCCCCTTGGCCGGGCGGGCGACCGGCACGGACCCCGACCGCACCAGCTCGGCCAGCGCCGCCACCGCGTCCCCGGGGAGCTGCCGCCCGGCCTCCGGGGTCATCAGCCCGAGCGCATCGTCCGGCGTCATGCTTGCTTTGTACGGGCGCTCCGACGTGAGCGCATCGAACACATCCGCCACCGCCACCACCATGCCCATCGAAGGAATGTCCCGGCCAGCGATCCCGCGGTGGTATCCGGACCCATCCAGGCGCTCGTGGTGAGCCGCGGCTGCCGCGGCCACGCGGCTGAGGGCCGTCACCCCGGTGAGTGGCGACAAAATGTCGGCCGTCAGCGCCGGATGCTTCTGAACCGCCCGGAATTCCTCCGCCGTGAGGCGGCCGGGCTTGTCCAGAATCTGGTTGGACACTCCCAATTTGCCCAGGTCGTGATAAAAGCCGGCCAGCACGGTCTCCTGCACGGCATCCCGATCCCACCCCATCTGCTCGGCCAAGCGGCCGGCATAGAGGGCCGTGCGCTCGGAGTGATGCTCGGTCCAAGGAGACTTCCTATCCACAATTTCGGCAAAAACCTCGGCCATGGGAACCAAGCCCGCCTCCAGCGACAGCGCATCGCTTTCCGGCTCCGCGGGGGCAACAAGATCTAAGTCGGTCGGTTCGCGAACCGCGGCCAGCTCGTCAAAGAAATTGGGCCGACGGCTGAGCGGCAGGAAAACATCGGCCAACTCGGGATCAAACCAGGTGCCCCGGCGCGTGCGAACCATATCGCGAGCTGCGCGCGCGCCCCCGCGGCTCCACGCAACCTCCGCCTGCTGGGCCACGTTGGCGATGCGGGCCAGCAGCGGAATCGCCGAGCCAGCCAAGCCCAGCGGATACCCCGAGCCATCCCAGTGCTCATCGAGGCTCAGGACGGCGTCGGGCACCAGAGTGTCCCACCCCAGTCGGCGCACCAGTTGCGCTCCGGTGGTGCACCGCTCCCGCACCAGCTCGCGCACGGCTCCCGGCCCCTGCCGCCCGAGCACCGCCAGTTGGCGGAGCCGGCGCCCCAGCGCTTCGCCCCGCGCCGCCGTGCGCACCGCAAACTGCACCGCACGGTGCCAACGCGACCAATTGACCATCCTCATGTCTCGCTTGGCCGCGCGGTCGTCGGTACCAAACCACGACGACATGTCGTGGGCTGTCGCTGAACAGCCCGTGTCCTTGAGCAGGACGGCATAAAAAAGGTGGTGGCGCGTGTTTGCATCCAAGGCCAGCTCGTCGGCCATCTGCATTGCGATCCAGCAGGCCCGCAGCGAATGCCCCAGCGGCTCTCCCTCCCCCAGGTCCAATGCGCGAGACAGCGTCGCAATCACCGTGGCCCGGGTGAGAGACGGTTCCTCTCGATCAAGCGGCAACCGACCGTCTTTCAAGGCACGCCTCCCTTTTCCTCATGGCGTGGGGTTCCCCGCGCACCGGGGGAGTCCTGCCCGACGGGGGCTCCGCAATGGGGGCGTGGGCGGTCCGGCCACCGCCCACGCCCCGCTCGCTCCAGATTACACGTGTTCGCAGCCCGGTGGATCATAGTTCGCATCACCAAGCGGTCTCGCGCTTCAGCCGCACATCCCACCCGGACCGGAGCCATCGGTAGTCAATCACCCCGTGATCCTTGAGAAACAGCACCGAGGCATACACATCCGCATGAGCCAGACGCTGCGGCGGCACCACGCGCGACAGGGGCACCCACTGCCCGCGATACCTCAGACAGGCCGCCACGATGCGGGTCATCACCCGCACGCGTGGGCGCACCGCCCGCTTCAGCCCCATGCCCGGATGCACCAGCGCCATTGTGTTGCGATTCATCGCGCCCTCCAAATCCAAGTCTCTCCTGCGTGTATCCCCATTCTGTATCGCGAGCCTGAGTCTTTCCTGAGAATCGCGTTGAGATTGCGTTAAAGATCTTCGCGGAGGCCGCGGTTTTTGGGAACAGGTCTCCACGACCCTGGCGCCCCCACCAGGAATGAAAAAGCGGGCGGGCGCATCTTGTCCCTGTGCCTAGCGGCGGTCATTGCCTCGGGGAGCCTTGGGCCGGCGCCCGTGGCGGGCACCCCCTGTTGGAGGGCCCGCTGAACGCGGTGACCCCGTGCGTCAGACGCCGGCACACCACGCACGGTGCCAAAGGAGGGGACAACGAGGGAGATCGCAGGGGATCGGGACCCCGACCGCGATCGGGGGCCGAAGACGCGGGGGTCGGTCTGAGAGATGGCGCGCGAAGACGGTCCGACCCTACCGCACCGCCCCCCCCCGAACTGACCGCGTTGCGGGAGGGGCGGGCGGCCAGGCTGTGACGATGGAGACGACCGGCTCCTACGGGAACCCCGGGGGGAATGTCCGGGAGGACCACCCGAGAGGACAGTGCTACTCGCCCATCCCGCAATGCCGAAGGGACGCTGCCAGGGGCTGGTCCCCGCCAGTGATGTCCCGGACCGGGCGCCACGGGCGTGGCGCGAACTTACCCGCGATCGGACGCGCTGAAGTCCAGACCGCGCCCAAGACGTCCATCGCCTCGCGAACGGTGGGGCCGCCTGCTGACCGACCTCACCGGTGTGACGGGCCGGGCGAGCTGTGCGCCATCGCCCCGGGCGAGCACGATCCCGCGCCCCGACTCGCCGACCGCGGCGGCCCGGGGAAAGCAACGCCCGCCACCTTCGTCGCCGCCGTGACGGGGATCCTGACGCCTCACCCGCGGATGATGATCACCACCATCCGGGACAGCATCGAGAGCCGGGAGCCCCGCCGAGCCGCCGGAGAGCGGGCCAGCGTCCTCGGTGCCGCATGCCCCCCCGGCACCCCCGCCTCGGCAAACAGCGGGCCATGGTTGCCGTCGCGCCCATCGCGCGCCGGCATTGGCGCCACTCGAACGCCCAGGGGACCCGGTGACGCTCACGCGCCCCGTCGCGTCACCCCGGGTCCCCAACCCGCCAGCGGGATTCGCGAGCCTCTCTACGGTGTCCAGCCCCGCTCCCCATTTCCCAAAGCCCTTTTCGCGTCAGGATGCAAGACATCCGCCGCTTGAGGGGTCACGGGTTGCTCAGTTGCCCGTGATGGTATACCAGGGGCATCAGTGGCTACCTCCAGAAGGGAGACGTTTCCTATGCGAAAACGTCGCGTGGATCTCGCCGACACAGGCCTGGTACCTGGACCGGGAGTCCGGGCGCGTCGTCCTCGTTCCCGTGGAACTGCAGCGAGAAGAGGTACTCGACGCCAAGTATTGCGACCGCCTGCCTCCCTGGGAGCAGGAAGAGGTGGCCCAGACACGAGAGATTTATCTGGGGTCGGACCGATACGTATCCGTGCCCCGCGAATCGCCTCGCGGAGAGTATGACCTGATGCTACGGTTCGCTGAATCCGTCCCTGACTCGACGCTCCAGGAGTTGCTGTTCGGGGCACTGGACGGGCCAGGCGCGTTTGGGCGCTTTCGGCGCGTACTTGACCGGCATCCCGAAGAGCGGGAAGCGTGGGCCCGCCAGCGTCAAGTCTTTGTCACCCGGCGCGTCCGCGAATGGCTCCGGACTCGACATCGAACCCGTGTAGGCGGCGCCAGGCCCCCTCGCAACGACAAGCCGCCCGGACCCAAGGTGGTCAGCCGCAGGAGGCCCTATGGCTGCCACGGCCCATCAAGCCGCAGCGGCTGCGGAACGGGCGTCCCGGCGCCGCACCGCAACCACGAGGACACCGGCCAGGATCATCCAGATGGCCAGGGCTGAAAAGGCCCAGGCGAAGTGGCCCGTGTGGTCCAGTACCCACCCGAAGGCCGGCGGATATAGGGCCGACCCCAAGAAAATCGCCGAGCCGGTCCAGCTCATGGCCTGGCCCGCGCCCCAGGCCGGCACACGCTCGCCCGACCAGGTGAGCACCAGCGCATTCCAGCCCACGGCGCCGACCCCCAGCGGTAGCAGGACCGCGAGCAACAGTGCGTCAGGAGTAGACGGGGGCGCCCACCCAAACGCCAGGGCGGCCGCCGCCCCCACCGCGGCCGCCACGAGGATGATGCCCGGCCGCTGGCCGCCGCGGCGATCTGACCACCACCCGAGCCCGATGCGGCCCGCGCCGCCCCCGACCTGCACCACCGCCAACCCGAGGCCCGCCGCCGGCAGGGTCCAGCCATGGCGAGTGGCCAGGGCGGCAATCGTAAAAGTCAGCACCGAATATTGGGCGGCCACCAGCATCATGCCGACGGCCATCGGCCCGAGCGCCGGCGCGAGCCACCTCATGCCCGGGAGCCGGGCCGCGGGCGCCGGGGCGCGCGCCCGGCGGCGGATGACCAGTCCAAAGCTCCAGGCGCTGACGAGCACCACCAGCGCGATGGCCACAAACACGCCCCCCGTGCCCCAGCCGGGCACCCACAGCGGGATGAGGACCGCCGCCGCCGCCGCGCCGATAGGGACGCCGGTCTGCCGGATGCCCATCACCACCCCGCGCGCCCGGGCGACAAACGCGTCAAACACCGCCCGCGTCCCGGCGCTGGGAATACCCCCTAATCCTATGCCCATGACAAACAGGAACGCCAGCAGCAGCCCGTACCCGTGGGCGCGCGACACCCCCAGTCCCGCGATGAGAGACCAGGCTCCCCCCACCCCCAGAAGCCATCGGGGGCCGACGCGGTCCACCAGTACCCCCGCCACCGTGAGTCCCACCATCATGCCGAGCGACATGGCCGAAACCAGCGTCCCCATCTGGCTGAATGACAGATGCAGGGCGGCGCGGAAAAACACCGCCAGCACCGCCACTCCCTGCTGACTCAGGGACACACCGGCCTGCGACAGTGTCGCCAGCCCCAAAAAACGCCAGGGCGCGGTGCGCGCGGGAAATCCTCGGGGATCCCAGGGCGACAATTCTGCCAGAGCCTAGCCACCTCCTGAAGCGTTCGGGCACGGCCGTACTGACCCAGACCCGTGATGCATACGCTGGCACCAAACGCCCCAGCAAGTGGAGGTCAAGCACATGCCTCGTCTGTCCACGCGCCGCGTGGTGGCCGCCGGACTCGTGGCCACCCTGATTCTCACGCTGGTCCTGGCGGCGGGGCCTGCCATCGGGGCGCCGCCGCTCAACCTTCCGCTGTGGGACGGTACCCTCTTCACCCTCAACTTACCGCTTGCGGTCGGATTCGGCTACCTGGTCCACTTCGCCGTGGGCCTCGCGCTAGCCTCCCTTTACGTCCAGGTAGCGGAGCCCCGACTCACCGGAGAACCGTGGCTCAAGGGCGCGATCTTTGGGGCGCTGGTGTGGGCCGCACTTATGCTGGTGGGCCTGCCCCTCTTCGATGCGCTGGACCCCCTGGTGGCGAACGGGCTCATGGTCGCCCCCGGCGTGTTCGCGCTCGGGCTAGGCATGACCGCTCCCCTGATGCTGCTCGTGGCGCATCTGCTGTATGGCGCTGTGCTGGGACAGATCACGGGTCCTCCCGCACTGGAGGTGGTGCGTCGCCGCGCCCTTTGACTTTCCGTTGGGACCCGGCGGCCACCGTCGCGGGTGGGCAGGGAAGGCGGTGTTGGCCCCGAGGGATCGGGGCCAACGGGCTGGGTTTCAGCCACGCGGCAGACCTGACCAGCCAGTCGAACGCCGCGCTCGTGCTGGGGACTCTCAAGCTTCGCCGTGGAAGTGCGGGAGCGCATGCGGCGCGGACCCATGCGAACCACATTCTGGCGCACTCACGGGGCGGGACCGTGCGGAGACCATTTCGGCGGGGTTCCTGGACCCGTGCAATATCTTTGACCGGTCAGGAGCCGGCCACCGTCAGGTTCGCCAGCGCGGCTCCCACCGTGCCGCTTTGGCCTTCCACGACCAGGGTCGTGCCCGACACCGTCACCGTCGCGTACACTCCCCCCCCAGGAAGGGCGCTCTCCGCCACCGTCCGCCCCCCCACCAACACGTCGGTCGTGCCGCTTTTCGAGTAGGGAGCGGCCGGCCCGGCCTTCCACTCGGTGGCCAGCACCGGCGACCCGCCGCTGTCCTGATACTGCATGACCAGCTCCGGACCGTACGTGGCCGTCTGCACGACCCGGACGTTCTCGAGCGCCAGGCCCGCATGCACGGTGGGCACTACCACGAAATACGCAAGATTGCTGGCGTCCTGGGTCAGAGAGGTCAGCACCGTCGGCGTGGTGTTGACCGCCGTGGCACCGGTGGGGGGCAGGAAGCGAAAGGTGCCGGGGGCGATGGGCGCGGTGGTGCTGTACTCCGACACCTTGAGCGTGACGGTGGCGCCCCCTTGGCGCAGCGTGAGCCCGGTCGGCTGCAGCGCCTGGGACAGGGTCAGGGTGCCGCTCGCCGCCTGGCCCGCCAGCTGGCCGCGAAAGTCCACCACCGTCGCGTTCCCCTGCTTCGCCTGGCGGGAGAAGCGCACGCTGTGCAGAAATGTCGGCCAGTCATACGAGATCCAGCGCAGGTCATAGCCCGTGCTTGGCAGCGACGGTTCGACGGCATACTGACTGCTGCCGGACTGGTAGGTCCACGCGCTGGTGCCATCGTCCACGGTGGTGCTGGTGTGGCCGCCCGAATCGGTCAGCACCACCATCACGCGCTGATCTGCGGCTTTCACCTCAGCGGTCGCGTACGTCGTGCTGCCCGGCCCGTCGCTGACGGCGGCGACGCGCAGCGTGAGCGTGTGCACGGCTTCGGCGCGCGCCTCGAGCGACGCATGCAGTCGCGAGAGCGCGGTGGAGGCGCCCGTGGCTGCCACGAGCCCTCCGCAGCCTGCCAACAGCAGGCCCGCGAGCGGCACAATCCCCAACACCCCCCGCCGCACGGCGCCACCTCCCCTGCTCCCGTCGTGCTTCCGTCCACGCTTCACCGTGAAGGGTCACTTTTGTTGCATGCTACGCTGTTGAGCCAAGCGGTTCAACCCGCGCTCTCGGAATTCCAGTCGTCCACTGGACACCCTACGTCTGAGCGGGTTACGATTGGTGTGACCACATGCAAGCGCCTACCGTTTTGCCACCACGGCTGCATGACGGTTAGGGATGATCGCATCACGATGAAACGGACCAATTGAGAGGCAGGATGAGAAGACATGGCCGACGAGCGACCGGATCGGGTAGCGATATTCGTCGACGGGGCCAACATGTTCTACGCCCAGCGGATCCTGAGCTGGCATCTGGACTTCGCCCGGGTGATCGAGCACTTCACCCGTGGCGCGGATCTGTACAATGCGTACTACTACACTGGGGTCCAGGTGCCTCCCGACCTGTCGCAGCGCGATTTTCTCACCGCGTTGCGCCATCTGGGGTTCACGGTCCGTGAGAAGGTCATCAAAGAGGCGTACGACCAGAGCAATTCCACGACCATTCGGCGAGCCAACCTGGACATCGAGATTGTCATCGACATGTTCAACACGGCGGGCCGGTACGATGTGGCGGTACTCATGAGTGGCGACGGGGACTTCGAGCGTGCGGTGGAACTGCTGCGCTCCAAAGGCAAGGAGATTATCGGCGTGGGCACCCGCGGTATGATTGCGGCGGAACTGGAGAACGCCTGCGACCGGTATGTCAAGCTGGAGGACATTCGCGACGCGGTGGAAAAAATTCGGAACCCCGTGTAGCGCGCCCGTCCCATTGTGGTCTCACCACCGTGAGGGGAACGCTGGTCTCGTGGGTGCGGGCTGGGGTCCCCGCGGTCTGAGCGGCTAGGTCGGCGCTCACCCGTCCCTCGCATTCCCCCGTCACGCCCCACCGTCGCTCCAACCTCGTTGGGACGGCGCGACGCGGCCGCCAGCACGATCTAACCCGAGGGGTGCCGGGGGGCAGTCGAAAGCTTGGGCCTCGAGGAAGGCGGAGTCAATAATGGAAATGATAAAGTGACGGATTACATCGTTCAGCCCATTGAGGATTTTCGTCAGAAAGCCGAAATCACCGAGAGCGTGCTTCGGGTGCTGCCCGACTGGTTTGGGATAGAGGCGGCCGTCGCGGAGTACGTCCACAATGTACCGTCCATGCCTTTTTGGGCCGCGTGGGTGGCCGAGTGCCCTACGGGCTTTCTGGCTCTCAAGCAGCACAATGCCTACACGGCAGAGATTTACTGCATGGGCATTCGGCCCGAGATGCACCGTGCTGGCATCGGCAGCGCGCTGGTGGCGGCCTGCGAGGTGCACTGCCGACAGCACAGGGTGGAGTTTCTCACAGTCAAGACGCTCGACGCGTCCCATCCCCACGAGGGCTACGCCAAGACGCGGGCGTTTTACACAGCCCGTGGATTCAAGCCGCTGGAGGTCTTTCCCACGCTATGGGACGAGGCCAATCCGTGCCTCTTCATGGCAAAGTGCCTGCCCGCGAGCGTCTGATGCCGGCCGGGAAGTCGGAGCCGACACACGCGGTCCTTCGCCCCGGGGCTTTTGCCCGGCACCCCTAACCCGGCAAAATCCGCTGCTCGCCCCGCAACGGCGACGGTGACGCATCTGGCCCCCGGCGCCAATGAAGCGGGAGGGCGCCGCCTTCCGGTCGGCACCCTCCCTTACACCGTCGGCAGGGTTCAGGGTTTCGGGCCGAAACTGGCGCAGAAGGTGTCGCGCTCCTGCAGCGGGCTGGATCCGCCCACGGCGTTGGAGAGCCCGCCTCCGCTGCGCACCGCCTTCTGCACCCAGATTTCGCTCAGGTCGCAGTTGTCGCCGTGCGCCCAGTGCAGGCACTCGGCCACTTTGCACTTGATCACTTGTTGTCCGGCCACGTGGTCCCCTCCCTTTCTTGTCTTACGATCCCGTCCTAGCGTTCACCGCCGGGCCAACTTTTAGCGCGGCGATGACGTGTGCGGCGCCGAGCTCAGGTATAGTGGCTGGCAAGCGACGCGTAACGGTCGGCGCCGGGATCGATTTCGAGCCGGCTGCGGTCGCGCGCTGATTCTTGAAGCTGGCGTGAAGGAAGGGGCATGGTCATGCAGGCGATCGTCTTGACGGAATATGGCGGACCGGAGGTGCTCCGGCTGGCAGTCGTGGAGGATCCCGCGCCGGGTCCCACCGATGTGCTGGTCGCCGTCGAGGCCAGTGCCGTCAACCGCGCGGATGTGCTGCAGCGCCGGGGCGTGTACCCTCCACCCGCGCCGCGCCCCGCCGCAGAGATTCCCGGACTTGAGTTCAGCGGGTCGGTAGTGGCCGTGGGAGCCGCCGTCACGCGGGTGGAGGTTGGCGACGCCGTCCTGGGACTCTTGCCGGGGGGCGGCTATGCCGAGCGGGTGGCCACCCCGGAGAGCATGGTTCTGCCCATCCCGCCAGGATTCTCTTTTTTGGAGGCGGCGGCGCTGCCCGAAGCATTCTTCACCGCCTACGATGCGCTGCAGCAGGTCCGCCTGGCGATGGGCGACACCGTGCTCATTCACGCCGGGGCCAGCGGCGTGGGCACGAGCGCCGTGCAACTGGCTCACCACCTGGGCGCCCGCGTGCTGGCCACCTGCTCCGCCGACAAGATGCCGCGGGTACAGGGTCTCGGCGCCGATGCCGTCGCGGACTACCGCGCCGGCGCCACCGGCGACTTCGTGCGGCGTGAGACCCAGGGGCGCGGCGTGGACGCCATTTTGGACTTTATCGGGGCGGACACTCTGGGCCAAAACGTCGACGCGCTGGCGGAGGGCGGCCGCCTCATCGTCATCGGGACCCTGTCGGGCGCGGTCGCGCCCATCAACCTGTCGCACCTGATGGCCAAGCGCGCCTCGGTCACCGGCACCTCACTTCGCAGCCGGCCCGTGGAAGAGAAGATGGCGCTCACCCAGGCGGTCGGGCGCCACGTCTGGCCGCTATGGGCCGACGGGCGCATTCGCCCGGTCATGGATCGCGTCTTTCCCCTGGCGGACGCGGCCGCCGCCCACCGGCGCATGGAGGCCAACCAGAACGTGGGCAAGATAGGGTTAGCCATAGGACCCGCGGCGGCGCAACACCCGGTGACCCGCCGATGAGCACCAGGGCCCTGGTCCTCATCGACATCCAGCGCGACTACTTCGCGGGCGGCCGCATGCCGCTGTGGGAGCCCGAAGCCGCCGCCGAGGCCGCGGCCCGCGTGCTGGCCCGCTTCCGGCAGCGCGGCTGGCCCGTGGTGCATGTGCGGCACGAATCCAAGCGGCCCGGGGCGACCTTCTTTCTCCCCGGCACCGACGGGCTCGCGTTTCATCAGGCGGTGACCCCGCTGCCCGATGAGGTGGTTATCACCAAGCACTACCCGAATGCCTTTCGCGGGACGCCGCTGGCCACGTGGCTCCAGGCACGCGGCGCCGCGGAGCTGGTCATCGCCGGCATGATGACCCACATGTGCGTGGACACCACGGTGAGGGCGGCCGCGGATCTCGCATTCACGAACTGGGTGGTCGCCGATGCCACCGCCACCTCCGCCCTCTCGCATGCCGGGCAGGAGATTCCCGCACCGCAGGTGGCGGGCGCCTTCTTGGCCGCGCTGCATGGCTCGTTCGGGCGGGTAGTGGCCGCGGACGACCCGTCGCTGCCGGGCGCCTAGCCGGCCTCCAGGCGGGTTTTCGTCCACTCCCAGCTAAAGCCCACGGCCTCCGCGAGGCGGAGCCCGGGGGTGTTGTCGGCGGCCACCTGCGTCACCGCCTGCCGGAGGCCCGCCTTGGCCCGGGATCCTAGGCCCGCGGCCACCAGCCGCCGACCAAAGCCCTGCCGCCGCACGTCCGGCAGCACACCCAGCCATACCACCTGCACATCCCGACTGGGATTGACCCGATCGGCGTAAAAAGCAACCCCTCGCCCCTGGTGGCGCCACAAAAATCCCTGGCTGTCCTCATGCCGATCAAAGAACTGCCAGACGATGCGGCGGCCGCCTTTGGTTTTGAACACTTGGTCGTACAGCGGCCCCAGCGTCTCGGCGTCGCCGGCGGACACCGGGGCAGCGTCACGAGCGGCGCTGGCGTGCGCCGCGGGATCCAGGGGACTGCGCAGCTGGAACACTTCCCCGACCGCCTCCAACGCCTGGCGGTGGGCCGCCACCACGACGCCCGGCTGAAAGCTGTACGCCGTGAGCACGCGGGGCTTGACCCACATAAGCGCCGCCTCGCTGGCCTCTTCCGGCGGCTCGTCGGCGTTCAAGCCCAGCACCTGGGTCACCTCGTCACCCACCCACGTGATGGCCCCCACGCGCTCGCCGCCGTCTTCGATCCAGCCGAAGCGCAGCCCGGCATCGTCGTACCAGGCCTCCCAATCCCGCACCCGGAGCCCCACGCCCCATGGATCGTGGGGGGGGCGCCCCGGTACGACTTTGTACGCCAATCCCGCGCCTCCTTCAGCCTCTTGCCTCGCGCCTCTCGGCTTCGCGCCCTGCCTACGGTCCCGGTGGCGGCGCCAGGAACGCGTCGCGCAGTCGGTCCCCCCGCGCCCCCCCCCCCACGGCGGCCATGAGCGCCCCGACCACCGGCTCCACGTTGCTCACGTGCGACCACGCCTCCACCGTGGTGCGGTGCAGAGCCAGGTGAAACGCGTCCTGCAGCAGGGGATGGGATCCAAACCACAGTGAGCCCGCCAGCACCACTTCCACCGGGCCGCCATCGGGGTCATGCGCCAAGAGTCGCGCCGCCGCCGCCCCGGCTGACTCGCCCAGCCGGGTCCCCATGGTCACCAGGAGATCCTGACACACCCGGTCCCCCCGTCCCGCCTCCTGAAAAATCAGGGGAGCCAGGAGGCCGAGTGTCCACTCGTCAATGCGGCCGAAGTACAAATCGGCCGCCAGCGTCGAAAAATCCGGCACGCCCAGCGCCAGCGGGATCACCTGCGCCAGGGTGGTGGCGGGCCCTCGTCCTTCATCGGCCCGAAAGGCTTGGTGCAGCGCCATTTTTACCAGGTCAGCCCCGCCGCCCAGGTCTCCCAGGGGATAGCCCAACCCGCCGATGTGGAACGCGAAGCCGTCCCGGTGGCGCCCGAGCACGTTCGTACCCGTGCCCGCGAGCACCAAGACGGCCGTCGGCCCCGACCCCGTCCGGCCGGCCGTGAGCGCAATCTCGGCATCGTTCACCACCGAAAAGGCAAACGCGAGAACCTTCCCCAGCGCCGCGGTCAGCCCGGCGAGGTCCTCGGGAAAGTCGGCGCCCGCCATGCCCAGCACCGCTTGGGACACATCGCCCGCCGCGGTGGCGGACAAGCGCAGCGCCACCGCGACCGCCTCCGCCACGGCGAGGGCGGCCGACTCCATGCCCACCACCTGGTGGTTGGAGGGGCCCGCGGTTCCCCGTCCCAACACCCGCGCGCCGTCGGATACGAGCGCCACCGTGTTGGTGGCGCCGCCATCCACCCCCACAAAGCGCGTCATGCGCCCCTGAACCGGGGCAGGTAGGCCGCATGGGTGTCCAGCAGGTCATCCAGCAGCGCCTCGGCCACCGCCGCACTGGGCACCAGGGGATTGTTGAGGAGCGCCGCGAGCGCGAGCGAGCGCGAGCCCTGCAGCGCCGCCGCAATCGTCAGTCGTTCGTAAGCCTTGACCTGCGCCACCAGCCCCGCTGCGGCGGCCGGCAGCGGCCCCACCGCCAGCGGGCGAGGCCCCCGGCCGTCGACCAGCGTGGACACTTCAATGACCGCCCCGGGGGACAGTTCGGGCAACAGGGTCCCGTTGGGCAGGTTGACCACGATCTCCGTGGGCCGGTTCTGCGCCAGCGCTCGAATGAGTTCCACCGCCACCGCCGAATAGTATGCGCCGCCCCGCTGGGACAGCCCCGGCGGCAGGCGGCCCTCGTGATCCTGGCGATAATGGTCAAACAGCTCGGGTTCCAGCCGCAACAGATAGTCTGCGCGGGTTCCCCGACCCTCCGCCACGTCGCGCGCCTGCTCCTCCCGCATCCGGTCCGCCTGCCAGTAGTACCGGAGATAGGGGCTGGGCAACTGCCCCAGCGCCGCCGCAAGCACTGCGCCGTACTGGTTGGCCGGCACTTCGGGCCGGTCGGCCCACCTGGGGTCCGCGACGCCGGCCGTGCCGAGCACCTGCTCAGTCACCTCCGCCCCGTCGACGTACACGCGCGCAAACGACAAATGATTCAGCCCGATAACGTCGAGACCCACCCGCCCGACACCCACCGCAAACGCCTCGGCCACCATGCGGCGAGCAATGTAAGGGCCGTTGCACAGCCCAATCACCCGCCGACCTGCCACTTCCTCCATGGCTTCGGTGATCAGGCCCGAGGGGTTGGTGAAATTGAGCACCCAGGCCGACGGAGCCTCGGCGCGAATCGCCTGCGCCATCTCGACCGCGACCGGCACGGTGCGGAGCGCCTTCGCAAACCCCCCGGGCCCGACCGTCTCCTGACCCACGATGCCGTGCCGGAGCGGCACATGCTCGTCCAGCGCGCGGGCCGGCAGTCCTCCCACGCGATACTGGGTCAGCACGAAATCGGCACCGGCAAACGGATGCGGGCACTCCGGGGCGAGGGCCCCTTCCACCACGACGCCGCGGCCCGCCGTGGCAGCGAGCCGCTGGCCGAACGCGGTGATGGCGAGCAGCTTGTCGCGGCCCGCGGCGACGTCCAGCAACCGCACCCGTGCGAGCGGCAACTGCTCATCGCCGAGGAGCCCCGTGAGCAACTCGCCGGTGTAGGCGCTGCCACCTCCCACCACCACAATCTCGAGTCCTGTGGACTTGGCTGAACCGCCCATGCACACCTCGCGTTTCGCCGGGCCGAGAGCCGCGCCCTGGTGTTGATTCCACAGTTTACCACGTCAAGGCAACTTGGCGCAGTTGCGGCAAAGCTCCCAACCCGAAGCAGATAGGCACTCGCGTGGTGCGTGCTTGCTCTCCGCCGCGCAGGACCTATTTTCACTATAGCACGCGGCTGTCGGCCAGAGGTCCGGCAAACGACTGTAGGGGCGCCCTTGGCGGCCTGTCCGCCTGTGGACACCCGGAACAAACCGACACCGCTGCCGCACAACCTTTGCGGCCGCTCATGCGTTACACTTGGTCAGACACGGAGGTGGACGATGAACGGCCAGAAGCGTACGGTGCGTCGCAGATTCCGACCCGGGAGAATGCTTGCCGTTCTCGCGGCGATCTTGGTTTTGGGCGCATCCGCCTTGGCCGCGAAAAACTACCTGACCAACCTGTCAGCGCTGGGAGCGCCGCCGCAAAACACCAGTCCCGAGTATCAGGTTGCGTTTCGGCATCGCATTACCATCCTGTTGATGGGTAGCTCGCTGCAGACCGGCGCCAACGGCCAGCTCATCACGAACAAGAACGCGCGCAACCGCACCGACACGATGATCCTGTTGTCGATCGATCCCCTCACCAAGCAGGTGGGCGTGCTGTCGATTCCCCGCGATACCCTGGTGAACCTGCCGGGCGTGGGGGTGACCAAGATTGCCGAAGCCGCCTATGTGGGCGGCCTGCCGGAGGCGGTCAAGGTCGTGGAGTCCACGTTTCATGTGCCCGTGGACTACTACGCCTACCTGAGCATGTTTCAGTTCCCGAAGCTCATCAACGACATGGGCGGACTGGTGGTCGACGTCCCACAGCCCGAGGTGTACCAACCGTCCGGCGGCAAGCTAGGGATCGACCTCAAAGCCGGCGTACAACGCTTGAACGGCTGGCAAGTGCTGGCGTTCACCCGCTTCCGCCAAACCCAGCAGGGGGACATCAGCCGCATTCAGCAGCAGCAAGCCGTGCTGCAGGACATCGCACACCAACTGCTGCAGCCCAAGAACATTCCCCTCATCCCCAAGTTGGTGGGGGACTTCTCCAATCTGGTCAACACCAACCTGAGCGACACCCAGATGCTGTCGCTGGCGCTATTTTCCAAGCAGATCAACCTGTCAACGATTCGCTACGGCACGGTGCCGGGCATGGCCACCCAAAACCACGATGCCCTGCTGTCGGGCGTGCTGGACAATTGGACCTACAGCCGCCACCTGACGCCGGTGGTCATTCAGAACGTGCTGTTGGCGCAGCCGCTGACGGCCGCCCAAAAGAAGTCGTTGACGATTTACGTGGCCAGCGGCACCTCATCGATGGCGCCGGCCACCGCGCTGGCCCAACAGCTCACGAAGGCTGGCTACACCGTGGCGGGCGTGGGCTGGGCCAACAGCCACACGCACCAGCAGACCGTCATCCTCAACACCACCGGCGACAAGTGGCTGGACACGTCGCTGCAGGCGATGGTGGGCAACAGCGTCGTGCAGTTCACCGCCTACCACACCACGCCGTGGGACCTCAAAATCACGGTGGGCAGTGACTACACGCCTCCCGCGAGCGGGTCTGGCTCATCCGGCGGCTAGCCCGCCCGCATCGCAGCATCGGATCGAGTGGCGCGGCCTAAGCTGGCGCCACTCCTTCTGTCAGGAGCTCGGTCACGCGGTCGCGGATCTGGTCCCGCACCCTCCGAAACACAGCCAGCCGCTCCTCTTCGGTCCCGGTGGCCCGGGCCGGATCCGGGAGCGGCCAGTGCAGGCGGCGCACATGCGCCGGCGTCACCGGGCAGCGCTCCTCGGCGTCGCCGCACAGCGTCACCGCGATGTCGGCCGCGTTCAGCCGCTCGATGTCAATGGGCTTGGACCGGTGACCCGTGATGTCAATGCCCGCTTCATCCATGACCCGGATGGCCAGGGGATTTACCCGGGATGGTTCCAAGCCCCCGCTCTCGGCCCGCTGGCCGTTGCCGGCCCACGCATTGAAGAATCCTTCGGCCATTTGGCTCCGTGCCGAATTCCCGGTGCAGATGAAGTAAACCAGTTGGGCCATTTTGCTGCCTCCTTCTCCTCCATCTCTCCGGTCTCTCCGTGCATGCCGCCATGAATCACGGATCGCGGTCCCGGGGGAGCTCCCGCTGAAGCGATGAGCCGCCGAGCTCCGGGGCGTTAACCAACAGGCGCGCCGGCCCAATGGCGGCAGCGCCAAACCGCTGCCGAATCCGGTCAATCGCCTCGGCCCTCGCGGCCTCACCCGGCGCGTCCCCCCAGTCGAGGCGGGTCTGGGCTGATTTCGTCTCCCACCCGCTTACGGTGAGACCCAAGAGCCGCACGGGGTCCGGGTGCGGCCGGGTTTCAAACAGGCGCACCGCCGCCCTGTACAGCGGATCCGTGTAGCAGGTGGGGGCCGCAAGCTGCGTCTGGTGGGTGTGGCTCACAAACTGGTGGGTCTTGTATTTCAACGCCACGGTGCGGCCGGAAAGCCCTGCGGCGCGGAGTCGGCTGGCGACGTGATCCGCCAGGGCCAGCAGGACCGGTCGCGCGTCCTGGACTGCCGCCACATCCTGCGCCAGGGTGGTTTCCGCCCCCACAGAGCGGGTGTCGCCGGGCGCGGCCCGCATGACGGGGGTCGTGTCCTGGCCGCGGGCCCGCTCACGGAGCGCACGCCCGCCCTGTCCCAGCCAGGCGCTGAGGCGCTCGTCATCCAGCGCCGCCAGTTGGCCCACGGTCTCGATGCCGTGGCTCAGAAGCCGCTCGGCCAACTTCGGGCCCACGCCGTACAGGTCACCCACCGGTCGCGGCCAGAGGCGCCGCGCCACGTCCGCGGGCCACAGCACGGTGATGCCGGCCGGCTTGCTCCAATCGCTCACCTGCTTGGCGAGCATCTTGTTGGCACTCACCCCCACGCTCACGGTGAGGCCGCAGGCCGCTCGCACGGCGTCCTGCAGCGCCACGGCCGCCTGGCTGGGGTCTGGCCCCCACAGGTGCCAGCCTCCGGTCATGTCCAGCCACGCCTCATCGATCGACAGTGGCTCCACCAGCGGCGAAAATGTGGGAAAGACGGCTCGCATCTGGCGAGAGCGATGGCGATAGAGGGCGGGAGCGGGCGGGACCACCACCAGCGTGGGGCACAGCGCCAGCGCCCGGCCCAGCGGCATGGCGGTGCGGATGCCGAAGGCCCGCGCCGGGTAGCTCGCGGTCAGCACCACCCCGTGGCGCTCCGACGGGCTGCCCGCCACCACCATGGGCACCGTGGCCAGGCGGGGCTCCTCCGCGATGTGGCAGGCGGCAAAGAAAGCATCCGCATCGCAGTGGAACACCACGGGGTCGCTGGCCACGCCCTTCCCCTCCCGCGCTCATCATAGCAGGACGCACCCCGCCGACCGGGCTCGCGGTCAGCCCACCGTGAGATGGGCCATAATGAGGACGATGAGGACCTGCAAGCTGCCCTGCACGGCCGCCAGCCGCAGCACGACCGTGTTGGACCGCTGGATGCGCGCGGCGTCCGGCTCGCGCCGCGCCAGCTCCCTGGCAATGCGCCACTCGTTCCAGGTGATGGCCGCCCCCTGCCCCACCAGGATGACCGACACCCCGATGGCCACGCCCACCCAAGCCAGGTCGGGACTACCTGGCGACAGAAACCCGAAAGCCTGCGCCAAAAACCAGCCTCCCACCACGCTGGTGAACGCCACCGTAGGCATGTACAGCAGTGTCTTCGGCACCAGGTACCGCACCAGGGCGCGCCGCTCCGCCGGCGTGATGCGCCGGAGCACCGGGCCCAAAATAAAGCCCAGAAACAAGTCGGCGCCGGTCCAGAGCATGCCGGCCATGACGTGGCTGTAGTCCAGGAGGTAAAGGTCCTTGGTTATGACGGCCACCCCCATCACGACCGGGAGAATCAGGATCCACCAGGTCAGCGCCCGCCAGCGGCCGCGGGCCACTGGCGGCTGTCGTCCGCCGTTCCCGTCAGGGCTCTTCGCCTTTCCCCTGTCCATGCGATGTCCTCCTTGGACTCCTTCTTATATGGGTCGCATGCTCACTATAGATCTCTTCGCTGGAACCAGTCGGCACCGAGCGCCCGCCGAATCCTCCCCGTGCGCACGGCTTGCGGCAGAGCCCAAAGCCGTCCCGCGCGCGGCGGCCTCCAAACCACACACCCACACATTGGCGTTTGCGGGGCCTCGGCTCGCGTCCAAAAGCGGCCCGTGGCAGGAAGGAAACATGGTCTCCGCACGCGGGACGATGGGGCGTCCCGCGCTTTCTGCCAATTGTGGGCGTAAGGCGTTGTAGCTTCAAAGGAGGCGTGGGGGTACCACGTGACCCTCGAACCCCCGGGCCCCGGCGGCTGGCTGACGGCCTGCTGGGTCGGCGCCACCGGTCGCGCATCCAGTCGGGACGCCACGAGTCGTAGTAGGTTGCATCTCTTTTTCTGAAGACACTGTCACTCGTTGGGGTACGCGTCGGAGCTCGACAGGTAGGCGGTGTGGTGACGGCGATGGCCCTCCACGGTCATCGTGGGCATGCCTCCGGCCTTTCATGTCGGCCGAAGGTTCTTTGGGCACGCAGCGGCAGAGAGGTCAGCATCCCGCATGCGTTTGCTGGGCCCGGTGGAGTGACGTGCCCTGTTGGTCCGGCCGTTGGGGAACTGGGACAAAACCGCCAAGTCGCTTGCCCTAGGGGATGGACTCATCGCCGCTACCGGCGGCCAGGGCCGAACGACCGCCGGATCATGGCTCCAGGGGCGCAGCCCGCGCGCGGCCAGTGGGGAGCCATTCGCGTGGTTGGGACGGCGCACGACGTCTCCTTCGTCTGGTGTGCCCCGGGACACACCGGTGCGCACGCGCCAGCGCCGAAGCGGCATCCACATGCAGTATCTGAATGCCTAAGCTTTATACACGGCCCGAGGCGAGCCGAGGCCGCTGGAGCGCAGGCATGGCGCCAACCGCGGTCTCATGACGCTCGAGCTCATCATCAAAAGATAATGTCCCTTAACATCCCTTGTCCTATGCCCCCTATCCATGCCATAATGCATGTGTACCATACTCTCCGGTTCTGCTCGGTTCGGGTCTGTTCCGGTAGTAGCATTCACAGGAGGGACACCATGAAGATCAAGGAAGTTGACGGGGAGCCCTCGATGTCTCGTCGGGGCCGGTTATCCCCCTTTCAGTCCGTATATGACCGCCTGGCTAAGTTAGACGATAGCAAGTGGCTGGAGGTCACGGCGGATTCCGAGGAGGAATTTCGGAAGCTGCTGACGAGTTTTCGGGCCCATCGCAATCCCAAGATGCGAACCCGGACTAAGGACAACACGGTCATTTTCGTGCAGGAGCGGCGCCAGTAAGCTTCGTGCACCATGCCTTTTCGATGGAGTTCCCTCCGCTGACGCCCCTTCCTCGCGCGCGAGAAAGGGGCGTCATATGGGTGTCTGTTCCTCCCGGTGGCCACGCCATTAGAGCGGCAGGCCCACCACGCGCGCCGGGTCGCCGTTGCTGTCCGCCACCTTAATGGGCAGCGCGACCAACTGAAACACATCCGGCAGCGCCGGCGTATACGCGAGGTTCTCCAGGATAAGGCAGTCTCCCCCGAGGAGAATGCGGTGCAGAGGAAACGTCGTGGTGGCCACCGGGTCCGCCGACGGCGTGTCCAGCGCCAACAGCGTGACGCCGCGGCTCACCAGCCAATGGGCCGCCTCCTCCGTGAGGATGGGGAAGGGGCCAAAATACGCGGGCGTGTTCCACCGCGCATGCGTGCCCGTGTCCACCACGACGGCCCGGTGATGGCAGTCCTCTCCCAACTGGGCCACCAGCAGATCGACACCCACCTCGGCCGCCTCCCCGGCGTGCACCACATGGGCCGGGCACATGAACCGCGTCAGCGGGTATTCGTGCAGCGAGGGCCGATGGGCAAAGAAGTGGAGCGGCCCGTCAATGTGCGTGCCCACATGATTCCAGAACCGATATTCCGACAGCCCGTAGCCATCGCGGGCCGCTTCCGCAAAGTGATGCAACACCGGGGACGGTTGCCCGGGGTACATCAGCATGTCCTCGGACACCGTGCGCGTCAAGTCCCACATGCCAAGGCTCCTCTCGTGTCGCCTCCATGCATTATAGTGGCACGGACGTGCAACCCAGGGGTTCATGGGCCCAACCCCCATCGGCGCAAGAACTCTCCCGAAGCGGCACTCCCCGCCAGCGCGGTAGCATGCAGCACACGGGGTGCCCCCCAAGGAGCGCCGGCGCACCGGAGGCCCTCAGCTCACACCCAGCCGCCTCGCTAGCCCAGCAATTCGCGCAGATTCGTCTGCAGGACCGCCACATCACCCGAAATGTCCATGGAGTCCGCAACCACCTCCACGATGTTGCAGGCGGTGATGATGTGCTCCACTTGCGCCAGAGCTCCCTGGGCAGCCGCTACCTGCGTCAGAATATCGCGACAAGACTCCTCCCTAACTATCATCGCTTGAATGCCGCGCAACTGTCCTTCCACACGTTTTAATCTTGCCATCATATTAGATTTATTCCAATACACAACTCTCCGAGCTATATCTTCGGCCTCTTTGCTGTGTTGCTGGCCACCGCGTTCTGGATGCTCTCCCTTCATAAATCTATCGTCACCCTTTCTATCGTCTATCGCCTTTCTATCCAACCGCTAGGTGAGCCATCACCAAAATTATGGCCACCTGAAGAACACCTTGGAATCCAGCCAGCATATTGTTCCGCCTGTTCAGTCTGAAGATTTTGTTTAAGTCGGGCACTGGCTTTTGCAGTTCGCGGTATGTTCGCAGGGAGTTGGGCAGTAGAATGCCAAATCCTTGGACCGCCAGAATGGCGATAATCACCAACGCCGTAATCACCCAGGGGCGAGCGGGGTTCATCGGGGCCATGAGTCCCATCCAGGTGGACAAGATCCATCCAGCCGTGCCGGTTGTGAACGCCAGCGCGGGCAGGTACAAGAGTGTTCTGGGCGTGAGCCAGCCGATCACGGCTTTCCGCTGAGGTGGATCCAGTCGGCGGAGTATGGGTCCTAAGATGAATCCCATAAAAATGTCCGTGCCGGTCCAAAGAGCGCCGGACATCACGTGAACGAAATCGAGCCAGTACATGCTGCTCTGAATCACAGCGACTGTCATCGCCACCGGGAACACCAGCACCCACCAGGTGAGTTGCCGAGCCAAGGATGTTTTCGGCTCCGGCGACATGGTTGCGTCAACGACGCCCACAGCGATCCGCTCCCCTTTCCCCCCTCCCGCCGGCGGGCCCGCGACACCCACGCCACGTTCGGTGCGGGCGCGTGGTTCGACGCGGCGGTGAGGCTCAGACCCTCACGCAACAGGTTGCATGGTACGGGGCTGGGCGTTGCCTGGGCGTTCCCCTCTGCGAGGCATCCAAACTCAGTCCGAGGAGGCGGGCGCTCACTCAAGCCCGCGTGCCGACCGCAGGCCGATGCCGGTGCGCCATCGCATTAGTAGGTCAGGTCGCGGTCGTCCCGCGGGGCAGGTGCTGGAGCAACGGCCCACGCCCCCCACGCCAGGGATCGGCCAGACCGCGTCGCCCTACCGACATCGGCCAGACCGCGTCGCCCTACCGACAGTGGTCTGGCAATGGTGTAGTGTGACCCCAGCGCGGATAACCGCTGCGCCGGGGGATTCGGGAGAATCGGCGCTTGCTGGGGCCCTGTGGCCCGATGGCAGGGGAGGGAGCAGATCTTGGACATCATCCTGAACACCGACCGTCCCGGAGGGAGGGCCTGGGGAGGGAGGCGGCACCGGGTGTCGCCCCGCGATCCGCGGTGGGTAAGCCTCCGGTCGACATTTCCGGGGGCGCCGGACCTGCCCGAAGGGAACTGGTACTGGATGACGGCCCCTGCACCCAGCGAGTCACAGGCGTGGCGGGTCGCCATGCCAGACACCGGCAGCCATGATGGCCGCCAGGCCTTCCTGCACCACGTGCTGACATTCCCCGCGCTGCACGACCCCTCGGTGGTTCGCGAACTGGTGAGCCGTCCCCTGGTGTTTTGGCAGAACGACGTCCTGTTCGTGTTCTCACCCAAAGGCCAGGCCCTCACGCGAGTTCGCTTTGCGGGACGCCAGTCGGCCCAGGTGTCTTGGTGGCGCCGCGCCGTGAGCGCCGGGGTCGCGGTGCTGGCGAAGCTAAAGCTCCTGCTGGTGTTTGGGTCGGTGCTGGTCACCATGGCCCTCTATGCGCTGCTGCTCGGCTGGCCGTTTGCCATCGGATTTGTCGCTCTGATTGCCTGCCATGAGATGGGTCACGTGGTGGCGGCCCGCCGCCGTCACATGAAAACCAGCTTGCCCATCTTTCTTCCGTTCCTCGGCGCGTTCATCGGACTCCGCCAGCAGCCCCGGGACGCCAGCGAGGAAGCGTTTTTGGGCATCGCCGGACCGGTCTTTGGCCTGGCCGCCACCAGCGTCGCCGCGCTGCTCTGGACGGTGACGGGTGACCGATTCTGGGCGGCGCTCGCCAGCGCGGGCTTCCTCATTCACGTGTTCAACCTCATGCCGGTGCTGCCGCTGGACGGCGGGCGGACGGTGGGGTTCTGGCGCTGGCTAGCGTGGATTCCCGGAGGCGTGGGTGCCCTGGCGATCCTGTTCTATCGCCCCACGCCGCCGCATTGGCAGTTTGACCCGGTGGCCGTGCTACTCATCGCCTTGGTGATCTGGTCCCTGTCAGCGGAGCCGCGCAGCCGACCGGGGGGCTACACCGAAATCGGCGCACGGGCCCGGTGGGGCTATACAGCGCTGTGGGCGGCGCTCCTCGCCGTCAGCGTGATAGGCTATGTGACTTTGGGCGCCTACGCCATATGAGCAAGCAAACCATAAGTTTCAGGTGGCAGAACCGCGCACAACTGCTGAATATCGGGACGGGTCTGCCCAGAATCTCTCCGATGTCCCGGCACAATCTTGGGTTTGCTCGGCTACCTGCGGCCGGATGTTCTCCAGCGGCCGCGACGGGGGTGCGACCCATCTCCCAGGTGGCACCAAGAGCGGCCGGCGGCCGACAAAGCGGATCTTCCCCCCGCTTCGAACCGCCGCGGCCGCCCGCCCCCCTGCGCCTGATACACTGGCCCAGGAGTGATCGCATGAGTGCAGCGCGGCTTACCGTCACCCCTGAGATTTTTCGCCACCTGCCAGGTCTGGTCATCATGGTGGTGTGGGCGACCAGCAACGACAACGAGGAAGCCAACCCAACGGTCGACCCCGAGTGGGCCGCATCCTGGGACGCCGTCAGCCGAAGCCGTGCTGCGCCGCGCGATGAAACGGGGGCCCCGATTGGTCATCAACCCCCTCGTGGATTTCTACAACGCCGTCGCGCGGGCGAGCCCTGTCGCACGACGTCGTGTTACGCACGAGCTACGTTGGTGACACGTTTTGGGCGTGGGACGTCGCGGAGCCGGTCCTCGTCCCCGAGGGAGCGAATTGCGTACGCCGCCGGATCCCCCATGCTCACCCGCCAGCTGATGTGGCGCCAGTCGCGGGCGGGACGGGTGACACCCTCCACCACGTCGGTGATGTTCATGTCGGAGCTTTTGCCCGAGTACCCGGTCGACCTGCCGGATCGGGTGGCTGAGCGCTTTCAGGACGGATTCCCACACCACTGGGGCGTCGAGCCCCGGATGGGCCGGGTTACCCGACTTTCATCTTGGCACGATGACGCCCAAAGATTCTGTGACACTCTGCCGCATAGTAGGAGGCGGATCACCGCATGGCACACTCGGTGGCGATTCTTGAGGAGGCCGACCGCGAGGACGCGCACGCGGCACGCGAGGGCCGAGGACGCTTTGGGCCTCTGGTTCTGGCGTTTCGGGCGGCCGGCGTGGCAGCCGACACCGTCATGTATAGCCCCGAGCGGTACGAAGAGGCGGAGCACCAGCTGAATGAGGCCGACGCGGTGCTGGTGTTTGTGAACCCGGTCCACAATGGCCAGGACCGCTCGGTGCTGGACCCCATGCTTGAGCGAGTCGCGCGCGGAGGGACAATAGTGAGTGCCCATCCCACCGTGATTGACCGGATGGGCACCAAGCGGGTGCTGGCGGACACCCAGCACATGACGTGGTCACTCGGGGACATCCATCATCTGGATGCGGGCGCCACAGGCCTTCCGGGACTCCAGCGCCGTCTCCGGGCGGGCCCCCGCGTGTTAAAGCAGGTGCGGGGCAACGGTGGCAGAGGCGTGTGGCGCCTCACGTGGATGAGCGCCCACGCGGGCACTCCTTCGGTGCACGTCCTGAAAGCCACCAGTCGTGAGGGCGGGACCATCATGCCGTGGGCCGCGTTTCAGGCCACCCTGGAGCAGTACTGGGCCGCCGGCGGCACCTGGGTGGACCAGCCCTATAGGCGGCCCAGCCCCGACGGCATGGTGCGCTGCTACCTGGCCGGGCCCACCGTGGTGGGCTTCGGCCACCAGCTGGTGGGAGCCCTCACGGCGGGCCCGGGCGAACAGCCGATGCCGTCCACCCCGCGGCAGTACTCGCCTCCCGCCGACCCGCGCTTCCAGGGGCTCCGCGAGCGCATGGAGCGCGAGTGGGTGCCGGCGCTGTTGGAGGCGGTCCACCTGGATGTCGACCGCCTTCCGGTGATTTGGGACGCGGACTTTTTCTGGGATCGGCCGGCCGGTGGACCCGAACGCTTTGGCCTCTGTGAAATCAATGTCAGCGCCGTGCATCCCTATCCGGACTCTGCGACCCCGGCCATGGTGGCTGCCACCCTGGCGCGGCTGTCTTCCCGGGGCCGCGCATGACCAGCAAGCCCTTCCCCGCTGCCGCGGGGCCGCGCCAGTGGCACTGGTTCGCCGACGAGGACACCGAGGCGGTGCAGCGCCCCGCACGCATGCCTGCCCCGGCATCATCGTGGGAGGTGGCCATCCTCGTCGACTGCCTCGGTCCCCTGGACCTGGCGCAGTATCGCCCGGGCTGGCGCGGCGGGGGTAGAGGCTTACTCCCACGACCCCCTTCCCTATCCCCCTCCCTTATCCCGCCATCGATGTCTGATGCTGGCCAGCGCGCGGCGACCAACCCCACGGGCCCCTATGCACATCCATCGGGTGCAGTCAGCGGGGTATCTCTGAGCTAAGAGGTCCGGCGCCATCGGCAAACGCGTCCCATGGGGATCGACCGGGCGAGTGACAGCAAGCCGCGCCGACACCGTGACTCACCATGGCGACCTTGGCGAATCACGAGGACCGATAGGAATCGGGCGCATAGCGAAGAAGCAGATCCCCCATCTCCCGTCCGTCCGCCTGGTCGTAGAAGCGCAGCATGGCCTCGTGGAATTCACGGCGGGCGCGGGCCGGCACGCTCAGCGCATCCAATCCTGCCTGCATGAGCACGCCGTTCATCATGAGGCGCGCAGCGCGCTTGTTGCCATCCCAAAAGAATTGGTGGTACGCGCCAAACAGAAAGAAGTTAATCGCCCGATGCACAGGGTGCGCAAATTCCTGCAGGGCCAAAAGGCCCTGGGCGAACCGTTCACTGAGGGTATCCGCAGGCGAGGCCGTGTACGTGGTCGTACCCGCCACCTCGACCGAACCGGTGCGGAAGGTGCCCCACGCCAGGGCTTCCTCCGCGGCGACCACGCGGTGCAGCGCGCAGTAGCGATCCTGGGACAAGGTGAACTGGCCCGCCAGCACCGTGTCTAACAGCGCATCCCATGCCGCGCGGAGGTTCAAGATGAGCCGCTGGTCCTCCAGGCGATGCCCGCCGACCGTCACACCGTCCAGCAACGTCTGCACTTCGGGAAACGTGTAGGGGCTGCCCTCCAGATGCGCCGCGTCAAAGACGAGGCCCACCAAGATTTTCTTGGCGCGGAACACCACCCGACGTACGTCAGGCACCAGCGGCGGGGATAACACGACCGGACGGGCCGGCACGAACCCGAGCGCATTCTCCACCATCATCACTCCTGACACCACTTACCCAGGCAACCTCACCCCGCGGAGCACCGCCCGCGCCACCGGCGCAGCCGGGCTCGCCAACGCGGTTGACTTCCCAGCCATTGTACCGCGCCCGCCGGGGACCGCCGATCTCACGCGAGCGACCCCATGCTTCGTCGTGAGGGCCCCCGCCGCGCGCGAAAGGCCAAGGCCCGGTGGAGCCGCCAGCGGACACAGCCTCGATCCGAAATCACTTCAAGGCAGCGACCTCGCTTTGCCGGGGGTGGGGCCTCGAGGCCGGGCCGTCACCGTCGCGGCTGTAAGCCTGTCGACGCCTCATGGCAGCCATGCCGTACCAACGGCCGCACGGCACACACCCTCGCCCGGAGAGCGACGGTGACCCTCTCCACCGCATGCTGTGCATCACTTCTCGACAGGACTACCCTCGAGATCGGATGTGCTAGCGGTGCCCCCGGATCCCGTCGTGTGAGCGAGACGCGGTTCCGACGTCCAGCGATGGAGAACTTGGCACCCTGCGCCAAGCTCGTCGAAAAACACGGGGTCCGCGCGCAGCGGCGGCCCGACGGTACCCCAGAACGGCCTCACGCCCCCCAGATGCCAACGGTGGGCACACACGCGGGCAGGCGCGCATCACGTTCAACAACGTTTGGGGAATGCTGCTACGCGATGAGGGGTCGGACGACCATGACCTGAGGGCCAACGGGCTCGACTTCGTTGACGAGACAGGGACTTGCGAAGAGATCGCGAATATCCCACCGAGATATACTCCGACCAATCGGCATCCCCAGCAGCCCCCGAGTAGGAGGAGGAGGAGGCGATGTCCCCGAGGGCTGCAGACAAGGAGGCGACAGTTGGAAAGTCAAGACGTGGCAAAGAAACTCGCGGCGCGGATTGGCCGCAATACGGTGGGCGATTTACTGTTGAGATCGGCGCGGCGGGACCCGCACAAGGTGGCCGTCATTTACCGCGGCACCACCCTCGATTACGCGGCCTGGAACCAACGGGTCGACGGCATGGTTCACGGACTGCGGGCGGTCGGTCTGCGGGCTCGGGACCACGTGGCCGTGGTCAGCCGTAATTCGCTCAGCTTTGCAACGCTCATCTTTGCCGTCGCGCGGTTGGGCGCCGTGTTGGTACCGCTGAACTGGGCCTTGGCCGAAGGAGAACTGCACGAATTGCTAGTCCGCGGGGATGCCGTGGCCGTCGCCGCGCAAGCGGAGTTCGTGGGCCTCGTGGACGCGGCGGCGGCAGGGACTCGCGCGGTGCAACTCAAACTGGCGATGGATGGGGATGGAGACCCTGGCACCAACCACCCGTCGTGGCGCTCGCTTGCGGACCTGACGTCCGACGACGCGGAGGCACTGGATGCCGAGGTGACGGACGACGATGTGGCCCAGATCCTTTTCACCAGCGGAACGGAAGCGCGGCCCAAGGGGGTCATGCTGACCCACCGGGCCGTCATTGACGAGAGTGTCAGCATCATGCTGGCCGCCGATTTCAAGCCCACCGATGTCGTGCTCCACGCGCTCCCGCTGTACCACAGTGCGCAGTTGAACGCCTTCCTGATCCCCTTTATTTATCTGGGGGCCACATCGGTCATCTTAGACCGGCCGACGCCGGACGCCATCTTGGATCACGTGCATCGGTATGGGGTGACAGAATTCTTTGGACCTCCAACGGTGTGGATCGCCTTGCTTCGGTCCCCTCGATTCGACCCGACCCAACTGACGTCCTTGACCAAAGCGGTCACCGGGGCCGCCGTGACGCCCCTGGAGATTTTGGCCGAATTGCAACGCCGACTGCCCTGGATGGGGGTGTACAACCTTTACGGACTGACCGAGGTCGGACCCTTTGCGCTGGGGCTGCCCCCGGAGCAGCAGGCCGTGCGGCCGGGATCCGTGGGCCGCCCCGGCATCAACGTAGAGGTGGCCATTCTGCGCGAAGACGGGGCGCTGGCCCATCCGGGGGAAGAGGGCGAGATTGTGCTCAGGTGCAGTCACGCCACCCTCGGGTACTACCGAGACCCCGAGCACACGCGTGCACTGTTTGAAGGGGGATGGTTGCACACCGGAGATGTTGGCGTCATCGATGCCGACGGATACGTGACGGTTGTAGACCGGAAGAAAGACGTCATCAAAAGTGGCGGGGTGAACATCTCCAGCCGGGAGGTGGAGGACGTGCTGTACCGCCATCCCGGGGTGGAGGAATGCGCCGTCATCGGAGTCCCACACCCCTATTGGATGGAAGCGGTGGTGGCGGTCGTAAAGGCCCGCTCCGGCGCAAGCCCCACGGATGAGGACCTCATCCAGTTCTGCCGGTCACGGTTAGCGTCTTTCAAAGTGCCAAAGGCCATCGTGTTCCGGGAGGACCTTCCGAAGAATCCGAGCGGCAAAATCTTAAAGCGCCAGCTGCGAGGAGAGATCCACCCGTTTTCCGAGCCCCCTGCGGATGCGCCGCACTGACTCTTGGTGGCGCACGGCCGAGGTACACCCACACCAGATGCCGACATGGGCAGGGACCGCACTCAAAGGAGTCAAGTCCTGGCATGACGCGCCGCCAATTTGGCCGCGTCCCGCCGCTCTAGGTCGCCATTTGCAAGATCCTCTGAAGCTCAGCGGCGGTGACCGGTCAGTGAGTGCGCGAAGCGTTCGGCCTCGAGCACTCCGCACCCCACCAACCCGTCCGGAGTGAGCGTCTCAAGATGCCGGCGCCCCTCCCCACCACGACAGCGAGGGGGGCGCCGCTAATGGCGAAACGGGGCGTGGTCGTTCGGCAATGCCTCAGGTGCGAGGAATGCCGTTCAGCCAAAGGAGCGCCGCTGAGTGCTGCAACCCAATGAGACTCGCTCCGAGGGCGCCCACCGGGTGGTGGCTCAGCTCAAACAACGACGGCCTTGACGCATGGGTCCACAAAGCATCGGCGGCGAGCTGAAGGGAAATGTTCGGGGTCCCATACCATCCTACGGGTTTGTGGGTGAGCAAAAACACGGCGTTAGCGAGTGGCACCTGGGCCGGACGAACCTCCACCACCGCAGTCATGCCCATTTCATCGTGCAGCGTGCAGAGATATGGAAAGATCCCCGGCTTGGCAAAGGTGAGCTGGTACGACTGGTAAGGGCCCAAGATTCCGGAACTGAAGAATCCGCTGCCGTCGTAGACGGTGCCGCCATATGGATTGGCGCCTTGCGGCGACGGGTAGGGGGGCGGCGCCTGTCCTGCCGCCAGGAACGTTACCGTGTGGATTTCCTGGGAGTCAAGTTGCGTCCACTGCACCGCATCGCCGGCGTGGATCACCGCAGGACTGGGCTCGTAGCGCATGAGCGCGTACACGGGCATCGAGACGGTTCCGCAGGCGGTTAGCACCGGTGGCGACGTCGTCGAGGAGCCTGGGGCCAGCACCGCCACGATCCATCCGGCCGAGGCCAAGCCGTCGACGGGGGCCAGCGTGCTGTCGGATTGCGCCGCGCCTTGGTCGTTAGCCGTCACGGAAGGCAAGGTGAAAACCACCGGGCCCACCGTCTGACAGCTTCCCGCCCTGATTTCGACGGCGTAGGTGCTCCCCGGCGCCAGACCCGTCAGCGAAAGTGCCGCGGTGGCGCTGCTTGGGCCTTGCGGGGTCAGTGTGGCCGTGCCGCCGGCACCGGAATTGCTGACCGCACCCAGTGGCACCTGTACATCAGCGGGCTCGGATGCATCGATGAACGCGTGGAGGGTGGCCACCCCGTTCGCCGCATACGTGACCATCGGATGGACTGCTGCCTGGGCGGCGTTGGCCGCCGCCAGGGTTGCCTGCCACTCAGCCTGCCCCTCCGCCGCATATTGGCTGGCGGTGGTGGGATAGGGGGTGCCGGCAGGGTTGACGATGACGACGCCTTGCTGGTTTGGGTGCAGTAGGCATCGGTAGGAGTACACCCCTGGCGTGGTGAACGTCAGACGGTACTGGTTGTGGCCCGGGATCGGCAGCAGCAGACCCGAGCTGAACACCCCCGTCCCGCTGTACACCGAGCCGCCCATCGGGGCCTCCGATGCAGGACTCCCCGGGGCGGGCGGCGTCGCGCCACTGAGAAAGGTAACCGTGTGGGGCTCTGCGCCGCCCAGGGTCCAGACGATGGTATCCCCCGCGTCGATGGTAATGACGCCCGGGTAGTACTGCATGCCGTCGACGCGCATGTGCGGCGACCCGTTGCCGACCATTACCTGCCATGTCGTCGCGGAAGTTCCCTGGGCCTCGGTCACCGATATGCCGGGCCACGGGCTGCCCAGCCAGCCAAAAGTCATGATAATCAAGGATAGGGCTGCGTACAGCAAAATGCGTGACAGGCCCCTCCCACGGGCACGACGCACCATAGTGCAAACTCCCTCCTTCACGCGCCTTCACGCGCCTTAGGGCTCATGTAATCCCCTAGAAACTGCTCAAGGCTCGGTGCGGCTCGCACCCCTGCCTGCAGTGCGAGGCCCTCTCCCAGCCATCTCCCCCGACGTCGAGTCCTCAAGTGTCGCCCGGTGCATTCTTCGACACGGGATACCGCGAAGCGGGTCTAGCGTCGCCAACTGTCCCTCCCCAGGATTCGCTGCCGAGGCAGGCTCGGTGTTGCCGCCCATGGACCCGGCGGGCGCGACCCGGGTGCGCCCATCATAGGAGCGAGGCCGTTGCCGAAGCGTTCCCCAGCCCTCGGTCGCAGGCGCGATCCGCCTCGCCGGGACCCTTGCCGCTGCACGATGGGTTGATGACGCACGTGCTAAAATGTAGGCCATACAGGCAGTGCGAGGGAGTGGCACGGTGTCGGGGAAGAAAAGGATGCTGTCGTTCCCTGTGTCACGGCTGTCCGTCCGGCAATCCGGGCAAGCGCGTGCCTGCGCGCCTTTCTGAGCAAATCCACCGATGGCAGTGGGGGATGGCTTCGTAGGATCAATTGAATTGGAGACTGGCGAGTTGCTCCAAGTGTCGGCGGGGGCGACCAGGCTTGTGGCCCCCTCGTCCATGGCGGCTCAGAAGTTGGTGGTGCGCCTAGCCTGGGAAGGCACTCTGGCCCGCGAACGCGTGAGGCGGTGGCTCTGGCCCCTGTCGGATGCACCCCAGGCCGCAACCAACTTGCGCAAGCTGCTGCACCGCACCAAGCAAGATTGCCCGTGGACCCTGGATGCATTTAACTGGGATGGCCCCGTTCTTGCCGTGCGTCCCGGCATTCGTTTCTCCATCGATGCTCAGGAGCGGCTTTCGGCCACCGGCCGGGATTGGGATCCCTGGTGGGATGACCCGCGTGAGCTCGCGGCCGCGATGACCTTCCTGCCGCACGCGGGATCCGACCGGTGGCTGGAAGAGATGCGTCGCGCATTGCGAGTGCGCGGGGAAGCCGTGATTCAAGCCTGGGAACAGTCCGGACGCGGAGCCTGGGCTGCCTCTGCCGTGCGCCGCCTGCTGGACTTCTATCCCGCCGATGAAAGCCTGTCGCTGTGGCTCACCCGCCTGTGTGTGGAGCAGGGCGCCTGGTCAGATGCTCACCGTGAGCGGACGCGTCTCGCGCTCTACCTCACGTCGGCCGGTGTGGTGCCCTCCCCGTCTTATCAGGGGGCGCTGGCGGCCATCATGAGTTCGTCGCCGTTGCAGTCACCGCCGGCCGCACCGCCGTTCGTCGGGCGCGGCGACCAGCGGCGCGAATTGCTGAGCGCGTACACCAGAGCTCGCCACGAACACGCGGTGGCCGTGTGGATTGAGGGGGAAACCGGAATCGGCAAGACGCGGCTGGTGGAGGAATTTTGCCGGGATGTGCTGGCCCGGTACGGATCGGTTATCCGCATCGCCTGCGAGCCCACGGATCGGACAAACCGATACGGTCCCCTGGTCCGGGCACTCCGCGCCCGTCCGCTTCCCAATCTCGCCCCTCCTTGGCGGGTGGAGCTGGCGCGGCTCCTGCCTGAGCTCCAGGAACCGTCCGATCCACCGCCCGTGTTGACCACGCCTTGGCATCGCCGTCGGTTTCACTATGCAATTACCCGGGCGCTGACCGGCGACGACCCACACGTCGTCGTGTGCGAGAACGTTCAGTGGATGGACCGCGCCACCCTCAGTTGGTGGCACAGCCTGTTGGACCTTTCGCTGACGCCACATACGGTGTTTGTGCTGACCTCTCGACCCAACCAGACAGAGTCCGCGCGCCAAAAGGCCGCGGCGGTGGCCGAGTGGTGGTCGGAAGCTGGACGGCTCACCTTCCTGCAGATGCCGCCGCTCTCGCCGTCGGATACCCACCAGCTGGTCCGGGGGCAGATGGCAGGGGCCGCCGCGGACACCGAATCGTTGATTGTGTCCCTGTCCGGCGGCAATCCCCTACACGCCCTGGAGCTCGTGACCGCAGTCCAGGCCGGCAAGGCGCCGGACGCGGATCAGGGGGACTTGACGCAAGCGGTCCTGTGGCGGTTACAGCACTTGCGGCCGTCGGCTCAGCAGGTACTCGAACGGCTGGCGCTCCTGGGAACGGATACAGTGCCCCTGCAGCACCTCATCATGACAGACGACCGGCGTGTCGAATTGGTCTGGCGCGACTTGGCTCATCTGACGGATGAAGGCTTTGTCCGAGAGGTCAGTGACGGGTCAGGGATCCAGCTCGGGCACGAACGCCTGCGTGAAATCATCGTGGCAGCCACTCCGTCGATGCGGCGGCGCGCCCACCACACCCGCATTGCGAATGGCCTGGTTGAAGACAGCAACGACCCGCGACGCCTGTTCGACGGTGCTACTCACTATCGGGCGGCCGGACTGATGGATCGGGCGGCTGCCACGTGGCTGGCGGCGGAGGAGGCGGCGCGTCGAAGCGGAGACTTGGAAATGGCCGTGCATGCTCTGGAGACCGCTCTGCCCCTGCTTGAGCCTGACGTTGGGGTGCAAGCACGAGTGCGACTGGCTGACTGGCTCTTGCAATTGGGGCGCCTGGCGGAATGCCTGGCCGTGGCCGACCGCAGTGCCGACGAGGCCCTGGATCGCGGCCTCTTGCCGCAGTACGTGCAATTGTCCCTCCTCCAGGCCCGGGCCTACGAGCACCAGGGACGGTTTGACGAGGCCGTCAAGCGACTGGAGGCGGCAGCCAGTCTGGCACGCCAACATGGCGACAGCGAGGGTCAAATGGCGCTGTGGGAACGCCTAGCAGGCATGCAGTATGAGGCAGGAGACCTGGACGGGTGTGCGGCGACGGCCCACCGTCTTTATCGCCGCGCCATCCAACAGCCCCACGCTGGCATGGCTGCCCAGGCGCTGAACCTCTTGGGAACGGTGGCCAACGAGCAAGGACGCTACGACGAAGCCATCGAGCAGTATCACGCCGCGATGGACCTGCTGGATGGGGTGCACGACAAGGTCGGCGTGCTTACGCTTCTTCAAAATGTTGGCAACGCCTATGGTGGATCCGGTCAGGCGCGGAAAGCCATCGACAGCCTGCTTCACGCCTTGAAGCTGGCACAGTCATGGGGGTACCGTCGGAGCGCCTGCTCCATTCTGGGCAACCTAGCGGCCCAGTACACCGGGGTCGCCCGCTGGTCCGAGGCTCTGACGTGTGCCGTCGCGTCCCTCGACGCCGCGACCAGCAGCGGATATCGGACGGCGGGGGCGTGGGCACTGTTCGCCATCAGCCTACCTGCCTACGCCTTGGGGTGGACGGCCGAGGGATGCCAGGCCATTGGACAAGCCATTCGCTTGGCCGAGAGCATGGGGGCTCAAGGACTGTTGGCGCGCTTTTGGCTCCGGCAGGCATGGCTTTGGCGCCAAGAAGGCAACGATGTCCAAGCGCGTGACGCCGTAGTCCGTACTCTCCAGTTGGCGGAGCAAGTTGCCCGCCCGACCCTCGCCCTCCGCGGCCAGCTACTTCAGGTCCTTCTGGCAACCGGGCCGGACGTGTGTCTCCAAGACCTGGCCGCGCTTCCTTACTGGACGCCCATGTGGGATCCTGTCCTGGCCTACCTCCGCTGGCAGCGTGACCCCAGCCCTGGTCGTCGAGAGAGGGTGACGCGCGAGCTCCGCCAGGGCTGGGCGGCACACCCGCATTGGATCTACACGCTCCTTTACCGAGACGTGACCCACGGCGAGCTTCCGCCGCACAGCGTCGCGGAGCCGGAACAGACGCTCAACCTTGGACGCACCGAGCTGGGGAGGCAGTTGCAGGAGGCCGAGAATGTATTCCTGGCCCCTTGGGCGGAACAGGTCCTGAGCGGTGACAAGGCGGTGTAAGCTTGGCCACGGCCTTAAGTCATAGGGGCGGACCGGCCGCCGCCGCTTTGGCTTCCAGAGCCGCCATCGCGGCGTGCACCCGCGCCAAGCGCGTTGCTGGCCGCATCAGCCGGTTTGACGGCACCGGCGGGGATGACACCCCGTGGCCCGTCCCATGCGCCGCGATCTCGGCTTTCCCGGCACCCCTACCACCATGGGGGCCCGCGCATGCATCCTATGATTTTGATTTAACGTGACCGCGTAGAAGCCGACGGCCGACAGGATGAACGAGACTGCGCCCGTGCCGCGCCCCGACCGCGACACGGTGCATCCGTACGACGCTTGAGCCCCCACCGTCCCCCGGAGATTCGGCCTCCGCCGAATGCACAGACCCGCCGCCGTTCTCTGCAGGAACGACCCAGCGACGTGTGGCCCGCCTGGTGGGTCTCGACGTCACACGGCTTCCAGGTTGCTCGGGCGATCACCGTCGCATGCCCTAGACGGCACCGCACACGACCAGTACACCCGCCAACAGCACGCGGAGAGGGTGAGTTATGTATTCCATGCTGTCCCCTCATTTCCTAGCAATCGGACATCCCGGGTTGCGAGCTTAAATAGCATGGGCCGTTGCTGCCTACAAACGTCTGACGCGGCGAGCGCCCCTCCCCGAGGAAGGGCGCCTCAGATGGCGCGGGTATCCGGGCGGCCGTCAGCAAACGCTACTCCGAAGTCGGCGAAGGGGAGACCGGGTCAGCAGACGTCGCCGCCGGGTCGGAGGCAACCGCCGAGGAAACGGCGGGGGTCACCGTGGACGTTACCGTGGTGGTCACCATCGTCGGTCCCGCCATCCCGGGAATGAGGAATATGTCCACAATCAGCCAAATCCAGAGAGGTATCAGGAAAATTAGACCAATCCCAAACACGAACAGCAAGAAGTAGCCTACGACACAGAGCACCAGCTGCGCGACGCCCGATCCAATGCGCCCCAGGTAGAAACGATGCACACCCAGCTGTCCCAAGAAGAACCACAGCAGATACGCCACCAGGATGTTTTTCGGCGACAGTTGTACCGTGGTAGAGGTTGTCAGGTTCTGCGGAGGGGTTCCCACGTCATCCCGCCTTTCTCAATGTCTGGCCATACGTGAACTCCATTCTTTTTTTACCATGGTTCCCCGTGGTTAGTGGCCAAACAAGGGAGATTTGAGATCACGCCGAACCGCTGGACGGCGTGAATCGTGGTGTGAGCAGATGGACAGCGCTGACCATCGACCGCCGACGGCTCGGCGCCAGACAACCTGCCGGCAGGCTGGGGGCCGGGCCACCACCAGCCGGACCCCTAATAACTGCAGAACGCTGCAAGTCCGCCAGCCGTCAGTTGGCGTGTTGGCACCGTGCCAACTGGGTGGGCGCCGGACGCCTGCCGCCGGGCTTGGAGCGCGTCTGCCGTCACGATCTGACAATCGGAGCGTCTTGTTGTCGGGCCGACACACCGACATGCTTGATGAGGGGGCCCGTCGGGGGAACCGAGCCGCACACGCGACGCAAGCACCCACGGCTACATACGGTCCCAGTCCACCGACGTGCCCTGTGCAATGGATCCCAAGAGCTTCGACTCGGTGGCCACGATCTGGCGCGCCAGATCCAACACCGCTACCGCTTTGTCCTGGGGCACAATCACCACACCCGTGGCGTCGGCCACCACAATGTCGTTGAGCCCCACCCGCGTTCCCACGATATCGAGGGGATCGCCGATCGACCCAAACGTAAACTCATTGCGACTGCGTCGCGGACAGGTGCCGAGGGCCCAGACGGGGTAGCCCTGCCCGCGAATATCGTCCACGTCGCGGCACGTGCCGTACACGACCGTGCCGCGAACCCCCTTCATGGCAGCCATCCGGGAGGCGAGCCCGCCCCAGGGCGAGGCGTCGAGCGACCCGTCCAGATCAAACACCACGATCTGTCCCTGATGCATCGTCTGCAGCACCCGCTCCAGGGGACGACCTACCCCACCCCCAAACCGATAGGCGGCGGCATCGTGGGAGACCCGGTTGAAGCGCACGGGCAGCGCGTAGCCCGCCACGCGACCCTGGTCTCTCCGTTGGGCGGCCACCCGTGGCAGGACACAGGACACGCCAAGTTCATCCATGGCGTCCGAGAGAGCCGCCGTGGGGATTTCTTCAAAAGCCACCACCTTGTCCATCGCCAGCGACGGACGCTCGTTTTCCCGACTCATTTTGCTTCACACTCCCAGGACTTGGTGTAGTGATACGAGGGTGCACCGCCTCCGGCCGTTATTCCTGGCGGCGGTGTGCACGCGCGCGCAGAATACTCCACCCGCCAATCAGAGCCACCAGGATGGCCACCATGACCTGGTCGACGGGCGAACTCACAAAGACGGACAGGTTGCCCCCGGACCCAATAAGGCTTTGGCGTAGGGCCGTCTCCATCGGCCCCCCCAAGATCAGGCCCAAGATGACGAGGATGCGGTCAAAGCCGATGCGGACCAGGACGAGACCCAGGACGCTGCTCACCAGCAGGACCCACAAGTCGAAGAACGAGAACCGCAGAGAATAGACGCCCAACATGGCCACCACCATAAGCAGGGGGAACCGAACGCGCTCGGGCACCCGCAGGAGCTGTACCCACAGGCCCACGAGGGGAAAGTTCAGCACCAGCAGACAGAGGTTGCCAATGGCCATCGCGACGACCAGGCTCCAAAACACCCCTGCGTGATCCTGAATGAACAAGGGGCCCGGATGAATATTGTGCAACAGCAACGAGGCAAACAGCATAGCCGTCACCGGAGTAAATGGCACGCCCAGCGTAAGCAGGGGCACCAGGGCCCCACTGACGGCGGCGTCGTCGGCAGCCTTCGGTCCCACTATCAGCTCGATTTGTCCCTCATCCAAGCGGGACCCGTATCGGCGCTTGCCCAATTTTTCTTCCACCGCATACGCGCTAAACACCCCCATGAGGAGGCTCGGGCCGGGGATGGATCCGACCAAGAAGCCCAGCACGCCGCCGCGCACCGACGCGACCAGGGTGCGCACCCACTCACGCGCCGTGGGCAACAATTCACGCCACCGTGACCGGCGTGGCGGCGCGATGTCGGGTTCCGCCCACAGATAGCGTCGCAGCAGCTCGGCGATGCCGAACAATCCCACGGCCACGGGGACCAGCTGCACCCCGCCCAACAGGCCGGTCACGCCAAACGTGAATCGGTTTTGACCGGTGATGGGATCGATGCCCACGGTACCGAGGGCCATCCCAATGCACAGCGACAGGATGGCGATGGCCGACCCACCATTCATCACCAAAAGCAGCATCACCACGGCCGCCAGAGCGACCAGGAAAAAGGCCGAGGGGGTGAAGCCGGCAGCCACGTGGCTCAGGACGGGTGCTGTAAGGGAAAGTCCCACCAAACCAATCATCACACCGATGAACGAACCGAAGGCAGCCCCGGTGAGCGCCACGCCAGATCGCCCTCGTTTGGTGAAGCGGTAGCCGTGACGGGCTACCACCACGGACGGTGGCTCGCTGGGCACATTCAGCAGGATCGCGGTGATGGAGTTGCCGTACTGGCTACCGAAGTAGATCCCTCCCAGGGTGATGAACGCCGTCTCGGTGGGAAGGAGGGCCGTGAACGTCAGCAGTACCGCCATGGTGGCTGTGGGAGTCATCCCCGGCAGCACGCCCACCATGGTCCCGAGGGTGACGCCGATGAGAACGGCCAGTAGGTTGATGGGCGTTGTCGCCCCGGCGAGCCCGTGGGCCAATCCCATCAACACACCCGTTGCACCCATGGCTTACCTCCCCCCTTGTCTCGTCGGCCCACGGCTCATAGAAGCGACATGGCGGGCAGGCCCATCAATGCCACCAGCACACCCCAGGCCAACACGAGCGCCGCGACCGCAACGGCGGTCAGTGGCAGCCATCGCCGCTCGCCTCCGCCGACCAGGCACAGCACCGCCAGCAACATGGCGGGCGGCGCGAATCCGACAAGGGGGCTGGCGACGATGAACCCGACGCTGCCGGCACCCGCCAGGACGATCCGCAACGTGACGCCGCCCCGGGTTAGCGGCGGCGATGCCCCCGCCTTTTGCCCTCTGGCGGACAGCCCGCGCCACAGCAAGACGACCGCTGCCAGCTCCCACACCACCCCCACCAGGGCCGGGAACGATCCCACCCCCGGATCAGCGAGCGTGCCAAGCCCGTAGGAGAGCGCCTTTATGAGATAGGCGGCACCTACGGCGAACAGCAGGGCCGCCGCCACCGCCTGGCTTTGCCCCGCGCCGACTCCCCGCGACTCATCGAGCCGCGCAGAACCGCCTGCGCCTTGTTCGTTAGCCCGCAGCACTCTTGTGCATCTCGGTCAACACACGCCCGTAATAAGCAAAGTCCTGCGTGAGCTGGCGGCGCAGTGCCGTCGGACCAGCGTAGGTGGCAGAGAACAGGTCGGCACGAGCAAACGATCGGAACGAGGCCGAGTCCACTGCCTGCTGGAATGCGTGAGCCAAACGCTGGACCACCGCCGGCGGCGTGCCCAGGGGGGCGAACATGAACTGATAAGGGACCGCCGCCACGTGGATGCCCTGGGACCAGAAGGTTGGCGCCGAAAGCCCAGCGATCGGCTGCTCGGCAAACACCCCCAAGATGCGAATCTGGTGGCTCTTCAGGTAGGGAATCAGCACAGACGGACTCAACACCCCCGCTTGGGCGGACCCGTTCATGACCGACAAAGCCTGCTTGCCCGTGCCCACAGGCACGATGCGGAGCTGGGCGCCCGTTGCGCGCGCCAGCAGGGCGGCGTTCAGGTCCAAGAGGCTGTTCTCCTTGTCCACGGCCACGGTGAGGCCCGGATGCGAACGAGCATAGGCCACCCAGGCCCCGATGGACGTGATGGGGCTCGACGCCTTGACGAACAGCACCACCGGCACGCTGGCCACCTCGGCGATGGGGTCCACCTGACTCGGCGTTAGGGCACCATGGGTCACATGCGGTGCCAGCGCGAAGTTAGCCACTGCGCCAATGCCGACGGTGTACCCGGTCGGGCTGGCCGACGCTACGTCATGAATTCCAATGAGGCCCGCCCCACCCGTATGGTTTTGGACGACGAACGCCTGATGAAGAGACTTGGCGGCCAGCGTGGCCACACGCCGGGCGGTGATATCCGGGGACGATCCCGGCGCCACCGGCACCACTAGGCTCAGGCTGTGCGTCGGAAACGTGGGCGCCGTCTGGGTGCCGGCACCACACGCCGTCACCGCCGACAGGCCGAGCGCGCAACCCAATACGCTCAGGATCTTTGATGAGATGTGCATCGGATGCCCTCCTCTTCTTCTCCGTCTTCTTCTCGTTCTTCCTGTTCTTTATCTCCTGGTTCCGCTCAGGGGGGCGCCTGCGTGCCGACTGAGGGTTGGGTGGGCATCCTCCATCAGCGCAGTGTGGGCGGCTGAACCACTTCCGTGTCCCCGTGGTCGAACGCCCGATAGATGGCTTGCACCACGGCGAGCGTCTGGACGTAATCGGTGTCGACAAACGGGTCGGCTCCGCTATCGCGCACCCGCTCGGCAAACACGCCCAACTCCTCACCGAAGCCCAGGGAGGCTTGGCGCGGCTGCTCGGATCGGGTGCCCGCCGCCGTCGTCAGCGACACGCGCCCGGACAGCACGTCGAACTCAATCTGGCCAAGGGCCCCCTCCAGCCGAAAAAACAGCTGGCGCGGGCCAAAATCCCACGCCACCGACGAGATGTGCAGGTTGCCGATGCCCCCGCCCTGAAACTGGAACACCACCTCGGCCGCTGCATCCAGCACCATGCCCTCGGCCCCCCGGGCGACAGCCCCGTGGTAGTACCCGGCCACGCGCGACACGTCGCCCATGACACGGCGCATGAGGTGCACCGCATGGCTCCCCGCGATGAACGTGTGGCCCAGGACGGGATGGTCGGGTCGCACGGGACCGCGTCGCAGACTGCTCCGATGAACCACGGAGGCGGAGTGCAGCTGGCCCACCGCTCCGCTGTGCAATAGGCCCTGCACGCGGCGAAAGGCGGAAGAGTACGGCCAGTTCTCCGCCACCATCAACACACGCTGGGCCCTCCGCGCGGCAGCGCACAGACGGAGCGCGTCTGCGACGCTTGGGGCTAAGGGTTTTTCCACCAGCACGTGCCATCCAGCGGCCAGCGCCTCCCTCACCAATTCCACGTGCGTGAAGGCCGACGAACAGATGTCGACGGCGTCCACCCCACCCGCCTGCCCCACCGCCCCCATGTCCGTCGACCATGAGGGAATGCCCCACTGGGCGGCGACGTCCCGCGCCCGCTCCCCATCGCGGTCCACAATCCAGGTCAGTTCGGCGCCCGGCACGCTGGCCCACGCCGGCAGGTGCTCTTCGGTGGCAATCTTCCCCGCGCCCACCAACGCCACACGCATCATCGGGGATCAGCCCCTTTCGCTTCCGTTCGCTTCCGTTCGGTTCAGTGCAGTGCAGTTCCGTACGGCCTCCACCCAGCAGGGAACGCTGGCAAACGGATCTCCACCCGGGGCGGACCAATCGGCCAACTGCAACAGGTCCCGTGCCACCACCACCGGGCCGCTATAGTGCTGCCGGACGCCACCCAACCAGGTGCCGTCCGGCAGCGTGCCGGGAATCAGGTGGGTCAACAACAGGCGGCGCACTCCTACGCGGGCGGCTAGGCGGCCCACGTCCTCCACCCCCGTGTGGTAGGATGCCTGGCCATAGCCCGGGTACAGAGCCTCGTGCAGCAGGAGGTCCGCTCCTCGTGCGCGCGCGGCCAGGGACGAGCAGGGCCGCGTGTCGCCGGAAACAACCATGCGCACACGGTCGCGCTCCACCTGGTATCCCAACGCCTCAGCGATGGGTTGGTGGTCGACGTCAAAAGCGGTGACGGTCCAGGGGCCCACCGTCACCCGGACCCCGTCGGCCACCTCCACCACGCCCGGCATCACCGCCCCGTCCAGCAGCCCTAGTGCGCGGCGGCTTTCAATATCCACGGCGTAACTGGCCAGCGTCGCATCTACAAAGCGGCGCGTTCCAGGGGGTCCATACACCGTAAGCGGCGGCAGGCGCCCACGCCGACTGGCAATCCAGCGCACCATGACCAACGCCGGAAGATCCGCGACGTGGTCCACGTGATGGTGCGTCACAAACACGGCATCCACCCGGTCCGCCCCCATGTCCAGCTGAGTGAGCCGGTGCAGGGCCCCAATTCCGCAGTCGATGAGCATGGCGCGACCCCCGTGGGCAAACACGGTGCCTGCTCCCATCCGGTCTCCATCCAGTCGGGGACTGCCCGTGCCCAGACACCACACGCCGTCCTTCTCTTTTCCGCCGTCCGTCACCACGGCTCGCCTCCCGGTGTGGCCCCACCGCGGTGGCGTCGGGCGGCTGTTGCACCCGCCTCATCGCTAGGCGGCTCCGTGATGATGGTCATCACGTCCTCCATCCGTCTCCGCTCAATTGGCCATTGACCGAGCGCCACGGCCGTCACGAAACGCCGTACCAGCTCCACCTTGCCGTGGTCGCGCTGCGCGTTGGTAATTTCGGTTTCTAGGTAGCCCCGCTCACCAAACACCGCGACGTGCCGAACCCACCCGATGTCGCGCATGCCATTGATGAGCGCGCGCCGCCCGTCGGGGTAGTCCACCACGATCGAGTCATGCAGCGAACTGTGCACGACCCCCACATCGCCGGCACCCGGTCCCAACAATTCGTCCACCACGTCGGCCGAGTGCGTGAGGTAGAAGGATCCGTCGATGGCGGGCGCGGAGCACACCACGCTGCGAAGCGGCCCCAGCGCCGCCATGTCGCGCTTGAGCGCCTGCAACGCCGGGGCCCAGCGCCACGGCGATGATGACGCGATGACGAGCCCACGTGACTCGGCCAGGTCCAACAGCTCCAGAGCTTCTTGCTTGGTGGCCGTGAACGGCTTATCGACAAAAACATGGCGACCCGCTTGGAGGGCCGCCCTTGCCAGGAAAAAATGCGTGGACGCCAACTTGGTGCAGATCCACACCGCCTCGGTGCGGCGAAACACCTCGGCGGGGGAGGCCACCACCTCGGTCACCCCAAGGCGGGCAGCGTGACGCTCGGCCGTGGCGCTGTCGTCCGACCACCAGCACACCACGCGGGTGTCGCGCATCACTGGGTCGCGTTTCAAGTCCGCCCCCGTGACGGGCGGCGGATCCTGGGCCAACCCTTGAGGACGGATGGTGGCCACGTGCGCCTCCATCCGAGCGTCGAGCGGCTTCATGGCCACCATGGGAAACTGGGCGCTGCTTGCGCAGTTCAGAATCGACGTATACTCAAAGGCATGCATGATGTCGGTTCCCATCATCCCAATGCGCACCGTGGTCATCCTTTCGACGGGCCTTTTCGACGGGCCTTTTCAACCCGATCCGACTCAGTGGGACGCGCCGGCCATCGGGTCGGCACCGGCCTCCCCGATTCCAAATAGACGGACGGCGACGTCGCCAAACACCAACGCCTCATCCGCCGCCTCCAGTGCCAACGCGTGACATTTCGCCAGCTCGACGGGGATGGCGCCGATGAGGTCGCTGCCGTACAGCAGGCGCTGGGCGCCGATCGCACGCCGCATGCCGCGCAGATCCTGCGAACCCGCGGCCGAGGATTCGAGCCACACATTGTCGCAGGTGCGGGCCACGGCCAGAGCGGCGCCGCCCACGATGCCCCCGCCGGCATGACAAAGGACAAACGGCACCGTGGGGTGCCGCTGAATCATCGGCAGCCACACTCCCGGGTCGGCAAAGGGAATGCCCATCCCGGTGTGAATCAGGACGGGAATGCCCAGATCGCTGGCCGCCGCCACCACCGCCTCCGCCCCTGGCGACGCAGGGCCGACCGCATGGCCGATGGTGTGCAGCTTGACACCCACAAAACCCAGGTCCTCCACGCACCGTCGGATTTCCCCCAGGTAGGCTTGCGGCGGCCCGTGCGGCGGCATGCTGGCGATGCCATACACGCGGCCGGGATGGTCCGCCGCCATCTGTGCGATTTGGTCGTGCACCTTAGGGGGGTTCCATACCCCGGGAAACGGCTGTACCAACGAGGTTCGGATCCCATAGCGATCCATGGCTGCCAGCAGATCTGCCGGCGACTGGTCCAACCCAAACACGTCACAGGTTCCCACATGCGCATGCGCGTCGGTGATCGTCACGGGTACCGCCTCCTGACTACGTAACCAGCATACGTATTCACAAACTACTCTGTCAAGCCTCCCGGCTGGTGGGAATTGTGGCGAGCGGGGCGCGAGAGGTCCGCCCGCGACTAAGGCCCGTAGTACACGGCGCAAGTTTTGGTGTCGGAATAGAAGTCAAGTGCGGCCGACCCCTGCTCTCGGCTGTGCGTGCTGGACTGCTTCATGCCGCCGAACGGGGCGGCATACTCCACGCCCGCGGTTTCCTGATTCACCCGCACCATTCCCACCGCGGCTTGCTCCATGAACGCCAGTCCTTGCGCTAAGTTGGCGGTGAAAACGGCGGCGCTGAGGCCATACACCGTCTGATTGCACAGCGCCACCGCCTCGTCGAAGTCGCGCGCGGGGAGCGCCACCGCCAGCGGGCCAAATATTTCGTCCTGCACCAGCACATCGTCGGCCGCAACGTCGGCCACCACCGTCGGACGCACGTAGTAGCCGGCTTCCCAATCGACGCCGTCCTGTGGCGCCGCCGCGATCGTGCGGGCCCTTCGTGCGCGCGCCTGATAGTCCGTCACCTTCCGGAACTGGTTCAAAGAGGCCACTGGCCCGACGTAGGTGCGGGGATCTCGCGCGGCCCCCACCCGCACGTCGGCCATGGCAGCCCCGAGCGCCTGCTGGAAGGCGGGGAAAATCGCATCGTCCACGATGATGCGGCTGGTGGCCGTGCACTTTTGGCCCGCCGACCGGAACGCCCCGCTGATGATGGCCGGCACGGCCAGCGCCAGGTTGGCGTCAGCCAGCACCACCGCCGCGTTTTTGCCGCCCATCTCCACCTGGCATTTGATGTTGCGCCGGGCCGCCGTGGACGCCACCCCCATGCCGGTGGCCGCCGAGCCCGTGACGCTTATCGCGTCGATGGCGCCTTCCTCCACCAGCCACTGGCCCACCCGCGAGCCGCGGCCAATCACCAGGTTGAGCGTCCCGGCCGGCAACCCGCCCTCCGCCAGCAGTTCCGTCAGTCGCACGGCCGTCAGCGAAGCGCCCTCGGCGGGCTTCCACACCACCGTGTTGCCGCAGATCAGGGCCGGGGCCACCTTCCACAGCGGAATCGCGACGGGAAAGTTCCAGGGGGTGATCACCCCCACCACCCCAAGCGGCACTCGGGTCGTGTACTGCAGAACCTGGGGCTGGCTGTGGGGGATGACGGCGCCCACCGCCCGCATGCCCTCCCCGGCGTAGTACCGCAGGATCTGTACACCTCGGGCGACTTCCCCGGTCATCTCCCCAATGGGCTTACCCACCTCGCGGCTTCCCAGCTCCGCAAGCTCTGCCTGGTGGGCCTCCAGCACGTCCGCCAGATGGCGGAGATGCTCTCCACGCGCCGAGAGCGGCATGGCGGCCCACCCGCGAGCCGCCCGGTGTGCCGCGTCGCATGCCCGAGCCATCTCGTCGACCTCCGACAAGTGCAGCAGACCCACCTGCTCCGACACCTGCGATGGATCGCACACCACCATGGGGTCGCCCTGAGGCGTCACCCACTCGCCGCCGATCCAATTCCGAGATTCCATCCCCCACGCCTCCTCCGTCGACCCTCGCCCTGCCTGTTGGGACACCGTCTTCGAGAGAACCAAACCGCCTCACATCCACGGCGCGTGAGCCGTGGACCCCCGGATCACGACGGGAGCGTCCATCTGGCGGCGGGTGGGCTCCCGGTCGGGCTCCGCGATGCGCCGGAGCAGCAGGTCCACCGCCGCCGACACCATGCCGCTCAGGGGCTGAATAGCCGTCGTGAGGTCGTAGGATGCCCAGCTCGCCATCTCGACCCCATTGAAGCCCACCACCCACAAGTCGTCCGGGACCGTCCTGCCTTGCGCGCGCGCCGCATCCAGCACGGCAAACGCCATCAGGTCGGCCACCGCCAGCACGGTGTCTGGTCGTGGCTCCCGTGCCAAAAACGCCATGGCCACCTCATGCGCCACATCGTAGGAAAACCGGCCGTTCACCGTGGTGACTTCGGCCGCCCCGCCGTCTTCACACCCGCGGCGAAACCCGCGCAAGCGCTCGCCGGCTGTGCTTGCGTCGGCCGGCCCTCCGACCAGCACGATGCGGCGCCGCCCGTGGCGCGTGACATATCGCGCTAAGTCGTAGGCCGCGGCCTCGTTGTTCGTGCACACTTGGTCCACCGCCAAGTGCGGCGCCGTTCGGTTCAGCAGCACCAAGGGAACCTTAGCGCTGGTGGCCGTTTCCAGCACCGCCGGGGTCGCGGCCGTGAAAACCAACCCATCCACCAGGTGCTCGTTGATCGCTTCGATCGCCGCGCGGTCGCCCATGTCGGCGCCCACCCACACCATGAGGCGCTGCTGGCGCCGACTCACTTCCTCCGACAGGCTGTTCAAGAGCTTCTGGTAGAACGGGTTGGCCAGGTTATCCACCACCACACCCACCACGTCCAGGGGAATGCCCCGCATCGAGCGCGCCAGCCGGTTCGGCGTGTAGCCGGTGGCAGCGAGCACCGCCAGGACTTCCTGCCGGGCCGACGCGCGCACGCGGGGATCTCCGCGCAGGACGCGCGACACGGTGCTTTGCGATACCCCGGCCTTGAGCGCGATGTCGCGACTGGTCAGTTTCGGGGCCATTGTCCACCTCCCGGCGAAGCCACGTGAAGAGACTACGTAGTCTGAGCGTAAGGCTTTTCTCGGGGCGTGTCCAGCGACCGACGCGTTCGTCGCTTTCGCGCACGCGGCCACAGATCCTGGCGAGGGGCCGTCACCGCTGGGGCTGTCCGAGTGGCCGACCGCGCGGATCACAAGGTAGAATGGGGGCGGGGACCTGCGGTGAGGCGTGGGAAGCTTTTGGCTTGGCAGCTGGCTGGGGCCTGGGTTGTGATGGGATCGGTATTGTTTGGTGCCGCCGGTACCATCGCATGGGCGGCAGGATGGGTGTTCCTGGCCACGTTTTTCGCTTTTGTGTTGCTCCTGGCCCGATGGCTGTGGGTTCACAACCCCGATTTGCTTTACGAGCGACTGACCGCCGGCGGCTTCCGCGGCCAGGTGTCGTGGGACAAAGTGTTTTTCCCCCTGATAAATCTCCTCATGTTGGCCTGGCTCGCCCTGGTGGCACTGGACGCCGTCCGCTTCCACTGGTCTCACATGCCGCTGGCCGTCCAGGTCGCTGGACTGGTGGTGCTGCTGCTGTCCTATGCACTGCTCTTCGCGACCTTCCGGGTCAACTCCTATCTCTCCCCGGTGATACGGCTTCAGCGAGAGCGTGGACAGACGGTGGTGACGACCGGTCCATATCGTTGGCTCCGCCACCCCATGTACTCAGCGGGGACGCTGCTCGTGGTCGGCGCCGCACTGCTATTGGGATCGTGGATTGGACTCGCGGTCAGCGCATCCATCCCCGCAGCGCTGGCCTGGCGTGCCGTCCAAGAGGAACGCACCCTGGCGGCGGAGCTGTCCGGCTATAAGGAATACCAGAAACGAGTAAAATACCGCTTTATTCCTTATGTGTGGTGATGCACAGGCTGTCCGAAGCCGGTTGTCATACCGCTCCCGTCAAGCACCGCGAATTGGCGGATCGGGTCGCGGGGGTGTGGCATGAAAGGAGCAGGGGAATGTCCGCAGTTTTTTCGTGGGCGCCCGTTCAGTCCATCGCGAGTTTGGAGCAGAGCCGCGCACTGCGCTTTCGCCCCGAGTGGCGCCCGCTACTTCTCAGCTACTTTGGCCTGGTGCCCGGGATGAGGGTCTTGGAGGTGGCCTCGGGCCCGGGAACCCTGGCACCCTATTTCGCCGCCGGCATAGCCCCCGGAACCGTCGTCGGGTTGGACTTGGACCCGGAATTTGTGGCCTGGGCGCGGCGTCAGGCCGAGCGAAGCGGCGCGCGCGGCGTGGAGTACGTCGTGGGGGATGCCTATGCCCTCCCCTTTCCGGCGGAGTCATTCGATGCCGTGCTGAGCTACACGGGCATCGGGGTTCTCTCTGACCCCGAATCGGCGCTCCGCGAAATGTGGAGGGTGTGTCGGGCCGAGGGCGTGATCGCGGTGTCCGAGGCCGTGACGGGACCGTTCGGCATCGAGTTTGGGGGGCTGGATAGCATCCCGGGACGCGCGGAGGCGTTCGAGGGCGCGGCGCGATACTGGGAGCTCCGCGTCCGCGTCATGACGACGCGGCCGCACGGCAGGTTCGGCAGCACCGCTTGGCCGACTCCCGCCCTGTTCGGCCTCCTGGCGTCGATGGGCCTGGGCGACTGGCGGCTCAACGCCTGGGGATACGCTGAGGCACCCGACGACGACAGTCGGCACGAGGGGCGGGCAGCGTATCGACATCTTGCCGCCTCGGCCGAGGTTCAGCAATGGCACCAGGCTCGCGTCGACAACCTCGTGGGGGCGGCGCTCTCTCCCGAGGAGTGGGATGATCTGGAGCGGCTCACCGCCGCACGCGGCCGGTGGCTCGCAGAGGCACGAACCTTCGACTGGGCCGCGGGCCTGTCGGTGGTGGCGTCCGGCAGAAAGCCCGACGGCGGCCATGCTCGCCGCTTGGGCACGACCGGCCCAGCCGTTCCCCCACCGAGGGATCGGCGCGACGTCCTGTTATGATGACACCGCGGGTGTATCGAGCTGCTTTTCGCGGGAGGTGAGGAAGATGGGAACGTTTCGGCGCGAAGTGCACGGTCGCAACGACGCAGGCTTCTGGGGAGGCGTTTTTGGTGTTGTAACTCTGGTGTTGGGCTGGGTCCCGCTACTGGGGGCACTCTTCACTGACATGTTCGGCGTGCTGGCTGTTATATTCGGCATCGTCGGCATGACGCGCCCGGGGCCGAAGCGCATGGCCATGCTGGGCGTGGGGCTCGGGGTCGTTATGCTGGTGCTGAAGCACCTCCCGATCTTGAACGTCATTTAGCATACGGGTCCGAACAGGTGGCGCACCGCCAGCGCTGCAGAACCCAGCGAGATCCGCATCGCGCGGCCGCTTCTCATATTCCGCGCCGCTTAGGCTGCGGCGCCGGGCATTAGGTGTGTTTACCCTCTTGTCTATTTTGCCTGCCCCGGCAGGGCCGCCCCCGAGCGACACGAACCCAAGCCACATGTCTTGGAGCACGCCGCAGCGTCGATGCCTTCGTCCGGCGGGTAGAATGGCACCAAGACGGTTGGCTCAGCTCAGGACGTTGTTCCGCGCGCACTCCCATCTCAGCGGCGTCATCAGCCAAACGCTTGCGCATGTTGCAGGTGTTCTTGGATGACACGGTTGCAGTACGGTGGTAGCGTGGCCCCAGAACTATCAAGAACGGGGGCCGTGCCATGGGAATGTCGGGCGGCATGGCGGGCATGCATGCCATCTTTGCTCAGCGCCGGGCGGAGGAATTTTTGGCGGGGGGCCGGCCGAGCTGGGACACCGCGCGCCGACTGGGGCGCCTCTTGGCCAGCCACCGGCGCGCGCTGGCGCTGGCGCTGGCGTTTACGGTGGTGAGCGTGCTTTTGGGGCTCATCCCCCCGCTCTTGATGCGGGCGATTATCGACCAAGCGATCCTGCGCCACAACTTTCACCTGCTGGTGTGGCTCGCGGGCGCTCTTCTCTTGATTCCCGCCGTGGCGGCGGTGGTGTCCGTGGGCCAGAATTACCTGAACGCGGTGGTGTCCCAGGCGTTGATCCATGACCTGCGGACGGCCCTGTACGACCACGGGCAGCTCCTGGGGATTCGCTTCTTCACCAGAACGCCGGCCGGCCAGATCCACTCCCGCCTGGTCAACGACCTGAACGCGGTCCAGGGGGTCTTGAGCCAAACCCTGACTGGCTTGTTTGTCAACGTGCTGACGATTTCCCTAACGCTCACCATCATGTTCGTCATCAACTGGCCGCTGGCCATCCTGGCCACGCTGATCCTGCCCGGGTTCGTGTTTCCGGTCATGGCGTTTGGCCGCCGCAGCTACGATGCCATGGGCCGCACCCAAGAAGCCCTCTCGGACGTGACGGCCCACTTGGAGGAGACGCTGACGCTGTCGGGGACGATCGTGGTCCGGTCCTTCGGGGCTCGCCCCCGCGAGTCGGCGCGATTCCGCGCACTGTCGGCGGAGGTGCAGCGCCGTCAGGTGCACCAAAGCATGGTGGGCCAGTGGCTCATGATGGTGGTGCGCGCCCTGTCCGCGGTCGGCCCCGCCCTGCTGTACGGGTACGGTGGGTACCTCATCATCCGGGGCCAACTCGAGTTGGGCACGGTGGTCGCGTTTGCCACCTATCTGGTGCAGCTGTACGGACCCGCCTCGGCGCTGGCCGGTGCCAACAGCACGCTCATGGGCGGCCTGGCCCTGTTTGACCGGATCTTTCGGTTCCTCGACCTGCCCCTCGAAGTGTCTGAGCCGGCGGCGCCCGCCCCTCTCCCGAGCATCGGGGCCAGCACCGGATACCCGGTGGCTTTCGAGCGCGTGCAGTTTGCTTATCAGAGCGGAGAGCCCGTGCTGCACAACCTCTCTTTCACCGCTCAGGCTGGGCAGCTGACGGCGATCGTGGGGCCGAGCGGCGCAGGCAAGAGCACCGTGCTGGCGCTGGGCGCCCGCTTTTACGACCCGGACCAAGGGTCGGTCCGGGTGAGCGGCGTCCCGCTGAACACCGTGAGCGACCCCGAGCTGCGCCGCATCATGGGCGTGGTGACACAGGAGTTGTTCCTGTTCCACACCACGCTCGCGGACAACGTGCGGTACAGCCGCCCTGACGCCAGCGACCCCGAGGTGCGGGAAGCCGTGGAGGCGGCTCAGCTCGGCGATCTGGTGGCCTCGCTGCCCGCCGGGCTGGAGACGGTCGTCGGCGAGCGGGGCTACCGGCTGTCCGGCGGCGAAAAGCAGCGGGTGGCGATTGCGCGCGCCATCCTGCAAAACCCGCGGGTGCTGTGGCTGGATGAAGCGACCAGCTCCCTCGACAGCCACGCGGAGCGCCTGATCCAGGAAGCGCTGACGCGTCTGTTTCGGGGGCGCACCGTGGTGGCCATCGCGCACCGACTGTCCACCGTGCTGGCGGCCGACCAGATCGTGGTCATGGACCACGGGGTGATTGTCGAGCGCGGGCGCCATCGCGACCTTTTGGCCGCCGACGGGCTGTACGCCCATCTGTATCATGAGCAGTTCGATCCGGACCGGGTGATGCCGGCGCGCGAGCCGGCGTCGGCGGTCTGACCCGGCCCGCGGGCAGCCGCCCCACCCAGTCGTCCACGAAAACCGAATCCCCGGCACACCGTGCCGGGGCAGGATGCGTGCTTTGGATCTGGTCCCCTCGTCCGAGGGAGGCGTCTTGCGACAGCCCCCCTCCTTGCGCCGGCCTCAGCGGTCCCCCAGGAGCTCGTTCACCTGAGACCCGGGGTCCGCGCGCAGCATCCAGATGCCCACAACCAGGAGGTACAGCCAGGCCAGCAGAGACATCCCTCGTCCAAACGAGTACAGGGCAAACTGGACATGTCCCGCCAGCGGCTTCGGGTCGATCCCAAACGGCAGGGCCACCAGCCCCGACAGGAAGAACATCAACATATTGTAGCCGGTGAACAGGACGGGAATCAGGTAGTACCGCCGCAGGCCAAGCAGGTACACGACCGCGATGAGGCTGTAGGCCGCCGTTTCGATGTCGATCCAGTAGGACACGATCGGCGTCGCGCCGGGGCTTGCGAAAAGATGCGCCGCGACATTGATGACGGCCAGCAACGCCAGCGACAGACGCCAACCTTGCATGCGGCGCGTCGGGGTCTTTTGGACAGATGATGATGACGGTGCACCCGCGGGACGAAGTGTTTGCGTAGTCATGATATCCCTCCTCATTTCTTCTGGCGCGGTTCCTGCCGCACCCTGAATCCATGGGGATCGTGGCACGCCGCATCCGGCGCCCCTAGGATCAGAGGGCGCGAATAGTGGACGCGGAGGAACCGGTCCCCAGGGGCGGTCTGACCCGGCAGGGGGGCAGTTCGCCCCATCCAGGAGGGCCATTGGCGCCCCGCGGGCGCTCGTTGTGTCGAACGGCATCGGTCCGTTCTGGGCAGCCTGGCTTCCCTGGGCTGAGCCCGTTCGGAGGGGTGAATCGGGGAACCCGCCGGCGAGCTCTCTCTTTGGTCAGGTGATCCCTCACGGGCACATCGGTCAGGAGAAGCCGCCCCGGCCACTCACCCCGCCGTTTGTCCGACAGAGCGAGAAACAAGCTAAGCGCGCGGATGATTTCCCGTTTTCGCAGTAGAATCAAGTGGACGAATTACCAGACGCCGTTTCCTGTCCCACGACATGCTGTCCAGGCCAGGGGGTAAATGTGGATGCGCGCGATTTTCTCGCTGGTGTTGGCCTTGTTGTTTACGGCAGGCGTTTTGCTCCTGACGGCGGTGGGCGTCGGCCCGCTGCCCGCGCTGGGCCCAACCTTCAATCCGGCGACCGGGGTGTGGACGATGGCGCAGGGCGCCCACAAACCCACCACCGAAACGCTGGCAGTCCCAGGCCTCAGCCATCCCGTCACCGTGACTTTCGGTGCCCAGGGAACGCCCTACATCCACGCCGCCACCACGCACGATCTTTTTGTGGCCCTAGGCTATCTTCAGGCGAAAAACCGCCTGTTCGAGATGGACCTCATGCGCCGCCAAGGCGAGGGGTTGCTGTCGCAAATCGTAGGGCGGGCGGCGCTCGGCTCCGACCGCTTTGAGCTGGAGTTGGGCCTCCTGCGGACGGCCCGCGCCAATTGGGCCACACTCGGACCCAGCAGCCGGGCGCGCCAAGCCCTGCTGGCGTTTTCCACCGGCGTCAACGATGTCATCCGCCAGGACGAGCGTACCGGTACCCTGCCCGTGTTTTTCAAGCTTTTGGGCTACCGGCCCGCACCTTGGACGCCCATCGACAGTTTGGTGGTTCAGGGCGTGATGAACCAGGATATGAGCTACACCACGGCCCCCATCGAATACAACCTTCTGGTCCACACCCTGGGATACGCCCGCACGATGGCTTTCTTTCCCATCGACCCGGCCAACGTCCAGCATCCGTACGACACCGGGCCCTATGTGAAGCAGCCTCTCCAACCCATGCCGCCGCAGACCGCGGTCCAAACCCCGTTCGATCTCCGGGGGGGCATTCCCACCGGGGCGCTGACCGGGGTGGCCGGGGCCGCTCCGGCCGAAGGCCTCGCGTCCAGCCGCGCGGCGTCCAGCGTGCTGGGGGACGTCGCAGCACTCGCGGCGTCGTTCCGACACAGCTTCGGTGCCAGCAACAACTGGGCGGTCATGGGCACCAAGACCGCCAGCGGCCAAGCCATGCTGGCAGGTGACCCGCACCTCACGCAGACGCTGCCCTCCGTGTGGTATCAGGTGGCGGGAGTCGCCCCGGGCTACAACTTCTCCGGCGTGTCCATCCCGGGCACGCCCGCCATCCTCATCGGGTACAATCGCAACATCGCCTGGAGCCTCACCGACGGGGAAAATCAAGCCACCTTCTTCTACCAGGAGCAAACCAGCCCGGCCCACCCCAACCAGTACTATTGGGATGGCGCGTGGCGATCCATGAACGTGGTGCACTACACCATCCCCGTCAAGGGCGGCGCATCGGTCCCCCTCACCGTGCGGCTCACGGTGCACGGGCCGCTCATGACGCAGTCGGGCGAAACGCTGGCCGTGGACTGGATTGGCGCGCTGCCCTCGCCCGACATCGGTACGGCGCTGGCCATCATGCGCGCGTCCAACTTTGCCCAGTTTCGCACCGCCCTAAGCCGCTGGAACAGCCCCACCATGAACTTCATCTACGCGGATCGCTTCGGAAACGTCGGGCTCATTTCGGCAGGCTACTACGCCCAGGTCGCCCAGGGGAAGCCGTGGATGGTGCTGTCGGGCACCGGGGCGGAGGACATCGTGGGCGCCATCCCATACGGGGCGATTCCCGAGGCTTACGATCCGAAAACCGGATTTGTCTTTTCCGCGAACCAGCGGATGGTGTCGGCATCCTATCCGTACTACATCGGCACATCGATGGACTTTTTCACCAACGGGTTTCGCGCCAACAAGATCTACTCCACGCTGGCGCCCGCTTCACATCTCACGGTCACCAGCTTCACGCACCTGCAAAACAACATCCAGGATGTGATGGCGGTGGCGGTGGTGCCTCACCTGCTGTCTGCCCTAAAGGGACAGGCGCTCTCGCCGACGGAGCAGGCGGCCGCAGCCCTGCTCCGCGGCTGGCACGGCAACATGACCGCCAGCTCCCCCCAGGCCACGGTGTGGTGGTTCTTCCTGGGCCACTATCTCACCGACACCTTCGGGCCCTGGTGGCAGGCTGGCCATGTGCCCGTGAGCCAGGATGCCAACCTCCAAATCTCGGCCATCTCGGAAGTCGGCACCCCGCTGGTCGAGGATCTTGCGGCCTGGACCACGTCCGACCCGGGTAATGCGGCCTTCGCTCCTCCGGGCGACCCGCACCGCACCGCCAGCCAGGTGATGGTGGCTGCCTTTCGCCAAACCGTTGCCGAGCTCACCAGTCGGCTGGGCAGTGACCCGTCGCAGTGGGCCTGGCAGCGCGTCCACTTTCGCGAGTTTTCCTCGCTGGCGCAGGTCAAGGCGCTGGGCTACGGCCCCCGGGGGTCTAGCGGAGATGCTTGGACCGTTGACGCGGCCGATGGGGGCCTTATCTCGCACGCCGGGCCGAGCTGGCGCATGATCGTGGCGTTTGCCGGGGCCAAGGCGCCTCCGACCGCCTGGGGGGTCTACCCGGGTGGCCAGAGTGAAAACCCCCTGTCGCCTTTATACAAGGACCAGATCGCGGCCTGGTGGACGGGCCACTACTATCCGATGCACACGGTCAGCCAGGAGGCCGCCCACGGGCCGCGGTGGACCCTCACACCCTGAGCAAATCAAGAGGTGGTGACCCGGTGGATCCCGAGGTAAATCAAGGAATGGCTCAAAAGGCGGACCGCTGGACGCGCCCGTGGCCCACACACCACGTCGTGTTGGGACTGGCGGGGGCCGTGCTGGCAGTGTGGGCCCTCACAGCCCTGGGCTTATGGGTAGCCCCTCTCATCATCGCGTTCCTGTGGGCCCTGGGGGTGCCGGGCACCTTGCGCCAATATGCCGGTGCCCTGCTGGCGGGTGTTGGGGGCTACCTGCTTCCGCTCGGCCTGGCGGCACCGACCGTGCCCGTGGGACGCGCATCCCAGGTGGTGGCGAGCATCATGGGATTCGGCACACACGGCACCGGACTCTTGGTGTGGGTCATGACCGCCCTCACGGCGGCACTGCTGGCCGTAGCCGGTGCGTGGGTGGGCCACGCCAGCCGTCAGGTGGTGTTGGGTCGCAGCGCGCACACACTCGCGGCGCCGTCCGGCACATTGGATCGGTAACGACGGGCCGCAGCGCACAGCCCGCGGGGCTGGCTTGCGCGCCACGCAGGCGTGGTCCGCGTGAGGTCCATGCATGGCGCATAGGCAAGTTCTCCGGGCACCGCTTTCCGATGGGGGCGTCCACCGGCCTGCGACGGATGTTCCCTCCCTCGGATGCTCCGCTTTCTGGTGCCGACTTCTCGGGCCTGCGTCGGTTCGACTCCGCGTAGGCGAGTCCAAGAGGGCACCCCGTCGGGTTCAAGGATCCCCGGGGGAACCCCGGTCGTGACCACGGAGAGCAAACGCCGCCGCCTGGCCGACTTGCTTCGTCCGTGGGCGAAGGGACCCGGACCGGTCGCGTCCTTGGCCGCGCGATCCCCGCGCGATGTGAACCATCCTATCTAGTGGTGTTTGCGAGGGTAGGGTGGTGGGCGGGGAACTCGGAAAGGCAAACGTGGCCCCCGCGGGGTCCAAGACGTTCGCGACGAGGTAGGGGTCCCGACCTCGGTACCGTGCTGGCCGCGACGTTGAGGCCCCACTCGGGTTCGCTCTGGAGTCCGACGTAGTCATGGGTCACCAGACAGCGAGACGGATGCTGCCAGGTCAGCAGGGGGATGAAGTGGAGGCGGAGCAGCTCGCCCGATATGTCATGGACGAGCGCATCCACACTGGACCGAGCGACGGACAGCATCCGGTGTTGTACGTGGACGGAGGAGCCCAGCGGCCCGCCGATGGCACCGCTGAGAGCGAGGCCGAGTGGCGCACGGTCCAGCGCCTGCTACCGCGGTTGGCCCAGACGTTCTACCACCACATGGATGTGGTGGTGGCCGACGCGGAATACTGCACCCAAGTATTTCTGCAGGCTGTGCGGGGCTACGGCTGAGCCGCCGTGGTCCGGTTGAAGAACGACCGGCTGACGATCTAGCAGCATGCGTAAGGCTTGCGCCAGATCACGGCGCCGGTGCTGTACCAAGCGACCAGCACAGAAACTCTGGTGCTGTGGGTTCTCCCCGCCCTGACGTGGGGGCCGCTCACCCGGGTGCGGGTCGTGGTGTGGCCGCGAGGGGCGTATCGTGCCGGCCGCCCACCGGAGGACGACCCGTACCACGCGGGCTGGGCTGTCGACGGCGGGCCCCGGGATGAGGTGCGTTGCGATCCCACCCGGCCAGCCCTCCATGATCTGGCAGCGCGATGGCCTTCGACTCGGTGCCCTTTTCCCGCGCCTCGGACCGCCGTTGGTCATGCGCCGCCGGGATTGGCTTACGTCCGCAACAATGACTTGACATCCACGCATGCGATGCATTACGGTAGCTACAAGGAGGATGGAGCATGGCGATCGTCACAAGCAAGGGGCAGGTGACCCTGCCGAAAATGGTGCGGGATGCGCTCGGCCTGACCGCCGGCTCGCAGCTCACGTTTGACATTCGTGACAACCAAGTGACTCTGCGGCGCGTGATCCCAGATGAGAACTTCGCCAAGTGGCACGGGTTCTTAAAGGGGGTGCTGCCGGAGGGCGAGACCGTCGATGAGCGGTTGCGGGAAGATCGGGGATCATGACCACGGCCATCGACACCAACATTCTGTTGGACATTCTCATCGCGAACCGTTTCGCACTGGATTCCGTGGCCGCTCTCCAGTCGATTCAGGCAACGGGGCGTACCGTCGTTTGCCCGGTGGTCTTTGCGGAACTCGCGTCCTATTTTGTGCGCCACAGGGATACCCCAAGCGGGGCCACCGTCGAGAGCTTCTTAGCAGACGTAGGAGTCGACCTCGACGGCTTCGGGACCTCGACTCTGATCCAGGCCGGAGAGGCTTGGGCTGCGTACAGCCGGGACCGCGCCCGTGGCCTCACGTGCGGATCATGTGGGACCCAATGGAGTCCTGACTGCCCGGCGTGCCACGCGGCAACTACCTTACGCCAACACTTGGTGGCCGACTTTCTCATAGGGGCGCATGCGTCGTGCCAAGCCGACGCGTTGCTGACGCGGGACCTAGGCTATTACCGCACGTACTTTAAAGGCCTTCGGCTGGTCGAGCCTCGCCACGCCGATTAGCGGTAAACCGTACGCTCGAGATACCCACGATCATCGTCGGGGGTCCCCACGTTTCAGCATTAGGCATTCCCTGGTTTCAGCACTGTCATTGGTATTTCAGATCTTATTCTCTAGTGTCCTGAGTTAGTATTGCGCTTGCAATAGGTTGCCAGGGACGAGAGAATTTGGTCGGCCGTCTTCACCCAGACATAGGGCCGGGGATGGTCATTCCACGCCGCGATCCACGCCCGGATGTGCGCCTCCAAATCGGCGACACTCCAATGCACGGATCGCCCGGACGCTTGCAATCTGCAGCCGAAAGAGGGATGCTCGCATCATGAACATCACGGTGCGGAACGTCAGTCAAGAGACGCGTGATATTCTCGCCCAGCGCGCGGCTCGATCCGGGCGATCGTTGCAGGAGTATCTGCGCCTCACTCTGGACGACCTCGCCGCCCAGGCGGATATCCACAACCTGATGGAGCGCGTCGAAGCAAGGCTTCGGGCTACGGGCCGACCGGTCCCGGCCGACGTGATTCTGCGCCATCGCGATGCGGACCGCCGGTGACCATCGTTGCAGATGCGTCCATGGTGGTAGCGGGCCTGACGGATGCAGGGCCGGATGGGGTTTGGGCGCGGCACATCCTAACCACCAAGCGGCTGGTGGCGCCCCACCTCATGATGGCCGAAGCCGCCAATATACTCCGGCGCCTAGCCTTGGCGAACCAAATCTCCTGGGAAATCACTCACCAGGCGCACAACGACTTAGTGGCCCTTCCTGTGCAGCTGTTGCCGTATGCGCCGTTCTTCGAGCGGATATTTTCCCTCGGCACACAGTTGACCTGCTACGACGCTTGGTATGTGGCGGTGGCCGAGCGGATGCGGGGGCCCCTCGCTACTTTGGACCGCCGTTTGGCGCGGAGCCCTGGAGCTCCGTGCGCCTTCGCGTTACCGCCCCCCATCCCTTCTGCTGGCAAATAGCGCCAACCTCTGGCTGCCGCCCCCGTGGGTCCCTCGACGGCGCTCCACCGAACGCCTTCGGAGCTGGCCAGGCCGGCGCAGGATGCGAAACCCTGCCCCGATGACCTAGCAACGCAGCGGCGGCTGTCTCATGGAAACAACCTAAGCGTTCAGGGCCCAGCGCACCCAGGCACTGATCCGGGCCGCGGTCTCCGCTCTGTGGCTGGCTCGGGACACGAAGCAGCACTCGGCGAAGGATGGGGTAAGACTGCACGGAGACCTGACAGAATCAGGGGAAAAGGAGTTGATCTCACCAGCAGAGGCCGCTGAACGACTTTGCCTGCCTCCCACACTGTGGAACCGGCGGGGCAACCTGACGTCGGTCCAGTTGCCACGCGCGACGGCGCTCGCGGAACGCGGATCTGCACAGATAGCCATCCTCCGGTGACGACGCCGGAAGCTTGTCGCTGGTTGCGTGCCGGGTTCCAGGGCAACCGTTTTGGCCACAGCCAGCTTCTTCCCAGGAGATGCTGGCGGAACCTGGTCGGCACCGCTGAGCGCATGGCGGCCCCCGAGTGAAGAGCCTCTTCATGTCCGCTGAGTCGGTGGCGCGGCCCTCCGGGACAGTCGGAGCGGTGGGACCTGCCGTGCCTGCGGGCGCGGCACATGTCCGTTGCGTTGCATCACCCCACCCCCGGATACGATACCCTGGACCGAAAATCCTGCCTGGCGGATTACTTGGTCGGCGCGTCGGCCTCCGCTTCAGCCAGCCGCCGCGCGTGGTGGAGCACGTGCGCCAGGTCCCGCGCAATGCTGTAACGCAGGTGCAGGGTGGCACCCAGCTCGCGTGCCGGGATCCCCGCCGTCTGCATGGCATGCCGCAGAGGGTCCAAACCCTTCACGGTGTAGCTGTAGGTGTAGGCAACCCTCGAGGCGGGCAGCTTCTTGGCAAACGCCTCGATGGTGTCCGCCACGAGCATCATGGCCACCCTCGCTACCAGGACGGACAATGGGAGCGGCGTCCGCCGCCTCGCAGCCAGGATGTGGCGGATGCTCTGCAACCGTCTGGGGGCTGGGAGACCCGAGCCGACCGCGGGGAGTCGCGCCCCACGATCGCGGCACTGATGCCAAGGTCTTGCTGTTGCACGACCCCCGTCATCTGGGGGAGACTCTTCCAAGTCCAGCGCCACGGGTATGCCGGGTCTTCCCGGGTCGTCGGCTCCACCACGGGAGCAACGCCGCCTCAGGCGTCGGGTCCTGGACCATCCGGGCCAGAGACCCCCCGCCAGGCGGCCTGCCGTCCCGGCGCGGCAGGGGTCCGGATGTTCTCGGTCCGCGAGCCCGCACCGAATCGTCGCCCGAGTCAGCCGGTCATCCGTCACCCCCGCGATGCCGCTGCGCTCCACCACCTTGCGTCGGCTCGGGGTCTCGCGGGTGATCGCTGCTCGCGTCGGGAGACCACCCATGGATTTCAGGTCGCCCCGCGTGTTATCCGCCACATGCACACACCCCCTCTGCGCCGTGGCTTCTCGCAGTGTGTTGTCGGTCCTCTGTTTGGCACAGCGGGCGGCGTCGGCTTTGATGCCCCCGGGGCGTCAATACAGGATTGCCGCGGACGTCGTACACTCTGACCATGGATATTGGGCAGTTGCTCCTGGGACGTCCTTTACGGAAGCGCGACGCTGGCCACGAGGAGATTGGCAGCACCGAGGGATTGGCAGCGCTGTCGCTGGATGCCCTGTCGTCCGTGGCGTATGGCCCGGAAGCCATCGCGATCGTCCTCATCACGGCCGGGCTCGGGGCCATGCACTACCTGCTACCCATCTCCTTGACTCTCATCGGGCTGTTGCTGCTGCTGGTCCTGTCCTACAGCCAGGTGATCGAGGCGTACCCGGCGGGCGGTGGGGCGTACGCCGTGTCGCGCGCCAACCTCGGGACAAACGTCAGCCAGGTGGCCGCCGCGGCGCTGGTGGTGGACTATACCCTCACCGTGGCCATTTCCATCTCCGCCGGGGTCGAAGCGCTGACCTCGGCGTTCCCGGCGGCCCAGCCGTGGGCGCTCACGATATGCCTCGCGGTGTTGGCCGTGGTGACTCTGATGAATTTGCGGGGGGTGGGCGAGAGCGCCCGGGCCTTCCTGTTGCCCACGCTGGTGTTCATCGTGGGGCTGTTGGGCTTGATGGCGTGGGGATTCGTGCATCCGATGGCGGTGGCGGTCCACCCGCTACCTGCCGCCAAGCCGGTGCCGCTCTTTTTCCTGTTGACCGCGTTCGCCGCGGGCTGCACGGCTCTTACGGGCGTGGAGGCCATCGCCAACGGGGTGCCATTGTTTCGTGAACCCCGCCAGTTGCGGGCCAAGCGCACGGAGTGGCTATTGGGAGGCATTCTGGCGCTGATGCTGTTGGGGCTCGCCGTGTTGACCATCCGATTCTCGGTGGCACCGGGTGGCGCCCAAACGATGCTGAGCAAGGTGATGGTGGCCGCCGTGGGCCGTTCCTGGGTGTATTACGTGGTGGCCCTGGCCATCACCGTGGTGCTGGCCTTGGCGGCCAACACGTCGTTTGGCGGGCTGCCGCTGTTGTCGAACATCTTGGCGCGGGATGGCTATCTCCCACACGTGTTTGCCATGCGGGGCGACCGCCTAGTGTTTTCACCTGGGATCTATGTGTTGGCCGCCGCCGCCGCGCTCTTGCTGATTGCATCCGGAGGCAACACCCAGGCTCTCATCCCCCTGTTTGCCATTGGGGTTTTTACCGGGTTCACGCTGTCCCAGACGGGGATGGTAATGCACTGGTGGCATGCGCGCCCGCCCCACTGGGCGCTGCGCGCCGGGCTGAATGGCCTCGGCGCACTGGCCACCGGTGTGGCCACCTTGCTGTTTGTCGTTACGAAATTTACCGAGGGCGCCTGGGTGGTCGTCGTGGTCATCCCGCTGCTGGTCGTGATGTTTCGCGGGATTCACCGCTATTACGACCGGGTCAACGCGGTGTTGCTGCCGGGGCACACCCCGGGTCCCGTGGAGGCGCGGCCCCACCCCATGATCGTGGTGCCCATTGCGCCGCGCTTGTCCGAACTCACGCGCCGTGCCTTGGATCACGCGCTGTCGCTGAGCGACGACGTGGTAGCGGTGGCCATTCTCTTGGACCCCGAGTCGGACGAGGATCCCACCGAAGCGTCCTTCCGCCAAGCCTGGACCGATTGGGCCCCGCCGGTTCGCCTAGAAATCATCCGCTCCGAGTATCACTCCTTGATTCGCCCCATTCTCCAGTTCATCGACGGGCTGACCCCGAAAGCCCACCAACGCCGCGTGGTGCTGATCCCCGAGGTTGTGCCCGACAGTGCCTACGGGGAGCTTCTGCACAATCAGATTGGGACCATGTTGGCGTCGGCCCTGCGTCGGCGCACGGACGTGATGATCGCGTTGGTCCCGATGCATATCCATCAAGAATTTGTCCCAGCCACCGCCACGGAACCTCGTCCCAGCAATTGACCCGAAAGCACACAAATTCGCTGGATGGATTCCGAAGGACCCCGACAGCTGGGTGCTGAAAGGGGTTGGTCACGATGCATTGTCGGATGGTCGCAGCCGCCGAGGGCACTCGGGCTCGGTGGACGGCCTTGAGTGGGGAATACCACGAGCTCTCGCCGCTTGGCGGTGGCCGCAAGGCGTGACGGCCGACGACCGGACCCTCGCGGCCGCGCCGCTCGCCCTGGTCGAGCCGACGCCCCGCAGCAACCCGGAATCGCCGTGCCGGTGGACGGGCCCAGCATCCCGACCGCGATGCGCCGTGCCACTACATCGCGGACCGAACCGCCCCCGCCGCCCACCAACCCGTGATCTCGATGGACGCGAAGCAGAAAGCGCTCATGGGGGGGGGGGTGCAGGTGACGCCAGGGCACGGAATACAGTACCCGGTGGACCTGACACCGCGCATCGGGACCGACGGTGGCCGTCGTCCAGGTGGCAAGTTCCCACGGCTGGGGCGGAAGCGGGAGGGCCACGGGGTGCTCGTCGGTCTGGAAGTGGACCGCGGGGGAGCGGCCGGTCGTCCCGTGGATCCGGTGCCCCGCCTCCTCCCGACACCAGCGCGCCGCCGCCTCGTTCATGGCCGCGACGGAGGGCCAGTCTTTGCCGCCCCAGAACGCGTCCCGGATATAGGGCATCGGACGCTCGACGCGGGGTTTGTCCTTGGGGTGCACAGCGCGGGCCGGGTCCACGAGAAACCCGTAGTGGGCCGCGCATTCCGCGTAGCTCTTGTTCACCTGGGGGTCATACCAGTCCGCCTGCGCCACGCCGGTCTTGAGGTTGTCCAGCACCACCCGGTGCGGCACCGCCCCAAAGAAGCTGAACGCGGCGACGTGCGCCTGACACCAGGCGGCTGGGTCCATCGTCGGCGTACACCACACGAAGAGGTGCCGGCTGCAGGTCCAGACCATGCTGAAGGCCCAGATTCGGTGCCGCCGCTGGGGCCGCGGGTCCGTCCAGCGTCCCATGAGGCCCCAGTCCACCTGGACCTCTTCGCCGAGCGGCGGATCCGGCCGCCACATGGTCACGGCCGCCGCCGAGGGTGCGCCCTCCAGCGTGGCACAGTAGCGGCGGAACGTGCGCAGACTCACCATGCAGCCGGTATCCCGGACCAAGCGGCGCCAGACCGTGGTGACGGTGTTCGTGGTCAGCCCCGTCACGATCCGGTCGTGGTACGGCGCCAGGCGGGCTTGCGCCGGGTGCTCCGGCACGAGCCGGGGGAACACTTGTCGGTACAGGGCCTGCCAGTCAGCGAGCGTGACGCCCGGTTGGCCGGGCGTGTAGCCCGCGTCTTGCGCGAGCCGGATGTACTTCCGCACGGTATGGCGGTCGACCCCCAGATTCCGTTCCAACGCCCGCAAGCTGTCGCCGGCGTGCCAGTGTTGCCAGATCTCCACACAATCGCGCATCGCGAACTCCCTTCGTCCCATCGCGTGACTCCTCTCTGAATCCCGGAGGACTCGGAGAGGGCTTGGCGGTCCGAAGGAGAGATCCTGGCCGGGGGAATTCCGCGGCCAGCGGGTGGGGGAATTACCTGGCCACCTTACCCCTTACGGGGTGGAATTACGTGGCCGTCGACAACCAACCCAGTCCACCAGCGTCAGCGGGGTGTCGGTCGCCAGCCCGTACCGGTCTCGAATGGCCTTTGGCAATGTCACGACACCGCGCTCACGCACCTGAGCGACATACTGGCGCACGTGCCACATCCCCTTCGTCTTATCTATCACAGAAAAGCAGAAATGCAGACAGCCTGCGTGCCGCATCGGTGAAAGGACCCCCGCGGTGGCCGGAACCCCCACGACGTGTCCAGGAACCCCGGCTCATAGAGGGCGCTCCGCCCCCGGCAACAGGCGGTCCTCCACCCCCGGAATCGCCAACGGCCGTTGCTTCGCGGGTTGCCCGGGCTTCGGGATATAGACCCGCCGCACCGGCGGCGCGTGGTAGGTTCGTCGTGTCAGACGGGCCCCCAGGTCCGCCAGGTGGACGTCCAGGTTGTGGCGATAGGCGTTCAGACTCATGCGGTCCGCGCCGGCGGCTCCGTGCTGGTTCATCTGCCTAAAGGTCTCCACCAGGAATGCTGCCGTGAGGTGATGGGCCAAGGCGGTGAACCGCTCCTGCAGCGCCGCCTGAGCTCTCTTGTTGATGCGCGCGCGTCCCGTATCCATGTCGTGCTCCTCCTCTGTGCGAGGGACCCGTCAAGATTCGCCTGCAGAAACCGTGGACGGCCTTCCCCCGGTACGCGGCTTTCCCACGCGCTGAGTACTATGCCGTCCTCCGACTCCTCCTGGGGCGTTTCCCGCCGCCCCACTTGTGGCGGCCGCAGCTGCATCGGAGAGGGCGGTCGCCACATTGCGTCCGTCGGGCGTCTGGTGCATACTCGGTATATACCAGTGGGCGGGGGCGATTTCATGGAGCGCGGGACACTCTTCCAGTCCGGACGAAGCCAGGCTGTGCGCCTGCCCAAGCAGTTCCGGTTTGTCGGGTCAGAAGTGTTTGTGAAGCGGGTCGGCAAAGCCGTCGTGCTATTGCCAACGGATGATGCGTGGGATTCACTAGCACTTTCATTGGATCTGTTTTCTGACGACTATCTCAACGAGCGTCTGCAGCCATCCCAACAGCAAGATCGTGAACATCCGATCTGAATGACGTATATGCTGGATACCAATATCTGCATCTATCTTATCAACCATCGCTCACACGTCTTGCTGAACCGTTTGCGCACATTTCACACAGCTGAGATTGGCGTCTCCGTGGTCACCGTGGCGGAGTTTTAGTACGGCGTCTCGAAAAGCCGGCAAAAGGAGCGCAATCAGGTGGCTCTCCAGGCATTCTGCCCCTGGACATCGCGAGTCTCTCGGTAGAGGCCACGTTGGCGTATGGCGAGATCCGAGCCTACTTGGAGAGGCAGGGCCTGCCCATCGGACCCCTTGACACCCTGATTGCCGCGCATGCTCTTTCCCTTGATGTTTGCCTGGTCACCAATAACATGGGAGAGTTCGCGCGCGTCCCAGGCTTGCGAGTCGAAGATTGGACATCCCACTGATCGATAGTCTCGCCACACTTCCTATATCTAGTAACATTCCGTATCATTTTATGACATTAACTGCTATCCTCAATGCCCAGGCCTCAGGGGCTCGGGGCGATTCACCTGGGTCCGCTCTGATTCCGTAGCGTGTAGGATGGTGGCCGTGCGCCCCGCGCTTCTGGGCGGGGGACTCAAGCGGGACGCTCCTGGCAGCGGCTCATTCCCGGTAGGTTGGCACCACTATTCCGATATCCCCACCACCGGGGGCGCGGTCGCTACACTTCCCTTCCGGTGCTCCCGGGCACCGGAAGGGAAGGTGTCCCGGCGAGACGGCGGAGCCCCCGCACCGCTTCAGCGGGACGGACAGCTCAGCACGCGGGCCATGGGTCGGAACCTCAGGATCCATCCCTCGGCCGTTCCCGAAATCATGCGCCGGGTCCAGCAGGTGCCGTCCCCTGCCGCTCCCCGCGAGTGGGGACGCCGGGCAGCGCGAGCGGCAGGGGTACCCCGGCCACCACGGCCGGCCGCGCCGGACTGGCCCACCATCCATGCCGATCTGCGCCGCCACACAGGTATTGTGGCGGCCGGATTGACATTCCCCAGTGGGGCCGCCGACATTTCCCCAAAACGACCGGTGCGATTTCCTCACAGGACGGCGAATGGCGTCCCGGGGCGTCCACGCCCCAGAAGGAGGGGTCTCATGCGTGCGATGGGGAAGAGTGAATCCATGGAGATCCGTGACCGCTACCCACAGGGCGTGAGGATCAGCGCCCTGATCCGAGAGACGGGGCCTCACCGGCAGACCATTCGCGCCATCGTCCGCACCACCGCCCCGCGTTCCGCCGAACCGCCGGCGCCTGCCCGCCGGCCCCCGCTGCTCGCCCTGTACGCAGAGGATATCCGGCAGCGCACCCAGGAGAGCTGTCGGAATACCGCCGTCCTGTCGGACGAGTTGTGCGCCCGCGGATACCCCGGGCGCCGGACCACGCGGAAGGACTTCGTGGCGCCGCGCTGCCCCCGGGCCACGCCGGTGCCGGCCGTGCGCTACGAGACGCGGCCCCGACGCCAAGCCCACGGCGGCGGGACGCCGTTGGGCGAAACCGAGGCCCCGGAGGCCACTCTGCAGAAGCTCTGGCGGTTGGCCTACCCGCGGAGCGACTCCCGCTGTTTGTACCTGGCGTGCGTGCGGCACACCACCCCAGACACGTTGCTGGCAGCCTCGAGCAGGCCTGCGCCGCCTTTGGCGGGGTGCCGGCGGAACTGCTGTCCGAACACAGGAGCCCCCTGGGGGTGCACCATCCGCGGGGCGGCCCGGTTACCGGGCACCCGCGGTATCGGGACTTCGCCCGGTTTCACGGGTTTGAGCCCAAAGCGGCCGAAGCGTACCGCGCCCAAACCCAAGGCAAAATCGAGCGCCCGATTCGCTATGTGCGGGGCCACGTCGGGCCGCGGCTGCGGACCGTGGAAGATCTGGCGGACCGGTATTGCCAGGCCGGCCCCGGGGTGGCGACCGTCGCCGATGCTCGCCGGCACCAGACCCCGGGGACCACCCCCGCGGCGCGCCGGGCGGCGGACGTGGCCCCACGTGGAGCAGCGCTCCCTAGCCCCCTGCGCGGCAGGGGTGGAATGAGCGCGCCGGTGCTGGCGGATCTGTGCGCCCGCCTGGACCTCGGTGACGTGAGGCGTCTCGCCGCGAGCCGGGCGCACCAGGCAGCGGCCACGCAACACCTCGTCAAGAGCCGCGTCTGGGCGGCAACCGTCAGGGGGCCGACGAAACCGCCGACGAACGCCCCCCAGGGGTACAGCCACGCCGAGGGTCCTACCGCCGCCGGCCAGCTCACGTGCAGCAGCGACGGCACCGCCACCATCCGCGCGCCCAGCGCCAGCGTCACTCACGTCAACAGGCCCAGGCCGCCCAATATGCGCACTGCCGCCGCGGTAAGGAGCGGCCCGGCAGCGCCGCCCAGGCCTTGCGCCGCTTCCAATGCGCCAAACTGGCCGGCGTTTAGGTGCATCGTCAGCAGCATGAGGGACGGTGCCGTCGCATTCAGCGCGCCCAGCCCAAGCGCAGCAGGCCCAGATATCCAGCGAACCCCACGGGCCGACGGCTCCCACGGACGGTCTGTATCCCCTCCACCAGCAGGTCGCGGTAGCGGACGCTGGGGTGCGCCCCGGGCGCCACACGCGGGATGGTGGCACCAATACGGCCGACGCGACAAATGTAGCGCTGTCCGTCGCAAAGGCGGGCAACGGACCGACGGCCGCCACCAGCACGCCGCCGATGGCCGGCCCGGCCACGGCCACGACCGCCGGTGTGGACTGGCTGAAGCCTATTGCCGCGGGCAACATCTCGCGTGGCACCACCCTGGTCGCCAGCGTCGCCCGCGCCGGCGAACAATGTCCGACCGAGTCGACGCCGTGCTGGGGATCTGGGGCAAAATGACGACCGTCATCGCCGAATGGTTCGACAGGCGGCCACGACACGGCCCACCACACCGCCCATCCGTCGCCATGGCCGCGGGATCCCACGGCGGGGCGTCACCAGGACCGTCGCGACCTACCGGTGCCCACCGTGCATCGTCTCCCGGTGGTCGTGACGTGGGGCAGCATAGGGGCCCGGCGACAACCTTGAGGCAGTACCCGCCCCGGGACACGCCCCTCAAGAGATCCGACGAATCCCGGGCTCGACGTGCGGAAGACGACGCCAGGGACTGGGCGGGGCGCTACAATAATCCCAGAGGCGACGTAGAATGGATGGGACGGGAGCCACTGGCGGCAAGATCCAGGAGTGCGGCTGGCCCCATGCCATTCTGGCGACTTGTGGCGGCGCTATCCGGAGCGTTCTCTCAGCAATCTCGTTCGCGGTGAGAATGCTGGTGTCGGTGTCCGCGTGGATGATGTTCATGGGAATGGTCCCGGTCCAGTCCTGAGTGTGCGCAGAAGCCCCGTCAGATTTCCACAGGGAGGTTGGCGCGCGGGGAGGGATCAGGATTGTTGGCGTGGGAAGCGGCAGCGGGGCTGGCTGCGTACTGGGTCACGGTGCGCAGCGTGGCCTGGATCGTCCGCCAGCCGTGGTGGGTCGTCCGTGCCGGCTGGGTGGTGGTGCCCGCGCTGTGCCTCCAGTTCGTGGCTTGGGGAGTGATTCGGGCGGCACCGCCGGCCCTTCGCGGAGGGATAAACGCCCCGTGGCCCGTCGCGGCGGCTTGGGCTGTCGGAGTCCTGGCGATCGCCGCCGTAGCGGCCGACCCCGCACCTCGATCTGGGGATGAAGGAGATGCCAGTCGGTTCGGCTGCCTGGGCTACGGCCTGGTCCTTCTGATCGCCACGACCTACCTGATGGCCAGCGCACCGGGATGGGAATTTATCTCCACGCTGGTGGCTTGCGTCGGGATGCTGGTGGCAAGTGTGCTGGTGCGGTTTGTGCGGGAGTTGTGGATTCCCCGGGCATCGTCGGTGGTCCTGGATGAGTTCGCGCCCCTCTCAGACGAGACAATGCCCGGTACCCTTGGCGATGGGGCCGTGCGGGCCTACGCTGGACCCTATACGGCTCGCCCGGTTGCGTGGCCACAGTGGCCGGCCGACCCGGGCGCTTGGTTTGTCGAGGCACTGCAGGACGTGGCGGGACCGAACGGCGAGCTCAGGCGACCCGCCGAGCTGGCGAAGGAATTCGAGATCATCGTCCCGTACGCCGAGCCGGTCCCGGCCGGGTATGCCCGCATGGGAACTTTACCCGCGGGGTTGCAGACCACCCGGGAATATTGGGGGAAGTGGCTGTCGCGCCTCACCTGTTCAGCTGCTGGGCTGAGCGTTGGCGCGTTGGTGGCCGCTTCGCTCGCGGGCCAGGGGGCAGTGGCACTCCTCGCGTGGGCTCTCGGCATCATAGGCGTTTGGATGATCAGTGCCGTGGTGGGGGGAAGTCCGCGCCTGGCCCGCTTGGGGGCCATCGCGGATGTGGTGGCGCTGATAGCGGAAGTCCCAGACATTCCCATATGGTCCGTCCCCGAGCCGTGGCGGAACGTGACCGTCACCGCGCTGCTGGCGGACGTACCGGCGTCGATGCCCTGCAAGCAAACATGCCACGCGTGTTTGGGCAGCGGCCACGCCCAGACAACCCACCCGGTCGCGGTGGTGGTACAGGAAGCCCACACCACGACCGAGTGGGTCCCGTCGGTGGGAAGCGAGGGAGGGCGCGAAGTTACCGTTCACCATCCCGAAATTCGGCGCACGCAGTGGGTGCCGGACCAGTGCTCAACATGCGATGGCGAGGGATATACGGTGGGGGAGTGGCCATCGGCGGTGGTGCGCGAGCATGCGCTTGGCATCACGGCATGGGTGAGCACGCTGGTAGCCCGCGAACCATCTATTCAGGACGGGATTCAGGCGCGCAACGAACGCCTGGCCAGCGCCCGCGCGGAGGCAGAGCGGTGGAAAGCGACGGCCGAGAGCCGATCGAACCAGAGATTGACGCCCGCATAAGGAGGTTAGGACGTGCTGGTATTGATTTACATCGCGTTCTTCGGGTATTGGGCCTATCTTCTGACCGTATGGTACCCCGCCAGTATCAACCGCCGCGCCGGCAGGGAAGTACTCGTGCTGCCCCAGGCGACGAAGTTGTGGTGGGCGGTGATCGTCATGGTCATCCCCATCATTGGGGTGCTGGTGGTCTCGCGTCAGCTGATGCGCTACTGTCGCCAGTGCGGATCCCTAAAGCCATTTCCTGGAGCCATTTGTGTCAAGTGCAACGCCAGGGCTTAGCGGGTTGTCCCGTTATCGCAGCGGGCGGCGAGCGACGCCTCATGACGGACGGGGCCGGCGGACGGAACCCGCGCGCATGGGTCCGTGCCCCACCCACCCGCCGGCGCTCGGACCTCACGGACCGGCGGCCGCGCCACGTGGGTCGAGGGCCGGGCCAGGCGTTCCACGCCGGCTCAGGACGCCCAAGGCCGCATGATCGGTTAACCAGGCTCCCGCTGGCGGTTTGCGCCATCCACCCCGCGGCAAGATAATCCCGCCGAAGCATTCTGCCAGCCCGCCCGTTTCTAAGTACACGGCATTGGAGCTTAGTTCCCGGCCCACCTCGTGGCCAGAGGCGCGACGACTTACGTGGCGAAGCATGGCACTTCGCCCTGTGGTGGCCGGAACTTCTGCCGGGGCCTGTCCACGCTAGACAGCGACGGCGGCGCTTCCTATAATCAACAAGAAGCCCGCCGCCCTCGGGGGGCGGCGGGTGCGGGCAGCCTTCCGTAGAGACCGGAAGGGATCCCTGCCGAGCCTTTGAAGTTGAGGGTAGCCCGCTCTTGAAAAAGGGCGGACTACTTTTTCTTCAAGTGCTTGAGTAGCCAAGGCAGCGAGACGGGGATGATGAACATCCACACGACCACGTGCATCGGCACCACCTCCTCTCTGGCCCGGCTGCCCCAGAGACCCAGGACGGCACCGCACCAAGAAGAGACTGCGACTCGAGCTCCCGCCGGCCCAGTCTAATGGCCGCGCGATTCGCGGTACAGAGTTTTTACTCGACTTAGCCTGACTTATATCGACACAACTCCATGGTATGGTCCATCACGTCAAAGCCTTCCACCTCGTCTGGGTCGCCGCGGACCGCCTCCGCTCAGCGCTCACTCTTTCTCGCCGGGCATGTCGCACGGTGGGTTGTGGCTGGGGGTCGACGCCAGGGTGGTGCCGTCCGTCAGCTATTCCCGTTGGCCGGGGTCACGCCGGTCACAGCGATGCGCCCCCCGTCCTCCGCCCACATGCCCGCCCCCTCGCCCAACTGCAGCGTGCGCTCGATGGCGCCCCCCACTCGAGTGCCGGTGCGCTGGAGGCCGTAAGCGCGAGCCACGCTTTGCACCAGATCCTCGCGCGAGAGCGAGTAGGCGCTCTGCAGCACCAGCAGCACCACCTGGACGAGCTCTTCGGGGGCCACTTCCGACAAATCCCGGTCGCCCAGCGCGCGGGCGCCGCAAGGTGCGCCCGCCACATAAAGAAAGTGGTCGTCGCCGTAGGTGCGGGACCCTAGCTCGCCCCTCATCGTGTACTGGAGCAATTCCAGCACCTCGCGGCGCCGGCGCTCCGAGGTGCGCCCGTACAGCCGGCGCGCCACCACGTCCAGGTGCACCGGGGCTTCGCGGCGCACCACCTGGTCCACCCGGTCCCCCACCGCTTCAGGGTAGTCCGGCAACATCAGGGCCGTGGGGGCGGATTCGGGCGCCGGCAGTGCCCGTTGCGCCACCTCTTCGGCGACAGCGCCCTCGACCGGCCCGCCATCGGGCGAGTCGAAAGCACCGTCCACAGGCCCCCCCAGGGCATCTTGGTACGCCTGCTCGAGCTGGGCAATGACGGCCGCCCAGTTTGTGATCCAGTCGGGCGCCCACACCCGCGCGATGCGCCACCCCAGCCCCTCCAGCACTTCCTGCCTCAGCCGGTCCCGCTCGCGCGCTGTCGGCGTCCCGTGATACTGGGCGCCGTCGCACTCCACCCTCAGTAGAAAGCGCCCGGGCTCGTCCGGGTGCACTACGCCGAGGTCGATGCGATACCGGCCCACTCCCACCTGGGTGCGCAAGGACCAGCCCAGCGCACTCAGGGCTGCATGCACACTCTCCTCCAGGAGAGAGTCAAAGTTGTGCGACTCACCGGCGCCCCGCGCTAAGCCGAGGGCCGTGGGGCCGTGCTGGGCATAGTCCAGGTAGCGCTGCAGCATGGCCACGCCGCGGCGCGGGCTCTCCCGCTGGGCCAAGTCTTCCGGCGCCAGCGACGACACCACTTTCACATGGTCGCGCGCCCGAGTGATGGCCACGTTCAGCCGGCGATACCCGGGATGGTGCGTTTCAATGGAGTTAAATGGTGGGGAGCAAGTGGTGGCTTCACTGGAGCGATCCGGGATCCGCCTGGGCATGGGGACCGTCGGGTCCAGCATCTTGGAAGTGTTTGACCTCCTGCCCCAAAGCCACATCCAATATGTGGGTGTTCGGCATGAGCAAGTGGCCGGACACATGGCCGATGCTTACGCCCGGGTATCCCGCCAGCCGGCCGCATGCCTCGTCCAAAACGGGGCGGGTCTCTGCCGGAATGCTTCCATAGCGCCTTCGACCCTCCTCGTCCGAGGGACCCCAGGTACCACGGGTGAGCCGACGTGATGGCATCGTTGTGTCCGTAGGTGGTGCACACCGGGGAATGTATCACCTCGGCCAGATGGCCCACGGCCGCGCCAGCATCGGCTCAGGCAATGCCGCCATCAGCTAGGATGACGGGGTAGGTGGCTTGGCGCAGGAGCTGAATGGACTTCTCTACGTCGCTCCGCGTGGGCTCCGGCCGCACGTGCGGCACAACCTGAGCCTGCTCGCGCACGGGCACGTTAGACACCTCATACAAAAAGTCGCGGGGAATGTCCACGAACGTCGGCCCGTAGGGCGGCGTGGTGGCAATGCGCACCGCCTCTTGCACCGCCTCGGTAATGCGGTCTGGACGGTTGACCAAGTGGCTCCACTTGGTAATCGGTCGCATGATGTGGACGTGGTCAATCTCCTGATGGGTGTCGGCGAACATTTGCGCCGATGTGGGAGAGCCACTGACGACGACCATGGGGGACCGTGCTCGCCAGGCGGTGGCCACGCCGGTCACTAAATTGGTCATGATGAAGTTGAAGTTCCGGCGGGACGTTGCCCTGCAGTTTACTGACGACCGTGAACCCTGCCGTTCCTACAGGCCCCGTGCCATCGGCCCGACCTGCGCCACACGGGAAATCCCTTGGATGCCCGGTGAATAGGACGTATAGGTTTGACAGCCAATATCGTCCAGAGTACCGTCAACCCGAGTCTACTGCCGAACCACAAACGAGGCTTCACTATGGGTCTGGCGAGATTCAGCGAGTATACGCGTCAGCAAGTTCATGATTATTTCGATCCGCAGAGCGCCTTCCTGGCTCAGACGGGTACCTGGGGGCTCCATGCTATCGTGCGCGTGCCCCACACGGAATCCGACTGGGTATTTTTTGTAACTCTTGCCCAGCACCGGGGTTCCTTCGCGTTTGAAGAATCCATTACGGACGCGGGCGTCTTATCCTGGCAGTCGCTGCCTCGGCAGACGCTGTCGGATAGCGCCGTTCAACGTTGGATCCGTCATGACGCCAGCCGTCACCACATATATCTGTTTCTCCGAGTACGCGGGCCTGGTCCTTACCTCTATATGGGCCAGTTAGATTACGTCGCTCACGACTCCCACCGCGAGCGCCCCGTATTCTTTAAATGGCAAATCCGGGATTGGAGCCCGCCGGATCCTATCCGCACGCTGTTGGATTTGCCGCCAGCCGCCCTAAAGACCCCGGACGGCGGCGACGAGCACTCGTCATCGGTGCATGGGCACGCCGCCATCGCTCTCGTAACCCGGCGACATGTTTTCGTCCAGTGGCATTCGCCCGATGGAAAGCCCCAGGGCAGTCCGGAGCGCTTTCGGAACAGTCTGCCTGGCCTTCGCCGACTCCTCCGGCTAGCACCAGGAACCTCGCTGGCCATGATGTGGACTGACGCCGCTCTCCTGTCGTGGGGTGCATGGGATGACGATCACCCGGGCGTTCTCACGTACTTGCCGTGGAACGAGAAGACCGCCGCCCTAACCCGCGCACCATCCTCCGCCGTAAACGCGTTGTTGCCGGAGGCCGTAGCGGCGCTGCTCTTGAGCCGCCGCGCTACTGATCCACCGCCGCTAGCGGCGAGTAAGGTTGATCGGGCGGTGCGCCTCGGCCAACGGTGGACTCGCCTTGCCAGAGAAGTTCGCGACGTGGAACAGAGCATCAAAGCGTTGCTGGACCAAGCATTCCCTGGATTTCGCACAGTCTGTCGCGACTGGAGGACCAAGTCCGCCCTATGGATTTTGGAAAACTATCCGACCCCGACCGAATTCCTGCGGGCCGACCTGGCCGTCTTGGTGAACGGCGTATCACTCGCCACCGCCAGTCGGGTTGGCGACGCCAAAGTTAAGCGTCTGCGCGCGGCGGTCTGCGCAGCGGTCTCGGCAGCGGACCCGGTCGCGACCCAGGAAAACCTACTCGGGGCCATCCGCCTCTGGAAATTGCGGAAAAGCGCGTTAGAAAAGACGGAATCGATGCAGAGTGCCTTAGGCGCAACGGGCAAGTTTCCTGCCGTGCGGGGGGCCGCTCGTCATCCGAGGACACCGTTGGCCCCGGACAGGCGTCCCGGGGGCCGGTATCACGTGACCAAGACGTGGCAGTTTTCCGCGCAACCTGCGCCATCAGCACTGGAGTGCGAGCGATACAGTACCGGCTGGAGGTTGCTGTTTCGTGCCGCGGATGCCAAGGTGGTTCGCCAACAAAATCATCATCTCACCCGCGTTGGCGAGGCTTGGATTTTAGAGTCGTCGCATCCCGTAGAAGTGGACAACGTGATTACGGCCCTTCCGCTTAACGAGGTCATGATTTTTCGCCTGGCCAAGCAACATGACCAGTCGCGAGCGCCTCTGGTGACAAAGCTAAGCCGTCGACATCAACATCTGCTGCTGGCAGCCGAAGGGGTGGCGGTGGCAGGTGGACAACCACAGAACCTTTTCGCGCTGGGCGGCTGGCGAGCCTTTCTCATCCCGGAGACGGGACCCGTCACGGTCACCGACGTTGCCGGGCAACCTGTTTTACAACGATCCGCCCTTCCGGATTACCACCTCAAGGTGACGGGAACGCGGGCTGCGGGTATCGATGGAAGCCCCCCAGTGTTTCTCGGTGCCTTTCCAACGGTTGAAGGCGACGCCAGTGAGCCGCTTACCCTCATTGTCGGGCAAGAGGGCAGGGGTCTCCACCGTTGGCGCAAGCAAGTACCTTTTTCCTCCGGCCGGGTGGACTTGCCGCTTCCACCGGCCTATATGGCGATGGGGTGGTTCTTTCTCCGGGTGTACGACGGGCGACAGACAGAATTGGAGACCCACGAGTTTCTCTGGATTCGAGATCTGGTCAGCATCGAGTCCTTCAGCAAGCCATCCGGGGTCGCCGAGCTTCGGTTTGTCACGGCTGGGCCACTCTCGGTCTCGTCCAACCACGCGGCCGTACCCTTGCGCATCACAACCGCGAATTTCCTGGAGGCGGAGATTCCGCTCCATCCGCAGTTTGACGTCACCCGCTGGTCGTTTCACGGCTTGCGGCCGCTCGATAACGTGCGCAACGTCGGCATCCGGGTAACGAGAACGGCATGGGCGCTGGGCGACGAATCGGCACCGGAACAAGATTTGGTGTGGACCACCACTCCGATCGACTTGCCACTGGCCGCAGCGCGGCCCACGTCGCGCCAGGTTCTCTATCTCTCCGTGTCCCGCACCGACACCTTGCCCACTCAGGTCACTGTTTCGTGTGCGAACAGCCAGAAAACGATTCCCCTGAAAAGCGGGCGGGGCCTATTTCCGGTCCGCAACTTAGCCACCGCCATCCCGCTCGAGACGAGGGATATGAGTCCGATCTCCGTCACGCTGACGGTCATTGATGACCGCCGGCAGGCTCCACGCCCGATGGCGTTGGCACGCTTGGTGCCGCAATACCGATGCGGCAAGTGCGGCGCGCCGTTCAGCGACAATCGCACTGGCTTGGAGCGCCACGTCACGGAGGAGCATCCCATCCGGTACCACCAGCCCAAACAGTACGGCGATTATCTAGCGCTCGCGATGCAGGCCGAGATGGTCGCAAACCTTCCCAGCAAGGTGTACCTGTGCGGCGCTTGTTCGATGGTCGTGCTGGCGGATAAAAGTGCATATGCAAATCCCACCTCCGTTATGTCGTCCCATTGGAATATGCACCAAAAAGCACAGCCAGGATCAATAATGACCTTCACCATACTAACTACACTCACCGAGATGGAATCTATAGCCCACTTGATCCTCCCGCCATTGGGACAATGCCTAGAGTGTCTTGGTGTTGTGTCGTTAGCCGCAGATTCATGGTCAGCCCACGTTAACACACACTACGAGGTGTGGATTGCGTCAGAATAACTAGCCGGAGGTTACTCATGAATATTCCAGAGTTGTTATCTGAGGTCGAGGCTAATTATACCAATTATTTGCGAACTACATTCTACATAAGAAACCAGGCGCTGCGAGAGTCATTTGCTGATGCCCTCGGAAAGGAGAACTTAGCGCGAGGCCCCTACCTGGAGTCGACGCCGCAATTTAGTAAAGGCACCTCGCTGAGAATGCTGCTGGCTGAGCTTTATCCGCACGAGCAGTGGGACGAACGCTTTCTGCAGGCCGTCAGAGGTGACCAAGCACTCTACTCCCATCAAGAGCATGCCATCCGGTCGACTGCCCGCGGGGACGGCGTGGTGGTGGCTACCGGTACGGGGAGTGGCAAGACGGAGGCGTTTCTGCTACCCATTCTAGTCCACCTGTATCGGCAGTGGAAACGGTCGTCGCAGAAGCAGCCGGGCATCCGTGCTTTGCTCCTGTATCCGATGAACGCGTTGGTGGCCGACCAGCGCGACCGTTTAGGTGAAATGGCACAAGCCCTTCAACAGGACGCCTCCGGATTTCAGTTCACGTTTGGACAATACATCGGGGCGACGCCGGAAAGCGTGCCCCCGCAAGATGGCGGATATCCGGGCGAGTTGCTGACCCGCGCCGAAATGCAGGCGACGCCACCCGATATTCTCATCACCAACTATTCGATGCTGGAGTATCTGCTCATTCGTCCCGACGACAGCGAGCTGTTTGACCATGGCCACGCAGCATTCTGGCAGTTCTTGGTGCTCGACGAAGCCCATCAGTACCGCGGGGCTAAGGGCATTGAACTGGCGATGCTGATGCGGCGCCTCAAGGACCGGCTGCGTGCGGGCGGCCGACAAGCGCCATTCACCTGCATCGCGACCAGTGCCACCCTGGGAGAGCCCTCTCTCAAATCGAAAACCTCCGTGGCCGCGTTCGCGTCATCGCTGTTTGATGAGCCGTTTTCCAGTGACCAAGTCACCTTCGGTGACGCCCGCCCAGCTCCCGCGAAGGGGACAGTCCCGGTGGACTGGCAGTCCTACCAAAACCACCTTCAAGCGATGGCCTCAGGCGGGTGCACAGCGAAAGATCTGGCATTACTTCTGCGCGACGATGCCAACTTTGCACTTCTGGTGAGGAGCCTGGGTGAAGGCCCGCTGTCCTTGACCAAGTTGGCCGAGTTGGTATTCCCCACAGTCCCCAACGCCAGTGACCGGGAAGGCGCGCTAATTCGTTTGGTCGATTGCGCGGTCGCGGCGGCCCCGTCGCCCGACGCACCTCCGCTCCTGTCGGTGCGCTATCACTTCCTCCTGCGGGCACTCCAAGGGGTGCGCGTCACTCTGGGCCCAGTGCCCCGGATTCATTTAACAGGTCGTGCCACGCCCACCACTGGGTATCCGTTCGAGTTGGCGCTGTGCCGGTACTGCGGCCAGCATTACTTGGCCGGCCGCATCGTCAACAACCAGTTTCTGCCGCCCATCACCGATCCCACCCATGATGACTATCACCAAGTGTTTTTTCTCCCCACCTCGGGAACGGACCGCGAGGACCTCGAAGGTGCCCCGACCTACGGGGAGTGGGTCTGCACCCGTTGCGGAGACGGAGGCGAACAGGACACGTGCGAGCATCAATCCCGGGTTCAGCTGTTCCGAGTGGAGGCAGGCCAAGGTGACAAGTTTACGTGCCTGGTGTGCCAACAAAGCGGCGAAGACGTCATTCGCGAGTTGTTCCACGGATCGGACGCCCCGCACGCGGTCATCGTTACCGCCCTGCATTCTCAGTTGCCCCTATCCCGCCGCCGGATCCTAGCTTTCGCCGACAGCCGCCAGCGTGCCGCATTTTTTGCGTGGTATGTTTCCGAGTCGTACCGCACGATCGTCGAGCGCAATAGGATTTGGCGCACAGTAACCAAACTCACCCAGAAAGGCGAGGACGCGTCCCTCGAGGACACCGCGTTGGGTGTGGCAGGCTTGCTGCGGTCCGAAGGCGTGGTGCCGGAGTCCAGTTCACGGACTTCAGTTCAGCGCCACAGCTGGACCGAGGCGTTAAAAGAAGTACTGGCCACCTCCGATACCCGCAGTCTCGAGGCCACCGGTCTCTTAATCGGTCGCATCCAGCTTCCCCGGTGGTGGACGGTTCCGGAAGAGATTCGGTTTCAGCACCATCTGACTGACGACCTAGTTCGCGAGATCATGCGGTGGATCCTGCATTCCCTGGTCGCTCAGAAGGCGGTCGCACTGCCTGAGGCGACTCCTGATGTGGACTGGGCGGAGGTGAGTTATGGTTCGGAACCCAAGGTGTTTGTGGTGGGCAAGCCGGGGAGCACCGCCAAGGCGGTGGCCATCGATAGCTCCCGCTCCAATCGGGTGCGCGTCCTTGCGCGAACCCTGGCGGCGATGGCGGACACACCAACTCAGTGGCGTGCATACCTGGACCAGGCGGCAGCGCTGACCCGCGCCCTGCTGGAGCACACGGTGATACTGCAGAAGCGTCAAGAGGTGCACGACGATTGGTTGATACACCAAAAACCTGGCGGCTATGCCGTGAATCTTGCGTGGTGGCGCTGGACCGCGATTGACGACCCGTACGAGTCCCCCATGCGACAGTGCCCCTCCTGTCACCGGGTCACCAGTTGGTCGCTAGCAGATGTGTGCCCCACCTGGACCTGCCTGGGAACCCTGCGCCCCCTGGACGGCAGTATCCTCGAGCAGAATCACTACCGGGCTCTGCACCTCCAACACTTGCCGGCCACCCTCCGCGCGGAAGAACACACGGCGCAACTGAGTCGAGAAAAGGCTCTGGACTTTCAAAGCGCGTTTAAACGCGGGGCAATTAACGTCTTAAGTAGCTCAACAACTTTTGAGGTTGGAGTAGACCTCGGAAACTTGGACGTTGTACTCTTAAGAAATGTACCTCCGGAGACGTATAATTACGCACAACGCGTTGGTCGTGCTGGCCGCCGAGGTGGATTTCCTGGAGTGGCGATCACGTATTGCAACCGATCACCACACGATCTCTACCATTTTGAACACCCGGAGGATATGATCAGTGGGCGCTCTCGCCCACCAGTGCTTCACATTGAGAACGACGTCATCGTACGGCGCCACTGGGCCGCCGTCGTCCTCTCAGAGTATTTCCGCCATGGACACCGAGAGCGCTTTGGTGCTGTGAGAGACTTCCTTGGGGGACAGATGGACCACCCTACGGTGCTGGCCTCTCTAGCAGAATTTATCAGTCGAGACCCCTTGCGCTGGCAGGAGGCATTTGCGCGGATCGTGCCCGCCAGTCTCCAGGTTTCGACGGCAACTCTCAACGACTGGATGGCCGACTTCTTGGCTCCCGACGGGCCGCTCAGCCGTACTATCGCTCAGGTCGTTGGTGAGTGGAACCAGGCCAAACAGTACGAGACACGAAGCAAAAACGAGGGACACTACAAAGACGCCGAGTGGGCACAACGTCGCAGCAAACATATTGAAAGCCAGAATCTCATTGGATTCCTATCAAGAAATGTGGTTATACCAAAATATGGATTTCCAGTGGACTTGGTAGAACTGGAGTTGTTGTCAGATGCCTCGGAGACTGGTGACGTGGTGCTGCAAAGAGACCTGTCACAGGCTATAGCCGAGTTTGCTCCGTCAGCACAGGTCGTCGCCAACAAGAAGCTGTGGACCTCAGCGGCGGTCAAACGTGGTCCCCAAGGTGTGTGGCGTCAGGGAAGATACCGGACGTGCAAAGCCCACGGCACACTGGATTGGGTAGACAATATGGGAATGTTCCCGGGGGTGGCCTGTTGCGCATCCGCCCAGGAGCGAAACTATTTGATTCCCGAGTGGGGCTTTACCACCGACCGCAAGCGACCCTCGGATCTCCGCACCCAGCCCGTCCGCTTGTTTTCCAGTCGACCGTATTTCGCGGAGGCGGCGGACCCGGCCGGATGGACTCGGACGCTTCACCTGCCGACGGATGATCCCCGCCTCACGGCGTACGACGTGCGTCCGGGAACAATTGTCCTGGTTTCCGAGGGAAAGCGTGGCCAAGGTTTTTCCATCTGCGCTGAGTGCGGGACGGCCGATGCCAAGCCCCTCCGCTCGCCCCACAAGACCCCGTTCGGCACCCAGTGCTCGGCGCACCCACTGCCATTGACCTCCCTGGCCCATCAATTTCGCACCCACGTTTTGCGCTTGGACCTTCGTTCAGACGCCATGCCGTCCGTGGCTCTGGCGTACGGACTCGCATACGCGCTCCAGCTCGGCGCTGCCGAGGTAATGGAGGTGCCGCTCACTGACCTGCAGGCCCTGGTGTTCGCGATCGACCCGTTGAGCGTGCTACTGGTGGACAATGTCCCAGGCGGCGCGGGCTTGGTCTCCCAATTGGTGTCGCAAAACGTATTGTTGGACGTGCTCACCGCGGCCACCGCGCGTTTGTCTGGCAACTGCGGGTGCGACGACAAGTCTAGTTGCTACGGATGCCTCAAGACTTACGGTAACCAGTTCATCCATCATGAGCTTAGCCGGGGTCCGGTCTTCGAGTTCTTGACGACATTGCGCAGGGAACTGTCGTAGGCGCCACGTACTGGGAGCGCCTTGCGGCAGGTGCACTATCGGTACTTTCGCAGTTGAGCCCGCGCGGGCATGCTCGCGGCGGATGGGAGGCATCGGCAGACCCTCACCGGCACCCCGCAAGGCGGCATCCTGTCACCGTTGCAACCGGTGGCCGCCCTGCTGGAGGCACTCGGGGTCACCCAGAACCATTATCGCCCGCACTCGTCCAACGGCCATCCCTTCTCGGAAGCCCCGTGCAAGACGCTCCAACACCGCCCCGATTGCCCAGACCGGTTCCCCACCATGGCGGTGGCCCGCCGGTTCCTCCGGTGCATCACAGTTCCCACCCCCCCTTGACTCGCCTGAGCAATTCGCTTATCCGCGCGCGTTTGGCTGGATCGATTGCGGCGCCCACTTCCAGCATCACGGAAAGCGTCGGTTCCCACGGCGCCAATTCTTGAAACAACTCGCCGATGACATCTGCCAGGTCTTGCAGTTCCCCCGCTTTAAGCACCTGTTCGGACCGCATCCGTCCAGCGGGCAGGGGTGGGGGTGGAGGCGGGGGTGGGGGTGGGCTGGTCCGAAGGCCGACGCGCACCCGTCCCGCATCGGCGGCGCCCACCGGCCACGTGAGTCCATCAGCATCCAGCGTGATGAGACCCGCATCGTGCGCTTCGCTGAGGGCCCGCCTCACTACGCTCCATGGCAGGGAGCGATCCGAGTCGGCTAGCGCGGCCGCGATGGCCATGCCCGTGGAGGCCCCGTTGCTCCAGGCCATGGGAATTGTCGCCGGAAGGATGTCCATCACCCCCACGGGCGTCGGGGGAGCATACAACTTGGCCATGGCCGTCCAAACCCCGGCCGGCACCGACTCGCCCCATAAACTCACCGGTCCGTTGACGAGCCACAGTGCCCCGGCTTGCACGGCTTCCGTGACCGCGTCATCCAACGCCCGCTCCGCAACCTTCGGCACCGCACGCGACTCGGAAAACCCGTCGTGCGCGATGTCCACCACGGTGGTGCCGGAGAAATATTGGTGCAAATGACCCCGGGACAGCCCGCCGTCAGCGGGCCACAGGCTGGGCAACTGATGGGGGACCAACAAGGGAGGCGCCAAGTGATCCAGCTCTGCGGCTTCCGGCAGCACCACTTCGAGGCTGGATTCGCGCATTTCCTCGGAGCCAATGGACTCTCGCCACCACGTGCGCACCGAGCGATCCGGCCGCATGGCCCGTAAAACGATCAAGCCCGACTCCATGCCTTGTTTGACCGTGTCCCAAATCCCCTCGGTGTTGAGCATCTTCGGCAAGGCGGGCACGGACGCGAACGCCCCCACGAGGTCCTTCAACCGACGGGCCGTGTCGCCCGCCCGCCACAAGTCGTAGGGTCCACCGGGCAAAATCGCTTCCGCGCTCACCGCCGTCTCTTGGATGCGCGCCCGGTTATCCTGCTTGATCTGTTCAAACAGCGGCCGCCGCGAATCGACGGTTAATTTGAACGCTGACGGTGCCCCATCCTTCCCCATCGACACCACGATGCTGTACGTCTGTGCGACCAGCCCGGGCAGCTCCTGGCGCACCTCACTTTGATATTGTTTCAGCCGCTGCAGGCGGCCCGCATCGACCGCCTGACTCTTTAAGAGTTCTTCCACCAAATCCCAAGCCAGGAGGGCCTCCAACCGGTCGTGCAGCGTGCGCAGGGTGCTGCGGTCAGGGACCGCCAGCACCACCGCATTGGGATAAACCCGAGGCCGGTCAGCGCTGGTGGTTTCCTGCAAAAAGCGCTTGGCCGTGGCGCTCGGATCGCTGGACGCGGACACCGCCTCGGGTCCCAAAATGGCGTAGTGGAACGCGCCATCATCCTCAACATCCGCGGGGGAGCGCGGAAGAAGGTGCACCACCGCCCCCGAGGCGCGTGCGCCGCTCGTCAACAACTTGGTCCCGCCGATCTCCTCCAAGAGCCTTAAGGCAATCTCGTCGGGATGCGACGCGACACGCGTCCGCGCGTCGTTGTGCATCTGCTTCAGGTTGGGCCGCGACCCCAATTGCCACACCTTAGGCAGCTCGGCGCCCGACCCACTCGCGAGCCCCTCTTCATCGAGGAACCATGACCGGTCCGCCCAGCCCGCCAGTCCCTTCTCCAGCTGAATCCGATCCGGACCGGCGCTGCCAATCAGGACGGCCAGGTCTCGGGTCGCGGCCCGCTGGCCAATGGGCTGAGAGTGCAAGAACGTGGCCATGACCGCCTGCTCGATCTCCCGGGCCGACAGGCCCACCGTCTCCTGCTGCACCCGGCGCGCCTTGTCCAACTCGCCCGGCAGGATGGTGAGCCACTCCTGGCGCTTCCCGTCGTAGTCTTCCGTGGCGGCAACGCCCGCCAGTTCGCGGGCGGCGTCGGAAAGCTCCTGGGCGTCGGGGGCGGCTAAGAAAATATTGGTGCTGATCAGGAGTTGGTCGTCCCACGCCTCGGCGTCGCGCAGCGCCAGGGCAAAAGTCCGCAAGATGCCCCGCGTGCGCTGAAACCCTTCCAGTTGCGTCCACTTGGTGTAAAGCACCTCGGTGAGGTCGGGATGAAATGGATAATGGGCCTTGTAGCGCTCTTCCGCCTGCCCCCCTTCTCTCTTCGTGGCCGGGTCCACCGCCGCGATACCCTTCAAGGCGGCCACGATGGGGGCCTGGAATCGACCGTGGTCACTCACGGACTCCGGTGTAAAGAACTGTCGCCGCAAGATTTCGGCCACGTCGTCCTTTTCCACCGGCTGGACGCTGTGGTCCTGCTCCCGCCGAAAGACCGACGCCAAGTCCGAGCTCAGTTCTTTGCCCAAGAGGTCGTTCTTCCGGGGATCGCTGGCCAGCAGCGACACGACCAAGGCGCAGCGGGGCACCTTGGCCACCGCCTGCGTCAGATATTGAAAGAAGTTTTGCATGCGCCCGCGCCACTCGGGGTGGTCGGCCACCTTCTCGCGCACATACATCAACACTTCGTCCACCAGCACCAGGGTGGCCAGACCGTCTTGCGCCGGGAGGCTCAGCAGATCGACCAAAAGGTTCTCGGCGGGTGCCGATTCGCGCTCGTCCGGGCGTCCATCCGCATGAAGCAGAGCCAGACCCGCGTCGCCCGCCAGCTGATAGGCCAACACACTCCAGGGCTGTTTGAGCCAGCGCGGGCGGCCGGCCGGATCCTCGATCTCCATCCCGCGCTCCACGTCCAACTTGTCAAACGGCAGGCAAGCCACGCGTGCACGGGGGAGGGCAATCCCCGCATGCTCGCGGAACTCCCGCACCGCCGGCAGATCGGGCAAGCGGTCGGGGTCGTGCACCAGCTGGTACAGCGTGATCAGCGTATGGGTTTTCCCTCCGCCATAGGTGAGTTCCAGTTGGCGGATGGCTTTGTCGCTCTGGCCGTGCAGCCGGAGCATCACATCCTTGACCAGATCGCGCAAATTGAATGTGGGATAGGTGAGGCTGAAAAACTCGACGGGGTCGCGATATTGGATCGGGCCGCGGTTTCTCACCACGTCATAGAGGTCGGCGGCAAACCGAGCCAGCGTCAGCTCACCCGTCTTCACGTCGTCGCGGACCTGCACCACATGGCGCCATGCCAAACTATTCGGCTTACTCATCGGCCTCCTCCATTCCCGCGAAGCGCGTTTGCTCTTGATTCAACGCCACACCGCGTCCCTGCAGATGATTGCTCACGCTCTCCAAAATGGCGCGCTCGCGCCCGCCGACTTCAGCCAATTCAATCAGCGCCTGCAGCACCGGGGCCACCAGCATGTTGCGTCTAAGTCCGCGCCGGTCAATGGACCGGTCCACTTCCCCCACATCCCCCGTGGCCCAGAGTTGCATCACCCGGTGAAGCTGGTCGATGAGGGGCGCGGGCCGACCGGGGGGATCTTCCCCCAGCGTCTTCGCTCCCCGCTGATTCCACGGCTTCAAGCGGGCGGTTTCTCCCCCGCCACCACTGTCCCGATCCTCATCCGCGTCCGCCTCCTCGTCTTCGTCGCCGCCAAAGTCCCCGTCCAGGGTGTCTCCCTTCCCCCCGCTGGACGAACCCTTGCGGGCCACCACATCCCACGGCTTCACCAGGGCCCCGTCCGACAACCCGCAGGACACCGCATACAAGATGACCGAGCCAATGGGGGCGGGTTCCATCCCAAAGTCGTACCGGTGCAGCAAGTAGTACGTCGTGACGGCATCCAACCCGGCGGCGTCCGCCGCACCTTTCTCGCTCAAGACGCGGCCCACCACGAAGTCCACAACCAACCGCCGCACCTGCTGCAAAAACTCGGTCACCGTCATGAGGGAGCCTGGGCTGTTCGCCTTCCGCACCACCGGATGCTGCGAATACGCTTCCAGCGCCGGGCCGGTGGCGGCCCACACAAAGTCCGGTCCGCGGAGCCCCGCATCCCAATAGTCGCAGAGTCGCGTCGCCATCCGCGCCTGCATGGCCTCCAGTACCGTGCCATCCCACCCGGGAGGTGCGGTGCCGAAGCGCTTTCTGCACACCAGCCACACCGACGACGAGAGCGCCGCTGAGGACAGCGCGCGCGTCCGGTTGGACATCTCCGTCTGAATGGGCCAGCTGGCGTCCACGACGAACCCCGCCCGGATGATTGCGGACACCAGGGTTTCCCACGCATCCGGCTGCTTGTGGGCAAACACAATCACCAAGCGGCCCGTGGGGGCCAATGCCCGGTAGCTTTGCTCAAACGCCCTGAACATGCCTTCTTCGTACGCGTGCTTTGATGCCTCGTGGTCTCCCCCAAACCGGCTGGCATCGTCGATGAGCTCGCCATCCTCGGCGTCCTGGTCCCACTTCGGGCTCAGCGGCGCGCCAAATGCCTGGTCAAGCTCGGGCGACAAGCCATGGAGACTGCGGCGCAGCCACACATAGAAAAAATCCATGAGGTCCGCATACGGGATGGCGTCGTAATACGGGGGGTCTGTCAGCACCACATCGACGCCCTGGTTCTCCGCAAGGGTTGCACTGACCAGTCGCACCGATGGCGCGGGCACATCGGCAGTTGCCATCAAGGCGTGGCCCAGGAATCGCGTGACCCACTCCAATTGGCCCGCTAGACCCCCACTGGTGTCACCGAGCGGATTCACCTCGGATAAATCCCATGTAATTGGCAGTCTAAATCCGGCAAACGTGTGCGTGATCGTCTCTCGGCCAATATGCCAGTTGCACACCGCACTCCCGTAATCAGCCACTCGGTCCATGGCGGCCGCCAAATACGCCGATATGGCCTCCATCCACTCGGGGGGGTAGTTTTGCGCGGCCGCCTCGCTACGGAGATCTTGGATGGCATTCGTGATCGCGCCCAACGCCAGCAGCTGCCGTGGGGTGAACAACTTGGACCAGCGATCAAATCCAAATCCATCCACCGAAAACGCTCGACTGGCACCGGATCCGCCCCGAGGTGTGGGCTCATGCGGCACGCCAAAGGGCACGCGCGAGAAGACGCGGTCCAATTCGCGGGCAGCCGCCTCGGCTCGCTCCATCTCCAAGGGGGTTGGCACACGGTACTCCTTGCCCTTCGCCCCGTCGACAATGACCGCCGTCATGACGGTGCCCAGCCTGCCAGCCCGGCCCTCCAGCCTCAGGTCCTCCATCGTCATGATGGTCGTACACACCGGGCAGGTGGCGCCTGACCGGGACATGGTTCCTTGACCGAGCTGCTTGTCGCGCTGCTTGCGTTGGGCCGCGCTGCCGGTTGAGAGCGGGACCGACCCGTCGATGTCAAAGTCCACGCCGGTGCGGTCAGCGCGGGGGGCTACCGTGAGGAGCACACGCTTGGCGTCTTTCTTGACCAGCCACTTGGTCTTCAGCAGCGGGAGTGTGGCGCGGCAGTTCTTGCACGTGACCGTGCGCGCCCAGAGATACGCCACCGTCGGCTTTCCGTCGATGGTGGGGTAGAACTCTTGGAGTTCACTGCGGACACGGTCCAGCAGCCACTGTCCCCAGGCGCGGACGTGCCAGGACAGGTCCGCGTCCGGGACTTGCAGAAATTCCAATTGATCGGGGTTGGCCGGCGTCGAGCGTCCCTTGCCTGGGGTCTGGTGGGACCCGGCCCGATGTTTGGCCCACGCCGCCTGAAACTCGGGCGACTTCAGCGCGAAGTCCGGCAGCGGCCGTGTCTGACCGGAAAACCGCTGCGGGTATTCCAGCGTGCACTTGAGGACAAACCACGCCACCGGGTTGATGTCGCCCGCCGCCACCTCGCAGCCGAGCCGCATGGCTTCAAACGGGATGGCGCCTCCCCCCGCAAACGGATCCAACACCCTCGGCGCCCGTCCCCCATACGCGGCCCGAATTTGCTCGCGGAACCACGCCACGTCGGGATGGGATTCCCGTCCCCAGTGCAAAATGCCGCCGGTCGTTTCTTCCTTAATCTTTCCGGACTGCTTGTTGGGGCGGCGAACCACCGTGCCGCCAAGTTTTGCAATCAAATCCTTCCGCGCGGCTGCCGAGCCGGGGTCCGGCAGCAGCGTGGCGATAAGCGCGGCGCGTGCGGCCGCCAGGGGCCGCCGCGCCGGCCAGATGTGCAGGGTCGAAATGTGTCCGTGGCGGACACTCTTTTCATGGACCGAGTCGAGGGACGCCTGCTTCAAGGGAAACGCCGTCTCGATTAAACGCCGGTCCTCGTCCATGCTGGCTCACGCCTTTCTGTCGTCTTCCCACATATCCGTTGGCGGCTATCCGACACGCTCGGCGGCCCGCACCAGGTCCGCCGGCTCGATGGTGACCCCGCCCCCGGTGTGCGCGAGCAACCGTCCGAAGGGATCGGGCACCTGCAAGAGGCGCGGAGCGGCTGACCCACAGTGCCACACCACGTACAGCCAGTACCGGTCCCGCTGGGTGCAGGCCGTCGCCCATTCGTTGTCCGAAACGCGCACCTCCCCCCGGGACGCCCGCCCCTTGACCTCGACGGCACGCTCGCGGCCATCCGGGTGTCGGGCCCACACGTCGAATCCAGGCCACTGCTGCAACCCTGCCGCAGTAGCGCGCGCCGGCGTGGAGACGTCCGTCACGGCAAACCCCTCTCGCTCCAAGGCACTCACAGCCACCGCCATGGCTACTCTTTCGACATCGGCGGTGAATTGTTCCTGCACGGCCGGGTCCTCGCTGGGCACCACCAAGGCATGGGCCACCCACCGGACGGGCCCGAGCGCCAAACCCTCGGGTTCCTCGCGCAGGCGGCTCTTGATGTCGGCTTGTTCGCGATCCAAGTTCTCCTGGCGCCGTTTCGTGATGGCCAACCGCCCTTCGGCGCCCATCTCCCCCGCCCGCACGCTCTTGGTGAGCTTGGACCGCTGGGTGGCCAGGTGCGCCTCCAGGATCCGATACCCCGCGTCCACCTGTGCAAGCTCTGCGGCCGCCTGGCGTCGGGCCGCCTCTTGCATCGGGCCCAGCCAGTTCGCCATCAGGTGTTGGCGGACGTACGCGGCCGCCGCATCCCGGTGGGATTCCGCCTGAGCCGCCCACCCGAGCGATGCTGCCGGAATGCCGTGACGGGGCTGCAGGAGCAGCAGCTGTTCCACCCCTGCCATGGCCAAGCGCCCGTCTTGCCACTGCTCCACCCCCACCAGGCGGGTCTCGACCGGCTGGGTCCCCCCTCCAGGGGAACGCTCCTGAACCACGCGCACTTCCCCCACGTGCAGCACGTAGGGCTCTTGGGCCTCGGGGTCTACAAAGACGCCCCCGCGGCGGGCTTCATCACCGTAGGTGTCCACCGCCCATCGACACAGGGCATCAAAGAACGGCTCGCCGGGATGGAGATACCCCGCCTTGGCACCTTCGTCGGGCTTGCTGAGGGTCCAACGGTGGCGCGCTCCTGGGGGGTACCGGTCCAGATCCGGCGCCAGCTGGCGGAGCGCGCCGGGTGTTCGCGCGTAAAGCCCGAAGGCCCCGTCCAAATCGCCTGTCCGCTCCAACCCCAGCAGCGGTATCGCGCGCTCCAGAAAGTGCCGCACGTAGCCGGGCAGCAGCCGCTGATACCCTTCGGCCTGCCACCGGGCACGCTCTTCCGGCAGGCGGGCCACCACATCCCCCGCCGGGGGCAACACCGCGTCGGACGCCGCCAGCACGGCTTTGGTGCCGTCCACCGTGAGCCGCTCGGCGACGGCGGCCTCAAGCGCTCGGTCATCCACCGCCGCCAGCAGCAGGTCACGCAGAGACCAACCCGCGAGCTGGCGGCCGATCACGTCAAAAACCTTGTCCGAGTTGAGCTCCTCACGTATGAGGTCCAACTTGTCCAAAAGCGTTTTCAGCACCCGCCCCTCCCGGGTGTTGTCTGCCACCAGATTGAAGATCAGGACGGGGTCGTGCCGCTGCTTGTAGCGGTGAACGCGGCCCATGCGCTGCTCCAGTCGCGCGGGGTTCCACGGAATGTCGTAATTGACCATCACCCAGCAAAATTGCAGGTTGATGCCTTCCCCGGCGGCGTCGGTCGCCAGCAAGATGTCGGCCCCGCCCTGGTGTGCGGGTCGACGAAACGTTTCGACCTGGACCTCACGGTCCCCGTACGGCATGCCGCCGTGAATTTGCGCCAGCCGCCCGGTATAGCCCAGCGCCTCCAGGCGGCTCACGAGGAACCGGAGCGTGTCGCGATGCTCGGTGAAGACGATAAGCTTCTCGCCGCGAAACTTGGGGTCGCGCACCAGTTCCCGGAGGCGGCGGAACTTGGCCTCGTCGTCTCCGTCCAGCACCTGTTGCGCCAACGCCATCAAGCCGGCCACCTCGGCGCGCTCCTGGCGTAACTCGGGCAGGGACGCCGCCAGCAACAACCCCCCGACCGCGTCCTCCTCCGCCTCATGGCCCTCGCGCTCGCCCTGGCTCGCCTCGTCGTCGCCCGTCTTCGTGTCGAACGGGTCGCCCAACAACCGTCCCTGCTCGCGTTGCACGGCGGATATGTTTAAGCGCCCGGCTTCGGCCGCCCGGATGTACTCCGCCAGTTTTGCATCGCGCCGACTTAAGGACTCGCGCAGGGCAAACGCGGAGCTGGCCAGCCGGCGCTGGAACACCCCCATGGCGAGTCGCGCCGCCGACGAGTTGAGGACGGCCGCCCGGTTGTAGGACTCTTGAATGTATTCGGTGGTGCGCGCGTACAGTTGCTGCTCAAGCGGGGACAGGGGATACGAGACGGTGGTGGACTCCCGCGTCGGGTAGAGCCGCCTGCCGTCGAACGTGACCATCTCTTCTTTGGTGCGGCGTATATAGTGCTGCTGGCGAAGCGCCTCGGGATACGTTTCCATGGCGTCCGGCGTCGGCAGCGCATGCGGCTCCAAAAGGTGCCACAGGGCGAAATAGGGATAGGACTTCCCCATGTGGGGCGTGGCGGTCAGCAGCAACAGGTGATGCGCCGTCCAGCCCAGGTGGTCGCCATGGGGCTCTGCCCCCGCAAGCTTCTCCGCCAACTGATACCGGTGGGTCTTGGAGATGCTACCGTCCGCCGCCTGGTCGGCGGCCAGCTTGTGGGCCTCGTCAAACACCACCAGCTCGTAGGGCAGGACCCCTGGACCCCACAGCGCCTCCTGCATGGCGTCGCCCGTGAGCGTATCCAAACTCACGATGACCTGGTCGCTGTCTTGCCCCACAAAAGGGTTGCCCCCCCGCAAGTCGCCACCCGAGACGATGCGAAAGGGCAGACGGAACAACTGCTGCAGCTCCCGCTGCCAGTTGCCCACCAGCCCTGCCGGCGGAACGATCAAGATGCGGCGCAGCCGGCCGCGCGCCAGCATCTCGCGCACGTAGAGGCCGGTCATGATCGTCTTGCCCGCGCCGGCATCGTCCGCCAAGAGAAACCGCAGCCGCGCCTGTGGCAGCATCGCGTCGTACACCGCCACCCGCTGGTGCGGCAGCGGGTCGATCAGGGACGTCTCGGTCGCAAAGGTGGGGTTCACCATATACCCATGCGCCAACAGCTCCGCGTCGACGATGGCCTGAACCACTTCCGGCCGTGCCTGGAAGTCCAGCCGGGGCTCTGTCGTGACCGCCACCTCCGCGCCGCCGTAGGAACCGTTCTTCATCCGTCGCCCCCATGTGGAGTCATCATTCTTGACCGCGCCTGCATTCCCGGGTCTCGAGGCCCCTACCTACGGCGTCCGGTACTTGACCGGAACCACCTCGGCGCCGTTCTTGTTCTTGATGGGGGTGTTCGACGTGCAGTAAAACTCGCACGAGCCCAGCTGCTGAACAAAGAGCCAGCCCACCTCCTCGTTGAACGGCGCGGCAGCACCGAACGTGAAGTGCTGCCCGTCCGCGGCAAACACGTGGCAATCGCGCATGGCCCCGTTGGATGCTGGCGCTTGGGCCACCAACACGGTGCCGTCCGAAAACACGAACGTGCCGTTTTGCTCTGGAAAGTCGAAGACCGGCTGGCCATCCATCCAAAAGTGCGGATCGCCCTCGATTCGATAATGATGGTTGCAGGGACCGTTCCCCCGTGGCCTGATTGTCATGTCGGCCGCCCCCCACGTGAATGTCCAGTGGTCGGTCTCGACGGTGTTAGGATCCACTCTGCGCGACATGCGGTTCTCCCATCCCTTCGTGGCCTTCTTCCCTGGCCGTGCCAACCTCAGGCACCCCGTGGTGGCGCAGGTCGCAAGACCCACAACACCCACAGTGGTCATAATTCGACATCAGATCCCATGACTCCTTCCTCACGGCAGCGGGTGTGGCGCCGGAGGCACCTGGGGAAGGCGGACTACCGGCACGGAGTGTCTTCTTTATTGAAGGCCGACGAGCATCATCCCCAGGATGCGTGTAGAATGAGGTCTGACTCCAATGAGAGACGCCTTGACGACACCTGTGATTTGCCCCACCCCGCTTGTCACGAGGGGAGCCAACCATGATGACCAGGGTAGCGGTGAGCTCGGCGACGCTGGACTGGGCCATCGAACGATCGGGGAAGAGCATTTCGAACCTCGAGAAGCGCTTTCCCTACTTGGACGACTGGCGTTCCGGGACAAAGAATCCGACGCTGAACCAGTTGCGGCAGTTTGCCCAAACGACCTTCACGCCGTTGGGATACCTTTTTGTGGAGGTTCCCCTCACGGAGAGACTTCCGTTGCCGTATTTCCGCACACCAGACGGTTCAGCGCCCTTGTCCCCCAGTGCCAATCTCCTGGACACCGTCTTCGCAATGCAGCAGCGGCAAGCGTGGGCACGAGAGTATCTTTGGGAGCAGGGCCAGCGCGCGGTGCCACTGGTCGGCTGTGCCCAGATGGGCGAGCCCCCCGGCGCAACGGCGAGCCGCCTTAGAGCCCAGCTGGGCCTGGATGGCGGGTGGGCACACGATCAGGCGACCTGGGGGCAGGCCCTGCGCCACCTGATTGACGTGCTGGAGGCTCATCGGGTCATGGTGGTCGTCAACGGGGTGGTGGGCAACAACACCCGACGAACCTTAAGCGTGTCGGAGTTCCGCGGCTTCGCACTGTCTGACGACCTGGCGCCCTTGTTGTTCGTGAACGGCGCCGACGCCAAGGGCGCGCAGCTGTTCACTATCGCACATGAAGTGGCCCATCTGGCGTTTGGGAGGAGTGCCGCGTTCGACCTCCGGAACCTGCTGCCGGCCGACGATCCCACCGAACGTGCCTGCAATGACGTGGCGGCCGAGTTTCTCGTCCCCTCGGGTCTGCTGCGGTCCTACTGGAACAAGGTCCGGGACCAAGAAGACTGGGTCGGGCTTGTCGCCCGCCAGTTCAAAGTGAGCCGCATGGTCGCGATGCGCCGGGCACTGGATCTGACTCTCATTGACCGAAGCCAGTTCTTTCGGTTGTACAACGAGGAGTCGCAGCGGGAGCGGTCCACGCGCAAGCCCACGGGTGGCGACTTCACGGCCATGCAGCGCTATCGGGTGGGCGCGCTCTTTGGACGTCTGGTGGCCTCCGCCGCGCTGGAGGGGGCCATCCCCTACACCGAGGCGTTTGCACTGACCGGCCTCAGTGGGAGCACCTTCGACCGATTTGTGGCATCGCTCCCCCACGCGGGAGGACGGCCGTGAGCGGTCCCCTCTACGTCCTTGACACAAGCGTCTTCATCCAGGCGCACCGCGTGTACTACCCTTTTGATGTCGCACCGGCCTTCTGGGATGCGCTCCTCGAGTGTGCCGACCGCAACCGCCTGGCCAGTCTCGACGTGGTCGATGGCGAACTCACCGGCAACGACCAGCTCGCCCAGTGGGCACGTACCCATCAGCGCGATCTGTTTCGCTCCACCGACAGTGCCGAGGTGACCGAAGCCTACCGGCGTGTCAGCGCCTGGGTCACGGGCAATGCCCAATACCTAGAGGCCGCCAAGTCGAATTTCGCCGCCGGGGCCGACGGATGGATCATTGCGTTCGCCATGCCGCAGGCCCACACCGTCGTCACCGAGGAGACCTCCAGTCCACTCTCCCGCACCAAGGTTAAGATTCCTGACGTTTGCGCAGCCATGAGCGTCGAGGCCATCACCACGGTTCAGATGATGCGGCGCATCGGGGTCCGCCTCGATGGGTTTTCGACGCAGGCGTAGGCCACCATGTCATCAAAGCGTCTGCGCGGTGGACCGCTCCAGCCCAGGCGGGTTGCGCTCGCTATGAGTTCTTGAAGGCGTACTACGTTTTGGAAGAGTGACGGTGGCCCTGCCTACACGTGGGTAGTCCCGAGTTCGACGTCCAATACGCGATTATCGCTTTCCCACACCTCCGTTCCGAATGTCTCCACATGGAACTTGATCGCCCCGGTTACGTCGGCCAGAGCCTCTTCCGCCGTATCGCCCTCGCCGACTACCACGCCCCAAAGACCAATGGGATACGCAACAAAGCCATCCTCGTGGCGCTCTATGACGACTCGGATTTCCCTCATCGCGATCGCCTCCAAGTTACGGACCGGGTGTGTCTATATCTGCGGCGGCTGTACTACGACACCGTCTCGTTTCACACCCCTTCCTTAGATGTGCGCCTTGGACACGGTGGGGCCAGACCGCCTGCGGTTGGGCAGCCACTGGCCGCACGTCATCGGCGACCTGGCAAGTGCGCTGCGCACGGTGCGCGCCCTCGCGCTGGACGACCGGGCCCAGGCGGGCATCTTGGGGCCCGCACCCAGGCGCTCTTGGGTCTCTAGACCCCGGTCAGCGGCTGGACGGCAAAGCCGTCCGCTGCATCAGCTAGGCCGCCCCCGCGGTCCCGCGGGTAGGCATTGTTCGGGCCCGATATCTGCCTCGGGCCAGGGCAACTCATGTCACCTCACCAGCCACGACCCGGGGTGGCTTGGTCGTCTGGACTTAAGGCGTCTCGCTAGGCAACGCGTGCACGAGGGGGTGTAGGCCGGCCAGGCGCTCGACGAATGCATAGTCCGCAGTCCAGTACGGCATGGGGCCGCCCGGTGCAAGTTCGGCCACCGCCAAGAACCCTGCGTCGTAAAGCGTGGGCAAGGCGAAATCCCTCGCAATGTCCCAAGCACGCCTCTTGATTGCCTCGGAGTGGACGAAAATCACACCCAGCGCGCCGAAGGCCTCCCATGCCTGTTCCGCCGTGCGGTCGTCCAGAAAGCCTAATCGCACCTTCTTCCGCAGCGTACTGCCAACCTCGGCCCAGGCGAACGGGGGGGCATACAGAGCCGTGGCATCCTGTGCGAGCACGCTGGCCGCGCTACTTCCGTTCTCAGGTGTCACAATCTTCACCACGATGGAACTGTCGACGCACACTGGCCCGGTCACTCGGGTCGATCCCCGCCGTCGCGGTGTCCGTCGCGCAAAGCCCGAATGTATGGAACCGAGTCCTCAGCTACGCCCCAGCGCCCCTCGATGCGCGTACGCTGCGTCGCGATCTCTGACAGCAGGCTCGCCCTGCGTTGGCGGTCCAACTCGGCCGCCACCGCCGTGACCACCACATCATTCATGGAGATCCCTTGTTCGGCCCGCGCGGTACGGACGAGGTCGGCCCACACTTTGATGGGAAAACGTACCGTGAACTGTCGGTACTTCTCGGTGCGACTCGCCATGAGAATCCCTCCATGACTCCAGTATAAGATGTCACAAGGTCGCGTACAAGGGGGAGCGGACGCGGAGTTGCCCCATCGTGGCCGTCCTGCCGTTATGGCGTCCTGCAGCGCCGGACGGCTCGCGCGCGGCGGATGGGACGGTGGCCGCGAAGGGCGGCAGCGCCAGCGCCGCCGCAACGCACCGCCGTCCTAACGGCGGCGTATGCCCACCACCCGGACCGGTGTGGGCCACCCCGTCCGTGGTGTGCGCCGTCGACACAGGGGGCGCGGACCGGTTGCCGCTGGGCAGCGACCGGCCCCACGTCATCGGCGACAGGGCAAGCGCGCTGCGCACCGTGCGCGCACTGCCCCTCGACGACCAGGCGAAGGCGGGCATCCTGGGGGCCCACGCGCGTGCGCTCCTGGATTTCTAGAACCCTCAGCGGGTGGCCGTTACCGCCGTCCGCCGCATTATCAGCGGCCAGGGACTGGCCATCTCCCCCACCGGCACCTCGATGAGCGTGGGGCCATTTGCGCTCAGCGCGCTTCTGATGGCGCCCGCCAGTTCCGCCGGTCCGTCCACACGCACGCCCTGGATGCCAAACGCCTCGACCAAGCGGACGTAGTCGGGGTTCACCAGACCGTGCCCAGCACGTGGCCTGAAAACTCCGGCTGCTGAGTGCGTTTGACGTTGCCAAACGCGTGATCGTTGAACACCACCGTCACCAAACCCACGGCATAGCGACACGCGGTGGCCAGCTCGGCCATTGCCCGGCCTAACCCTCCGTCTCCCGTAGTGGACACGACGGCCGGCTCTGGTGCGCCGATTTTCGCGCCCAGCGCGGTGGGAAACCCGTACCCGAGCGTTCCCTGGTATCCCGGCGTGATAAACGTCGGGGGCTCATACACCGGGTAACCCACCCGGGTGACATAGTCTACTTGGGTAAGCTCGGACACCAGCACGCCCTCGTCGGGAATGGCCGCGCGCAGCGCGGCCACGAAAGATGCCGCTCGACCGCCGCCACCTGCCGCGCGGCTTCGGCCCGGGTCTCCTCCAGGTTCGTCCAGCGGCGGGATGTCCGGTTCTGGCCCACCTCCCGTGCCAGACCGTGGAGCGCCACCCGGGCGTCGGCCACCATCACCACGGCGGTCTCGCGGAAGCGGGCCGCCTCCTGGGGATCCGCATTGACCACCAGCATCTGGGCGCCTGCGGCCAGCTGACCCGCGGCCACCACGAACTTGGCCCCCACTGCCACCCCCACGTCCGTGCCAGGCAGCACGGAGCGCCCCGCCAGGGTCGTGAGCTCCCGCGGATGGTGGTCCGACAAGGCGCCGCGCGCGTTGTCGCTCACCCCCACCGGAGCTCGGAGCCGCGAAGCCACCCGCTCCAAGGCAGCGGCCGCCCCGCTCGCGAGCACGCCCGACCCCGCGTAGATCACGGGGCGGGCCGCGTCGCGCAGCAGGGGAGCCGCGAGGGTGAGCTCCGAGGCCGTCGGCGGTGTGCGCACCCCGTCGGCCTCGGAGGGCGGAACTGCCTGCAGTTCCCCGGTTTCGCGCTGGACCAGCACATCGGGGGGAATCTCCAGCGCGACCGGCTGGGGCCGCCCCGACCGCATCATCGTAAGGGCGTGGCGCACCAGCGCGGGAATCTCCGCGGGCTGCGTCGCCCGGGCGGACCACTTGGTGAGCCCGGCCAGCACCTGCGCCAGGTTGGGGATTTCGTGCAGCAGCCCGAGCCCTTTGCCGATCTGGCGTGAAGCAATTTGGCCCGCGATCAGGAGGACCGGCGACGAGCAGGCATAGGCGGTGGCCAAGCCGGCCGCGGCGTTCAGCACGCCGGGGCCGGGCACCACCATGGCCACGCCGGGCCGGCCGGTGACCCGTGCATAGCCGTCGGCCATGGAGGTGGTCGACGGCTATGCGCGGCCCGTAGAACCGAATGTCCTCCCGCTCGCGATACACCCATCGAGGGCGTGGTCCAGCTGGACGCCCGACACGCCCTCGGCTACCAGCTCGCCGCCAGCGTCTCGCCCCCCGAACGCTCCATGGGCCGCGCCTCCCCTCTCCCCGAAAGGCCCGTCGCGCATCGCACCAGCCCGCCCTCGAGCGTCTGACGATGTACATGCTGCCACTGGACCCAGAGTAGCCCGACGGGCGCCGCCGCGCCAGATGTTTCCGAGGGGCGGGCCGACCCGTCGCCGGAATTTGGCCGACTGACCCGTCGCAGGTCGCTGCACCGGATCCCGCCGGCCGGTCAGCGCCTCGATCCGAGGTCACGACGGCGTTCACACCGCGGGGCGGCACCCCGACCCATGCTCCGTCTACCAACTATAAGTCAGTCCTGCCGTCAACCCTAAGAGACCAACCTCGAAATTTACCGCGACCGGGATTTCAGAGCCTATCCAAATTCCCGGGTCCACTACATTTGGCCGTCCGCAAGCACCATCCGCGGTCCACTAGTCGAGTCAATTCTGACTGGCGTCCAGTCATTGCAAAACCGGCGCCGCGACTGGGTGCCAATCGGCCTTGGCAGGGGCCGCATCGACATCGTCGGGATTCGAGGGGGTGGCGCTTACACCACCACTGCGTTCCGCCACCACCCTTGTGTGTGCACGGTGAGGGATCTGCCGCGTGAGCAACGTGCTACGCTGGCCATGATAGCGGCCACGGCCCCGATGCTGAGGGAGTGAAGGGCTCGCACCGGCCGCGGGGCCGTGGTAGTCACCGGAGGCAAAGCCGATGTCGCGGCACGGCGTGGTCATCGTGGATGGAGTGCGCTCCGCGGTGGGAACGTGTGGGGGAAGCTTGAAAGATGTGACGGCCGCCGATGTGGGTGCATTGGTAGTCCGTGAGGCGGTCCGCCGATCCGGCGTGGATCCCGACGCAGTCGACGAGGTGATTCTCGGCTGCGTCGGGCAGGTGTCCGCCGATGCGTACATAGCACGGGTCGCGGCGGTGAAGGCGGGGATTCCGGTGCGCAGCACAGCCCAGACGGTGAACCGTCTGAGTGGATCAGGACTCCAGGCGCTGGTGACCGCTGCGCAGTGGCTCCAACTGGACGACGCCCAGGTGGTGGTGGCCGGCGGCGCGGAGAACATGAGCCGCCTGCCGTACTACGTGTGGAACCGCTGGGGGCGGCGGCTGGGAAGCTCCGAGCTGGAGCACGGCGTGCTGAGCGCCGTGTCCGACCCCTTTAAGCACTACGCCATGGGGGTCACCGCCGAACGGGTGGCGGAAAAATACGGCGTGAGTCGGCAAGAACAGGACGCCCTGGCTTTGGACTCGCAGCAGCGGGCGCGGGCCGCCATTGCCGATGGGCGGTTCACCGGTCAGATCGTGCCGGTCGACACGCCTGGAGGGAGAGGGCGCCCGGGAACGTTTCAGGTAGACGAGCATCCCCGGGAGACCACGGCCAAAAAGCTGGCCGCGCTCAAGCCCGCATTCGCGGAGGGCGGGACGGTCACGGCCGGCAATGCGTCCGGCATCAATGACGGGGCAGCTGCGGTGGTCATGACCACCGCAGCCTACGCCGCAGACCGGGGGCTCCAGCCCCGCGCGCGCCTGGTAGGCTACGGCTTTTCCGGCATCGGGCCGGAGATCATGGACCACGCACGCACCCGTGGAAGCCATCCGTCGAGCGCTGACCCGTGCCCAGCTCTCCCTTTCGGACATGGCGCTGGCGGAGCTGAACGAGGCGTTTGCGGCACAGGCCGCCGCCGTGGTCCGCGATGCGGGGCTGGACTGGGACCGGACCAACGTGAACGGCGGAGCGATTGCGCCGGGACATCCCGTCGGCGCCACCGGCGCTATCCTGACGGTGAAGCTGCTCCATGAGTTGGAGCGTTGGGGGCAGCGGTATGGGCTCGTCACCATGTGCATCGGGGGTGGCCAGGGGATTGCCGCCGTGTTCGAGAACCTGCGCCGCTGACCCGAGCCGCTGCTGGCGCAAGCACCCCCGGGGCAGCCCGCACGGGGAAGGCACAGCGGGTGTCACCACTCGACCGACCGGGGGATCCGTGCCCTGCTGGCTGACGGCACGGGAATGAACTCCATCGGACGAGTCCCGCGGCTGGCCCGCCACTTTAGGCAACGCGGTCGCGGCCAGTGGTGGCCCTCGCTGTCATGACGGAAGCGCTTGACCGGTGCCCAGGGTGAAAAGTGCTTGGCGCCGGGCATTTGAGATAGTCGTCGAGCGTTAGAGAGTTACAAGGAGGAAAAAGCATGGCACCTGAAGCCGCCTATCAGGATGACGGGCGAGGAGCGCTCGCCGTCAATCGGGAATTCTACGACCGGGTGGCGGCCCGGACGGAAAGTCGGACCCTGGTCGACCGCCTCCTGGTGCCCATTCAAAGCGGACGCGCCTGGGAGGTGCCCATGGGTCACGTGTGGCGCATCATCGCCTCGGAGGGGCCCCAGGTGGGCGATTTGAACTTATGGAACCGCCACAACCCGCGCGAGCGATTTTGGGCCGCCCGAACGCGCCAGCTGGAGCGGGCGCACGTGTCGGTGGGGAACCGCCTCTGGTCCACGCTGCCGTACCTGAGACCCATGGCCACCATCACCGCCGACTCGTTGGCCAACTACGGGGTGGATGCGAACGGCGCCCGCGTCCATGACCTCCTGGGCACCCGCTGCGACCCGTACGTCAACCGGATGCTTTCCGGGGTGGACTTCGACCGCCACTGCCATTCCAACTTGGTGCGCGCCGTGCTGCCGCACGGCCTGACGGAGTTTGACGTGCACGATGTGCTGAACGTCTTTCAGGCAACCGGGCTGAACGAGCAGGACCAGTACTTCATGACCGCAAGCCCCGCTCGACCCGGCGACTTTTTGGAGTTCTTTGCGGAGATGGATCTGTTGTGCGCGTTGTCCGCCTGTCCAGGGGGCGACCTCTCCATACCACTGTGGGGTCCAGACGCCAGGGACCCCATCGAGGTATGCCGCCCGCTCGCGGTGGAGATATACCGGCTCAGTCCCGACGTGTTGGAAGGGTGGGAGCCCAAGAGCCCACCACCCTACCGCGGGCTGCACGGTCTCCGCATGCCGACGATGTAGGGGCCGATCCCCCGAGAGCTTCCCTTGGTCGGTCTCGACCCGAGGTGTCGGATCCGAGTGCGCCACGCGTCCCCTGGAATGTGAGGTGAGGTGGTTCCCCAAGGCGGCCTCGCCCGGACGCCGAGGCACCGTGTCTGCTTGCCTTCGGCGTCCCGCCGTCCCCCATCTATCGCACCACGTTCCCGGTGCGGTCTTCTGCGCTGTCCGTCCTCGATCCATACTTTCAATGTGGATCGCGTGGTGGATCGCACCACCACTCAGAAAACACAAGGACGACGCCATTTTGTTCCCTCGAGAGGATTTCCCCGACAGGCAGGATAGATCGGTCGAGTGGAGAAACCCTTGGTATGAATCATAGGACAAGTGAGACACCGAGGGTCCGGGATGCGGCCGCCGAGAAGCTCGCGGCGGCGATAGTGGATCTCGCAGCCTCCGGTGTTGCTCGCCACGGGGACCGGCTGGTGTCCGAGCGGCAATTGGCAGAGTTGGTTCACGAGAGCCGGCGGCAGGTGCGGACCGCGCTCACGCACCTGGAGCGGAAGGGAGACATCCATCGTGTGCCGCGCAGCGGCACGTACGTGACCGATCGGTCTGGGGTGCTGCCCTCCCCGCGAGGAGAGCTCGGTTCCATCTACCACCTGATGGCGGCTCGCCTGGGTCTCGAACCGGTGGCGGCCCAGGTGGCGGCCCAGGAAGCCAACCGGAGCGAGATTCTCCAGATATACGGCGCCATGAAGAAAGTGGAGGAGACCCTTCGCCGCCATGTGGGCGCGGATGACGCCGACACCAACTTTCATCAGGCAGTCATCCGGGCCAGCCACAACCCCTTCCTCATTGGGATGATGTCCATGGTGGATCACCTGATTCGGACGCATTACGCCCCGTTCCGTCAGCAGCTGCTTCGCGACCCAACCATGGGGGCAAAGTTTTTGGACCAGCACCACGCCATCTATCAGGCCATTCGGGAGCACCGTCCAGAGGATGCGGCATTGGCCACTCGCACGCATGTGAACTACGCGACGGTGTCCCTGGCGGCTCTGGCAGGGTCTGAGCCCCCGTCGCGATCTGGAGATGGAAGACCGCTGCGGGACCACGCCCTTGAGATCGACCCCCGGACTGACGCCGAACGGCAGGGGGCAAAGACGCGCAAAGGGAGATGAGCCGATGACCGTCGAACCGGTGTGGGAGCAGCCCCGCACGATGATGGAGTTCATGGAGGCCGCCAACTTCGAGAACGTGGTGTTCTGCCAGGACCACGACACCGGACTCAAAGCGGTGATTGCGGTGCATGACACCACGCTCGGCCCGGCCGGCGGGGGATGCCGGATGTGGACCTACGCCACGCCGGAAGACGCCGCCATCGACGCGATGCGGCTCGCCCGAGGGATGACGTACAAGTACGCCGCGGCGGGGGTGAACCTGGGCGGCGGCAAATGCGTGGTCATGGGCAATCCCGCCACCGACAAGTCGGAGGCGCTGTTCAGAGCGCTGGGTCGATTCATCGACCGCTTGGGCGGGGTGTACTGGACCGGAGAAGATGTGGGCACCACCCTCGACGACATGGTGGCCATGCGGCAGGAGACCCCGTACGTCATCACGCTCCCTCGCGAGTGGGGGGGCGCCGGCCCCATTTCCGGCATGACCGCCATCGGCGTGATGGAGGCCATGAAAACGTTGGTGCAGCGCCATCTGGGGGCGGATACCGTGTCGGGGCTCCGCGTCAGCGTCCAGGGCGCCGGGTCGGTGGGAGCGCCGCTCATCAGCCTGTTGCTGGCGGAAGGCGCCCGCGTGAGGGTGGCCGACGTCAACCCCGCCACCGTCGGCCGCTGGCGGGGTGTCAACGGGGTCGAGGTCGTGGACCCCGACGAGATTCTCTACCTGCCGTCAGACATCCTGGCGCCGTGCGCGCTGGGCGGCGTGGTGCGGCAGGACAACGTGGAGCGCCTCGACACTCGCATCATCTGCGGCAGCGCCAACAACCAGCTGTGGGACGCCAAGCTGGACCAGGTGCTGGCGGAGCGCGGCATCGCCTACGGCCCCGACTTCATCGTGAATGCGGGCGGCGCCATCTTCGACGCGGACCGGCTGGGGCCGGGCGGGGTCAACCCCGAGCGCGGCGAGGCCAAGGTGCGCGCCATCGGCGAAACCATGGCGCACATTTGGGACCTGGCCCAGGCCCAGCGGGTGGGCACGTTCCGCGCGGCCGAGCTGTATGCGGAGCGGCGCATCCGCGACGTGGGCGCGGCCAAGCGCATCGCGGTCCATCCCTGACGCCTTTAAGGCAAGATTCGAGAAAGCAAGGAGGGCCGTGGCATGGAACTGAACGAGCGCGTGGCGGTCGTCACCGGCTCATCGATGGGCATCGGCCGAGCTGTGGCGGTGCGCTTTCTCTGCGAAGGCGCGCGCGTCGTGGTGAACTCCCACCGGCCGGGCGTCGCCGAGGACGTGGCCCAGGAGCTTGGGCCGCCCGACCAAGTTCTCGGCGTCCACGCCGACGTGAGCACGCCCGAGGGGGCGGCCAATCTCGTGGCCGACGCCATGAGCCGGTTCGGCCGCCTCGACATCATGGTGGCCAACGCGGGCACGTCCCTCATCCGCTCGGCTGAGGACATCACGCCCGACGAGTGGGAGGCGGTGGTGCGGCTCAACCTCTCCGGCGTGTTCTACTCCGCACAGGCCGCGGCGCGGGCGATGATCAAAGCCCACCGCGGCAGCATCGTGCTCATGGGGTCGATTCTCGGCCGCATGGGGCTGCCGCGGCGCGCAGCCTACGCCGCCACCAAGCACGCCCTGGTGGGGCTCGGCAAGGTGCTGGCGGTGGACTGGGCGCCCCATAACATTCGGGTGAACGTGCTGGCGCCGGGCTATATCGCGACGTCGATGAACGTCCGCGATCTCTCCACGACGGACTACACCGATGCCGACATCGCGCGGCGCGACCCCCTGGGGCGCTACGGTACCGTCGAGGAGATCGCCGAGGCGGCGCTGTTCTTGGCATCGGACCGGAGCACCTACGTGAGCGGCATCGATCTGCCGGTGGACGGAGCGTGGCTCGCTTACGGCGGCTGGTAGCGGGGGACTTCCCCAAACCAGAAGTGCCGCAGGCAGGGACCAGCCCGCTTGTGGAAGGAGGACACACGATGCCAGCCATCGCTATCAGCGGACGGACCGGGCAGGGGGTCGAGACCGCCGGCGAGATGCTGGCCGCCCTCATGACCACCCAGGGCATGGCTCATCGTACATGGCGGGACTTCTCCACCATCATTCGCGGCGGACTCACGTCGTTTGAAGTGTACACCGACACCACCGATGGCGGCACGGTGACGCGCGGCGAACGGGTGGAGGTGGCGGTCGTCTTCGACCAGGAGGGGTTAAGCCGCTATGTCCCCCGACTGGTCCCCGGGGGACGGCTGTTTGCGGGGCAGTCCCTGCCGCAGGCGGACGAGTGGCGAGAGTGCCCACGGCTCGGGTACAACCTTTGGGCGCTGGGCATCGCGGCGGGTGCTTTTCACCTCGACCGCCGGGAGCTGTTGGAGGCCATTGGGACCCGCTTCCCCGGTGATGAGAGCCTCCGTTTGGCGGAGGACGGGTATGAACGAGGCGCGGCGGTAGGTCTGGGATCGCCTCCGAAGCGCGGTGCCGAGCTGGTGGGCCTGACCGGCAACCAAGCCTTGGCGCTCGGGGCGCTCTCCGGCGGCGTCCGATTCTACTGCGGCTATCCCATCACGCCCGCGTCCGATGTGCTTGAGATCCTGGCACGCGCGCTGCCCAACCTTGGCGGAACGACGGTCCAGGTCGAGGACGAGATCGCCGCCGTGCACATGGCCGTCGGGTGCTCATACGCCGGGCTGCGCACGTTTGTCGCCACCAGCGGCCCGGGCTTGTCCCTGATGACCGAAGGCATCGGGTACGCCGCCACCATCGAGGTGCCGCTGGTGGTGGTGGACAACCAGCGCGGCGGCCCCTCCACCGGGATGCCCACGAAGACCGAGCAGAGCGATCTCGAGCAGGCCCGGTACGGCGGGCACGGCGAGTTCCCCCGGATGGTGCTCGCTCCCACGGACGTGGGAGACGCCGCCCTCGTGATGAAGGAAGCCTTAAACCTCGCAGATGCGCACCACGCCCTCGTGTTTTTGCTGTTGGACCTGGATCTCGCGATGAACCCCCGAACGGTGTCCTGGCCCGCGCTGGTCCGCGACCTAGCGTCGATACCGGTGGACCGGGGTCCCACCCACCTCGCAGGCGCTGTGGACAACTATGTGCGTTTTCGTCCGGACCCGGACGGCCGCACCTGGCGCACGGTGCCCGGCGTCGCGGGCGGCGCCCACGTGGCCAGCGGCGACGAGCATGACGAGCGGGGCTGGATGGAGCCAGACTTCCGTGACGTTCGCCAGACGCTCCACCACCGCCGGCTGCACAAGTTGGACGCCGTGGACTACCCACGACCGTGGACGCAGGTGGGACATCCAAGTGCACCCACGCTGCTGGTGGGCACGGGAGCCATGTCGGAGCTCATTCGGCGCACAGTTGACGAGCACCCGCAGCGGTACCAAGCCCTCCTGGTGCGTCAGATTCATCCGCTGCCCCCACCCACATGGCGCACCCCAGCCATCCGGGCAGTGGTGGTGGCCGAATACAACGCGAGTGCTCAGCTGCGTCGGCTGCTGGGGTCCTGGTGGAGAAAGCTGCCGGTGAAAAGCGTGCTCAGGTACGACGGCGAGCACTTTTCCGCCGAAGAATTTCTGCGCGCGGTCCGGAACGTGAGCTGAGTCAGCCAACGTGATCCGAGAGGAGGTAGAGAAGTCATGGCCGAGCGGGTGCACACCGACGGGTTGGCGGCCAGCTTTGCCAACGGCAACCGGCCCACGTGGTGTCCGGGCTGTGGCGACTTTGCGGTGTTAAAGGCCATCCAGCGCGCCCTCGCCCACCTCGGCCGGCGCCCTGAACGCGTGGTGCTGGTGTCCGGCATCGGGTGCAGCGGGAAGATCAGCCACTATTTCAGGGGGTACGGGATCCACACGACCCACGGCCGCGCGCTGCCGGTGGCCCAGGGCATCGCGCTCGCGCGCCCCGACCTCACCGTGCTGGCCGCCGGGGGAGACGGCGACGGGTACGGCATCGGCCTCGGCCACCTCCTACACGCGGCACGGCGCAATGTCCACCTCCTGTACCTCGTGATGGACAACGGCGTGTATGGCAACACCAAAGGCCAAACCTCGCCCACCTCCCCCACCGGCTATCGGTCGTCCACCACGCCGGACGGATCGCCCGATCTTCCCATCCACCCGCTCAGGCTCGCATGGGCGGGTGGGGTAAACTGGCTCGCACAGGGGTTCTCGGGCGACGTGCAGCAACTTACCGAGCTGGTGGCGCTGGGGCTCACACAGCCGGGGTTCGGTCTTTTGAACGTGTTCTCCCCGTGCGTGGTGTTCAACCGCACGCACGGCTACGAGTTTTATCGCCAGCAGGTCACACGGGTGGCGGAGCCCGCCCGGACCGATGCGGAGATGGTGCGGCTCTTGGACGAGACCCGGTACCCCGTCGGGGTGCTGGGCGTGCGCCAGCGCGCTGCGCGAGCCAGCGTCGACGCGGCCGGCGGTGCGGGGGCGGACCCCGATCCTTGGAGCCTCTATAAAGATTGGCTGTTTTGACCTGTTCCGTTCCGGTCCCGCAAGCAAGATCGAGCGAGCGAGCGAGCGAGAGGAGAGAGTCACCGATGGGTCAACTAAGACGTGGACTATCCACACGCGATCAGCTGGTCGTGGGCATCGCCGGATCCGTCGGCACGGGGGTGCTGTTCAGCACCGCCGGCATGGCGGCGCTGGCCGGACCCGGGATGGTGCTGGCGTGGTTCATCGGCGCCGTCATGTACGCCTTCATCATGCTGACGTACGTGGAATTGGCGCAGGTGTATCCGGAAGCCGGCGGCCCCGCGCGGTACAGTCTGTACACGTACGGACCGCTCACCAACATGATCGCCAGCTTCGCCAACCTGGTCTGGTATCTGTTCATTCCGCCCGTCGAGGCGCTGGCCACAGTTGAAGGCATCAACTACTTCTGGCCCCAGCTCATCAACACGCATGGCGACCCCACCATCCTGGGCGGGGTGCTGTCGGCCGTGTTCCTGCTGCTGTTCGTTCCGTTCAACTACTACGGCATCAAGGGGTTCGCGCGCTCCACCAACCTGCTGGGCATCATCAAGCTGATCCTCTACGTGCTGGCGGCCATCGGCTTCATCACGGTTGCGCGCTTCACGAACTTCACGGCGTTCCATGGAGTGGTGCCGTTCGGGATGAACGGGGTGTTCATCGCCATCCCGCTCGGCATGTTTGCGTTCGGCGGCATCCGCGTCATCGCCGACTACTCCGAAGAGCTGTCGAGTCCGGAGCGCCTGCGCGGCACGTTCGTGCGCATCTTGGCGGGCCAGACCATCGTCTACCTGCTCTTCGGCCTCGGGTTCGTGGTGTCTCTCAACTGGTCCAACCTGAAGCTGGCGGCGGGCGACTGGGGGTCCATTTCCAGCATCGCCGGCAATCCATTCCTCACCATCGCCCACGCCAACAGCATCGTGTGGCTGATTCCCCTCACCATCGTCATCGCCATCCTGGGGCCGTTCGTGACCGGATACATTTACCAGGGCGCCGGCAGTCGTGTGCTCATGGCCATGAGCCGCAGCGGCCTCATGAGCGCCAAGCTCAAGGAAATCAGCCAGGACTTCGCCATCCCAGCGTGGGCGCTCTTAGTGATGGCCGCCATCGGGGCGGTGCTGGCGTTCATCTTCGCCCCGGTGCCGGGGATCTACAGCCTCATCGGGGATGCGGTGGTGGGGGGCTACATCGCGTTCGCCCCCAACTCGGCGGTCATGTTCGCGCTACGGCGGAACGGACATACGGGCATCATTCGCGGCGGCGCCTGGATCGCGGCCATCGCGTTCGCGGTCATCTCACTCATCATCTACTGGAGCGGCTGGCCTTCGGTCCCGTATGCGGTGGCGCTGATGACCATCGGCTCGTTGGTGTTTGGCGTGATGTACAAGACCGGCTCCGGCTTGCGTCAAGCCCTCTGGTACATCGTGTACATCGTGTTTCTGACCGCCATGACCTATGTGGGCGGCGTCGGGTCGCTGTCGCTGTTCAACATCGACGTCGGAAGTCTCATCGTGGTGGTGGTATCGCTCGTGGTGTTCCTGCCGTGGGCCATCGCGTCGCGCCTCCCCAAAGAGGCGGCCGCGGACATGTACAGCAAGCACTTCGTCGCTCCCCAGGAGCAGAGCCAAGCAACGTAGCTGGCAACCTTGCCGCGGTCCCTTGCCCAGCCCCGGCCGAAGAGCCGGGGCTGGGGTTGCCACAATGCCAACCATCGTGGTCTGGAACAGCACCGGCCACACGCTCGAGCGCCTCATGCCCGAGCTGACCACCTTTCGCATCGCTCCCTACAGCCGGTTCTTCTGGCAAGGCGGAAGTCAGCCCCCGTTTTCGGCCAGCCAGCTGAAAGCGGGCCAGTATGTCGACGGTTTGTGGGAGGGAGCGGTCTCGCACCCGATTGCTGACCAGTGGACCATCTTTCCGTCCGCCTCGGCCTGGGGCGTTCTCGAGTGGCCAACCTACACCCATCTGTCCCACCAGCCCCCGCCAGCCAACTCCTCGGGAGGAGCGGCTCCGTGGTAGCGCCCGACACCGCGTGCCCTGGAATCAGTTCCGGGGTCCGCCTGCCCGGCAGGGTAGCCGCTGAACCATTGCGCGCAACTGGAAGTCCGCGTAGTCACACCGCGTCATCACCGCCACGGTCACCGTGGTCCCACGCGCCGGGCGGCCCCGGCGGCGCGACGCCGGTACCAGCCGGCACCGTAGATTTGCCTCGCGAGCGGACAGCGCGTCCACCCAGGTGGGCATGGCAGCAAGCGGTGTCAGTCGCTCATCGCGTCGGAGGCACTGGGCTCCGGCCCTTGCTGGTCATTGACCGAACCATCGACATCCCCATAGGCTGGTCTGCTCCCAGGGTGAAGAAGTGGTGTCGGCGGAAGAACGGGCAGCGCCCTGGCACGTCGCCTATCGGGTCGTCTGCAGGTGCGGAATCCGTCGACGCGTCGTCCCCTGCTGTCGGTCTGTTGGCGACGGCATGGGTAGTGGGTGGTGTCACATCCTGCAAAGCGGGGCGAAGTTCCCGGTCCAGTCAGGGCGCCACCACGTTTGAACGATCCCGTTGATGCAAGCTTCCGACGTGTCGTCGCCTTCGGCCGACACGGCAAGCAAGTTCACAAAGTAGCCGTCAGCACACCCAGGTCAAGTCCATCGGGCCTGCGTGGCACCGAAGATTTGCGAAGGAGGCATTGTCCGTGCAAATTGCGCTGGTTACCTGTGGCGTTCCGGGCATCGGGAAATCGACCTGGGCCGATGCCCAATCCATCCCCATTGTGTCGCCCGACCGCGAGCGGGCCCGCCTGGGCGATGCCGCCAACCAAGGGTTCAACCCCATCGCGTGGCAGCGGGTCCGCGACCGCATCGAGGACTATGTCGCCTCAGGCAAGCCCCCGATCTTCATCGTGGACGGCACGTTCGCCGGCCGGCCGGACCGCAAGAGCATCATGCGCACCATTGGTCCTACCCCTCGGCGGGTTCTGGTCGTGTTTCCCATGGACCGCGCGCGAGCCCATGGGCAGAACCAGTCTCGGCAACGGGTAGTGTCCGCGGCGGTCGTGGACCACTTCATCGAGAAGCTTGAGCAAAGCTGCCCAAAGTCGGGACGGAAGGCTGGGACTTGGTTTGGGACGTGGAAAGGGCAGCGCCATGGGAGGGCCAGCCGTGGACGCCTGAGTGGGTGGACATTGCCCAAGCCTGCGGATGGCCGACCCCTGCCCTCACATAGGGGCGCGGGTCCAGCGATGCAGCGCCGGCAGCTACAGCGACAGCTGCCGCCGCTGAAAGGCTGCCAGCCCCGCCATGACCAGGAGCGCTGTTGCCGCTGACAATCCCACGACGTCGGTCGCAATCGGACCCTGCCCATGGATCAGCTGGGACACGTTGAACACCGAGACCAGCGACACGTGGGTCAGCCAGTGCACGGACGGCGCCAGCTCGCCCGCCAGATTCAGCCCGTAGAAAACCAGCGTCAGCATGGTCGAGCCCAGCGCCGTGCGCTCATCCCGAGCGGCCGCCGACAAGCCAAACGCGTACGCGGCCACGACACAGAACATCAGCGTGCCCACCAGGTTCATCGCAATGAATGGCCCGGTGGCGAGGGGAACGTTGGGCGCGAGCCAGTGCGCCCCCAGGATCCCCCCCGCCACGGTGGCCCCCCCCCCGATGACGAACACCCCCGTGAAGAGGACCAGGGCTTGGGTCGCGGCGACGCGCGCGCGACACCGGCGACGCCAGCAGATAAGCCATGGAGCCGTTGTCCATCCAGTGGGCCATCAGCTTGGAGGCGGTGAACAGCGCGTACATGCTTATGATGACCAGGTAGATCAGGCCGTAGAATTCTCCCGCCAGGAAGCCCGCCAGATGCGTCGCGCCCACATGGTACCCCAAGACCCTCAGCATCTCCGGCGGGAGCCCCTTGAGCAGCGTGGCAAGCGCCCGCGAGTGGCCGCCAGCCGGCCGTCCTTCAGGATTCCGACGCGGTCCGCGACGCGCTCCACCTCGGCAAACACGTGCGACGACATGAACACCGTGGCGCTTCGCCGCTTTTCGTCGGCCACCAGCTCCAGAAAGCACTCCTGCATGATGGGGTCCAGCCCCGACGTGGGCTCGTCCAGAATGAGCACGCGGGGCGTGTGCATGAACGCGGCCACCAGCCCCACTTTTTGTTTGGTGCCCTTCGACATCTTGCGGAGCGGCGAGACCGGGTCCAGCTCAAAGCGGGCAGATACCCCACCGCCGCCTGCACGCGGGGCGCCGCCGTCCAGCAATTGTGGCCATCAATCTCCACGGACCCCGCGTCGGCCCGGAGAAATCCCATCAGCTGGCGGATGGTCGTGGACTTGTCGGCACCGTTGGGCCCGAGGTAGCCAAACACCTCGCCGGCCGCCACGTCAAACGACAGGTCAAAGACGCCGCGCCCACTTGAAAACGCCTTGGTGACCGACTTAAGGGCAATCATGCTGACCACCTTCCCGGAAGGCACCATGCCGCAAGATGTCGAGATACACGTCCAATTCGTCCACGATGGCCTGGTACGCCGCGTCCAGCCGCTCGTCCACCACTCTCGGCAGCGTAGCGGCGGCACGGGCCTCCATCCCCCGCCCAATCCATGTCAGCAGGTTGACCACATGGTCGGGCGGCACACCCTCCCGCAGCGTCCCTGCGGGGATGGCCTGCCGAAACGGATCCCAGTCCGGTGGGGAGAGAGCGCTCTCCCGTGCCTTGGCGTACACCCGATGCCCGGGTTCAGTGACGATCCGCATCCACCGCTGATAGCCCAGGGGTTGTTCACGGAAAGCGCAGTTTATGCACGGTCGTTCGTCGGATGATGTCAAAGATCGACCCGGGTGACGAAGAGGGAAGTCCGTCTAGATACGAGCGCACCACGCCTTGGGCGACGTGGAGAAACAGGGATTCTTTGTCCGTGAAGTACTTGAACAGGACGCCTTTGGAGATCCCCGCCCGGGCGACGATGCGGTTGGTGGAGGCGGCGTCGTAGCCGTGCGCGGCAAACTCCGCCAGACTCGCCTCCACGATGCGCTGCTGCGCACCAGGCGGCAGCGCGGCAAACTGCGTTGATGGCACCCGTCTCACAGCATGACCAGCCGGTCACACCGGAGGATACGAGTGTCCAGCGGCCTTGTCCAGCAGGTGCGTGACCAGGCGGCACCGCTGGTGGCACGCAGTCCCGACCTTCCCGCAGCCGGGTGATTTATAGCTCTGTTAGGAAAGTATCGGAGACTGGCTATACTCCCGACAACTGGTTATACTTTGGCTCATGAACCGCGTGCAGAACCCGTATAGCCCAGGGGCCGGTGCGCCTCCACCGGCACTGGTGGGACGGCAGCGGCCCCTCGACGACATGGACGTCGCGCTACAGCGGCGCCTCATCGGCCGGTCGGCTAAAGGCATTATGCTGACCGGCCGACGTGGGGTGGGCAAGACCGTGCTGTTGGCGGAGTTTGCCTCGCGCGCCTTGGGCTTTGGGTATGTGGCCGAGCACATCGAAGCGGGCGACGGGGTGGACTTTGCCCGTGAGGTGGCATCGGCCGTGCGGCGGGTGCTGTTGCAGCTGGAAGCTCGCCACCGCCGCCCCATGGCCCGAGCAGCCCAAACCCAGGTGCGGCGAGCGTTGGGCGTCTTGAAGGCGTTTTCGGTGCGTCTGCCCCAGGGGCCGGAATTCACCCTGGAGGTGGCCCCCGTTCCTGGCCCGGCCGATTCAGGCGATCTGGCCATCGACTTGGCGGGCCTGTTGTGCGAGACCGGCGAGGCCGCCCGCGCACTGTCCGCCGGCGTCCTCCTCACGCTGGACGAGCTGCAGTACCTTGCTCCATCGGACCTGTCCGCCCTCATCGTGGGACTGCACCGGGTTGAGCAGGCCGCGCTCCCGATCCAAGTGGCCGGCGCGGGTCTGCCGTCGCTGCCCGGCCTATTGGGCGAGGTGCGCTCGTACGTCGAGCGCATGTTCACGTTTGTGGACATCGGGGCGCTGTCGGCGCCGGACATTGCCGAAGCGTTGTCCCGCCCCGCGCGGGACGCGGGAGTGCATTGGACAGACGAGGCGATCTTGCGCGTGGCCGAAACGTCGGAGGGCTATCCGTACTTCCTCCAGGAATTTGGCAAGACCAGCTGGGATGTGGCGCCGGGTCCCCGCCACATTGACCTTTTGGACGTCGTGCAGGGGATTCCGCTCGCGGAGGCGGAGTTGGACGGGAGCTTTTTTCGCGTGCGGTTCGACCGCACCACGGATGGCGAGCGGACCTATCTCCGCGCGATGGCCCACCTGGGACCGGGGCCGCACTCCACCGCCGAGGTGGCCAACGCTATGCGGCGGACCATGCAGCAGGTCGGATCCGTGCGGGACAGTTTGATTCGCCGGGGTCTCTTGTTCGCTCCGCGCTGGGGTCAGATTGACTTCACCGTGCCGATGTTTGACCGGTTCCTCCGCCGAGCCTTCAAGTAGGCGGCTTCACGCCCGTGTGGGACCAGTCCGTACTCTCCCCCCCCCTCAACCACTGGGACACGGCGGTCAAAGAGATGGCCACCCACGCCGTCGCGGCGATACTACATTTCATGTAGTATTACACTACACGCGATGTAGTGCCGGGAGGTGAATCATGCCCGTGGTGCCCTTGTTTCCGGTCGGGACGCTAGCCGGGCCAGACGATGTGGTAGACCGCGAAGCGTTTATGGCCGACGCGGCGGCGGAACTCACCAGCGGTCAGAGCTTGGTGGTGGCAGGACCCCGACGGACGGGAAAAACCAGCGTGGGCAAAGCCGTGCTGGCAGAGCTGAACCGCGCCGGCTGCCACACGGCCTATGTCGACCTGTTTTTCGCGACGGGCCTCGAAGGTCTGGCCACCCAACTGGTCCAGGCGGTGGTCTCCAACCGACTGGGGATGAAAAACCGCGTCATCCACTCCTGGGAGGAGCTTTTGAACTGGCTCGGCGGGTTTCAAGTCACGGAGCGCCTCGCCGGCCTGGAGGTGGCGCTCACGCGGGTCGGCCCCCATCGCACAGCAGAACAGATGCTGGATGCCGCATTGGCCCTGTCGGAGCAGATGGCGGCTCGGGACCAAAAGCGTCTCGTGGTGTTGCTGGACGAATTCCAGGAGGTCAATCGGCTGGGCGGCACCCTCTTGCTGCAGCGGATGCGGGCGCACTTTCAACAGCAGCGGTGGTGCACCTATCTCTTTTTGGGAAGCCAGGCGTCTCTCCTGAACGCGCTGTTTGCTGAGCGCCAGCGCGCCCTGTATCGATTTGCGCTGCTACGAGATCTGCCGCCGGTGCCGGATGAGGCGTGGCGAGTGTACCTTCACCGCAAGTTCGAAGGGGCGGGACTGGAACTGACCCAGCAGGGCGCGGACACGCTGCTCGCCCGCACTGGCGGCCACCCCTACGGCCTGATGCAGGTTGCCAACCGCGCCTATGTGCTGCTGCAGCAGGGGGACCGGCGTCGAATCACGGCAGACGTCGCGGTGTTGGCGTACCAGGACGTGTTGCGGACGCTGGATCGCGTGTACGAAGCCGAGTGGGCCGACGTCCGTCGAGTGAAATCCGCTGGTCGGGTCCTGGAAGCGCTGGCACGGGGCGAGCCCGCCTACCAAACCCACTTGCCGGCAGCCACGGTATATCGGGCACTGGCCGCGCTCGTGCAGCAGGGGGTGATTTACCGCCCGGCACCACGGGCTCGATACCGCTTCACCGAAGTGATGTTTCTGGATTGGCTCCTCGGGAAGCTCACCTGACCGGCGCCACGCGGTCCTCTGGCTGCCGGGTGCTGGCGTTTTCGGGGATGCACGGCTGGCAGGAAACCCCCATGCCGCCGCGAAGTCCCTTATCGACAGCCTGATGGCGGCCTGGGAAGCCCCGGCGAGGCTTTTGGGGACGGTCGGCGAAAAAGACGCGTCGAACGGATCGGGCGTGGCCATCCGCGGTGCCATTGAAAGTGTTGTGGAGGTGGTCGGATGGCAGACGAGAGAGACAGGCGAGACGACGGGAACGTGGCGGAGATGACGGAGCAGGAGGGGCGTGAGGGCGTCGAAGCCACCCAGCCCGGGGTCATGGGCCCGGACGACTTTGACTTGCAGGCCAAGCCGATGGCCGCCCGCATCGCGGCCCTGGGCAAGCGGGTGGGCCGACTCGGCCGACTGCCGCGCCATGTCGACGAGTGGGACGTTTTCAGCGCCACGAAGGTCGCGGACGAGGTGACCGCCGTGGTCGACGAGCTGTCCCAAGAAGTGGGCCGTTTCGGCGATGTCGTTCGCTCGACGCGCCTCGCGGCCACAGACGCCGACGAGGCGCGCTGGGCCAGTGAATTTGAGCAGGCCCTGTCTCTCGCCGAAGTGCCGTTTGCCGGGCGCTTCCCCCAGTACGACGTGTTCCCCTTCTACGTGAAGGTGGACCTCCAAGGGGGCGCCGTCGTGATCAACAACCGCACGGGCCACGTGCTGCGCCCCGCGGCACTGGCCAAGCTGGTGAAAACCGAGTGGGACAAGGTGCACCGAGCGGCTTTTAACGATCAGCAGTTTTTGAAGGCCCTTTACGCCCTGTACGACGTGCTGCCCAAGGATCTGACCCGGGGGGCGGCGCTCCGCCGGGCGCACGAACTTTTGACAGTGCGCACCGGCACGGCGGCGTATCCCTTGCGCCAGTTTGCGTTTGATCTGTATCGCGTGCGCCGTACCAACATGACGGCCGACGGACGGCGGCTGTTGCTGAACCACAGTCACGACAAAAAGGGCGTGTCGGTGCCCGACGGACACGGCGGCACCGACCTTTTGGGCACCTACGAAGTGGTGCGGGCGTGACGCCCCACGTATGGCGGACCCAAGGCGAGCCCCCCACCGAGCGGCGGCTCCTGCGGCAGGTGTCCATCGATCCCGCCAACATGACCGCATTTCTCCGCGAGCACTACGCCCAGCGCTTCATTCCCCTGGGTGGCAGCAAAGTGAAGTGGATCATTGGCACCCCCGGAGCGGGTAAAACCCACGCGCTCCGCATGCTCGAGATGGCCGCATCGGAAGATGGGCTGTTGACGGTGGCTCTGGACGCCCGTGCCACACCGCTGCGCGGGATCCAAGAATTCGGCCAGGCGGTGCTGGCGCAACTGGACACCACCCAGATTCTCCGGGGCCTTCGGGACCGTGTCATTCGGCGCCTCGGGTACGACACCACCAGCATGCCCCCGTCCACCACCCTCGTGGACTGGCTGGTGGCGGAGCGCGGCCGCATTCGGGACACGGCCATGGCCGACATCCGCGAACACGTGGACCAGATGCTGGCGCCGGTGGACGTGGACCTGTCGCTCAAGGTGGCCGTCTCTTTTAAGGTTGGTGAGCTTTTGGGCGTTCCCAGTCCCGACACCGACACCCTGGATGCGTGGCTGAAGGGAGAGCCGCTGCGAAAGCCGCTCATGAAGCGGCTGGGTCTCACGCAGGCGCTCAATCGGCAGAACGCCAGAACCATCCTGCAAGGATGGGCGGTCCTGGCCCGCACGGCGGGCCGGGGCGGGATCCTTATTACCGTGGACCAGCTGGACCAGCTGGTGGCGCCCAAGGGTGACGGCACCACCGTGTACTACACCGCCGGCCGCCGCGAAGAAACCTATGAGATGCTGCGCGAGTTCATCGACGACGGCGACGTGCTGCCGGGGCTTTGGCTGGTGCTGGCGGCACGGCCCGCCTTGTACCAGGATGAGAAGCGCGGCATCTCGTCGTATCCCGCCTTGAAGGATCGGGTGTCCACGGAGCTCACATCCGTGGAGTTGAATCGGTTTTCCGACTGGCTCGACTGGGACAGCGTCTTTGCCGCCGAGGAGGGCGCCATACGCCGAGTGGCCGACGCGTGGGCCGTGGCCACCGGAGGCAGCCCGCGCGTCGCCCCCGCCGCCGGCTCGCTGTCGCAGGTGCGGCGGACCATGCTGGCCAGCGTCGGGGGTCCGGCCCCGCACCATGACGCGTGGACCCCGCTCGCCGATCGAGAAAACCCGCTCGGCATCGACTGTGGGCCAAACCCCAGCGAAGGAACCGGCGACAGCACGGGCGAAGGGGGGAGTCGTCTTGACGAATGACGCACGCTACGAGGCCGAGCGCGTGCTGGAGAGCCTCCGGTCCGGCGTGCCGTCCGCCGCCCTGGCCGAGCGACTGGCCATTGGGCGCGAGCGGCTGCTGGAGAAGGCGGATCAGGTGCTGGAAGGCGCGCTGGCCCGACCCCTCGTGGTGCGGGCCAACTACGGCGACGGCAAAACGCACTTCCTGGAAGCGGTCGCCGTGCGGGCGCGGCAGGCCGGATGGGTGGTGAGCACCGTCTCGGTCAGCCGCGAGGTGCCGCTCGCCAACCTGGACAAGTTCTACGGCGCGGTGGCCGCGGCCACTCGCCTGCCCGACTCCACGGTATCGGGCCTGGCGCCGCTGTTGAACAAGGTGCGCGAGCGCGGCCGGGCACGCACGAACCTGGAAGGCGTGCCGGAGCGCCTGCGCTACGCGCTGGACGCCTACTGCCTGGACAGCGTGGACCATCGCGAGGAGCTTTTAGGCGAGCTGTCAGGTCGGCCTATCGGATCGCTCAGCAAAATCTTGCACGATGCCTTTGCCCACGCGGTGAAGTTCGAGCGATTCTCGCCCACCCAGGATGCCATTGGATACTTTCGCCTCATGGACCGGCTGGTGACCCTCGCCGGCTACCGGGGGTGGGTCCTCCTGATCGACGAAGTGGAGCTGTTGGGCAAAACCGGCATCGGGCAGCGCGCCCGGGCGTATGCCAATCTGGCGCGCCTCATCCACAGCGAAAGCCTTGAGCACACATGGGTGGTGGCGGCCCTCGCCTCCAACTACTACCCCGAGGTGATCGAAGCGCGCCAAGACCCGACCGCCGCGCCGGAGTGGCTGGCCAAACGATCGCGCCCGGACGACGCGGCCGATGCCACACGCGGGGTCCAGTTCCTGCTCCAGGCCGAGCTTCTGCCGCCGCTCACGTTGGACGAAGTGGACCAGCTGCTGCTCATGGTGCGCGACGCGCACGGGGCGGCCTACGCCTGGACGCCTCCCGAACCCGAGGCGTACCTCTCCGCCGTCCGCCACCTGGCCAAGTCCGGCGCTCCAGTGCGCACCCGCATCCGCGCCGCCGTGCAGTGGCTCGACCTGTGGATGCAGTACGGCCACGCGCCCACCATCGAGGTGTGGAACCCCCAGGGCACCAGCCTGGCGGAACTGCCGGACGAGGCGTTTGAGCAGCCGACCGGCGTGAGCCGGCCGGCCATCTTCTGACATGGCCGGGGATTCCGCGGACGCCCGGGTGGCGCTCGCGGCATTAAAAGCCAAGGCCCACGCCGTGATGGGGGGCCTGGTGGTGGAGCGCATCCCTGACTTGGGCGGCGTGTTTGCCCAGATTCCCCGCTACGTGGGAGAATACCTGGTGGCCACCTACGGCCTGGCCGCCGCCCGGCAAACCGTCGCGGAGTTTTTTCCGGCGAGCGACCGCATTGAAACGCTGCAATACCGGCTCATGCGCGAGGGCGAGCTCACGGTGCTGGCCGAGTTGTCCGCCACTCCCAACCTCCGTCAGGATCGGCTGGACGGCCGGGTGGAACCGCTGGGTCTGGCCGTCCAGGTGCCGGATACCCTCGTGGAGTACGCCCCCGGCCTTTTGGGGGGCGGGCTCTGGGGCCGCATCCAGCTCGTCTACCGGGCTCCGCGCCAAAAGGGCGAGCCCACGGCCCAGGTGCTGGACTTTCAGCCCATCCCCACCGATGCCAACCTGGACGTGTTTGTGGGATATCGTCATGAGTTTTCCCTGGAGGAGTGGCTCGACCTGTGGCTGGTGTCCATGGGATACAGTCCGGTGGCGCTGGCCGAAGGCGTCCGGGACCCCCTGCGCGTAAAGCTGTTGCTGTTGACGCGGCTCATTCCCCTGGTGGAGCCGCAGTACAATCTGGTGGAGATGGGCCCGCGCGGCACGGGCAAAACCTATCTCTACAGAAATGTGACGCAGACCGCGCTGGTGGTGAGCGGCGGCCGAGCCACGCCGGCCGACTTGTTCGTCAACCTCCGCACCGGCCGCCGCGGCATGCTCACGCGCACCGATGCGGTGGTGTTTGACGAAGTGGCGGGGCTGCAGATGCATGACGACTATGGCTCCATCTCGATTCTGAAGGACTACATGGAGAGCGGGCACTTTTCCCGCGGGGGCCAGGATCACTCGGCCGACGCGTCCATCGTGCTGCTGGGCAACCTCGCCGTCGAAGGTGGCCAACCGGCCTCGTACTACGACCACCTGTTTCAGGTGTTCCCCCCCGCCCTTCAGGACGCCGCCATCGTGGACCGCATTCACGCCTATCTGCCCGGGTGGGAGCTGGCCAAAATCACGCCGCAAACCCTCGCGGTCGACTTTGGCTGGCCGGCCGACTATGTGAGCGTGCTGCTGCGGCATTTGCGGGACTGGGCCGTCGACGACACCGTCCGGGGGCTCACGGCGTCCCGCCCTTTGCAGGACGCCACCACGCGCGACCAGCGGGCCGTGTTCAAAACCTTGAGCGGGCTCGTCAAGCTCCTGTTCCCCGACGGCAATGTGCCCGACGAATCGGCGCCCGTGCTGCTGGGACTCGCGGCCGAACTGCGCCAGCGAGTGCATCATCAGCTGGTGTCCATGGCGCCAGGGGAGTTTCCGCCCAAATTCCTGCAGTTTTTCGGCGTCGATACGCTCACGGCGGCCGACTTGGTACGGGCACGGGCGCTGGACCAGCACGACGAGCGGCTCAATGAGCACCCCGACGTCGGCGAAATCACGGCGCTGCTGGCATTGGTCAATGGCGAAGGAGAACCCATCGGGGGCGACGTGCAGGTGATCCAGTCCTCGCTCTTGCCCGGAACTGCCGGCCTCACGCTCACCGGGTTTCACGGCCCCGCCATGGAGCAGTCGGCGAAGGCGGCGTATCACTATCTGAGAGATCACCGCACCGAGTTTCGCATCCCCGTCGAGTCCATGGAGAACGCCCAGTTGGCGGTGCACTTGGTCCAAATCGAGCAAAACCGGGAAGGGTCATCGGCCGGCCTCGCCTTCCTGCTGGCCATGCTGTCCGCGCTGACGGGCCGCGCCGTCAGTCCCGCACTCGCCGTGACCGGCGAGGTGGCACTCCATGGGCAGATTCTCCCGGTTGGCGGGCTCATCCCCAAGCTCTACGCCGCATTTAGCCATGGCCGTCGGCGCGTCATCGTACCCGAAGAGAATCGGCGCCAGGTGGACGATGCGCCGCCCCCGTTGCGTGAGCACCTCGAGATTTGCCTGGTGGCCACCGTCGCCGAGGCCGTGCAACATGCCTATGGGCTCCGGGTGGTGTCGCCACGCTGGACCCAGGAATCGTAAGGCCGCAACCGCACCGCGGAGCGGGTTCCTGGATGAAGAACCGAAGGGATCGTCATCGCACATTTTATCGCGCATCCCATCGCCCATCCCATTGCACATCCCATGGCCTCGTAGTACGATGAAGACCACGCACCGTGTTTGAGACGGAGGGGAGGTTGCCGGATGAGGCAGTCCCTCACGCAGTTTGATCTGGACGCCGACGTCACGGTGTCTCAGTTGCGTACGACCAACTGGCAAGCCGCCCTGAGGCGTTTTGGGCGACTCCGGGTACAACGGCGCGGTCGCGGGGAGGCTTCCACGGTGGGTATATTGGTCACGCCGGAAACGTGGCGTGCGATTACTGAAGCCTTGGATGCCCTTGAACA